>NZ_CP072380.1:2702006-3004013 GCF_018128285.1 Atopobium sp. oral taxon 416
TCTGCTCCGCCAAGGGCGCAACCACGATGCCGCCGGTCACGTCGCGGCCCATATCTGAGATCAGCCCCGGCTTGAGGCACAGCATCGTCAGTGTCTCGTCCGCGATAATGCACTCACCGGGCGCATGGCCAGTCTGTGCAGAGAGTCCCGACGGCACATCGACGGCGATGACGGGGGCCTCAGAGGCGTTCACTGTATTGATCCAGATATCAAAGGGTGCTTTGGGCTCACCGTGGAAGCCGGTCCCGAGCATCGCATCGACGATCAGGTCGGAATCTTCCAGCAGCTGCTCCAGATCCTCGCGGGGCGGTCCGACCACGATCGGAACCTCGGCGTCACGGGTATGCTGGGCTACCAGTCGCGCGATGTCGCTCTTGATTTCATCGGGCTCAATCGGTGACACCACAGTCACGTCGTACCCGTGCTGGAAGAGCTGCGCTGCGGCGACCCATCCGTCGCCCCCGTTGTTGCCAAAGCCGACTAAAATAGCGACTTTTCTGATATCCTCTAAGCGCATCACTTCATCGGCCACCGCACCGCCGGCACGGCGCATCAGTTCAGATACACTGACTCCCTCTTTGGAGAGGCCGTTCTCAACCGCTTTGACGTCTTCAACGTTTAGAACTGGTTGCACGATGTTCATCCCCTTCGCCAGCAGGGTTTCCCGAGGCGCCCTGATTCTGCAATAGTTTCTGTTCTGATGTTAGCGCATCCGAGCCTTCTAAAGGCTCAGGAGTCGCACCTTCATCTTCAATGTTGTCCAGATCGTCCAGAACGGAGCGGGCTTCCCGAAAGGCCTTATCGAGGGTACGGCGCGGATCCGAGGCCTCCTTTTTCTTGGGCCTGACTTCCTCAGAGACACACACCGCATTGGCGATCGCCAGCTCATGGGTATGTGAAAGCGAAAGGGCTACTTCCTGGATACCCTGCTCTTGGGCGATCTCTTTCGCCCTCCCCTTAAGGAGCGCACGGGGCCGTCCCAACTCATCGCGCGTCACCGAGACATCCTGCCAGCCAACCCCTTGCGAGAACCCGGTACTCAACGCCTTGAGCACTGCCTCACGTGCGCAGAACCGCGCGGCATAGTGTTCGGCGGGCCACCCTGACTTATCGCAGTATTCCTGCTCCTCTTTCGTAAAGAGCCGTGTCTTCATATGAGGAGTGCGCTTCAGTGCGCGCTCCATCCGTGCGATCTCTAAGATATCGACTCCGACGCCTGCCAGCACCATGCTTCCTCGCTATTCCAACGTGTTTGACTTTTCTATGGTACGAGGTTTATCCACATCACCCTCGGGGTCAAGGTACAAGAGCATAAAAACATCGGTCACTGCACAACTGCCACAATTGAGACTCACACCTTCTTTGATTCAAGCAACAAAAAGACCCATCTGCCGAAGCACATGGGTCCAAACAAGCAGATATGAAACCGTAGTCTAACGCTTGGAGAACTGCGGACGCTTACGAGCCTTCTTGAGGCCGCACTTCTTACGCTCGACAGCACGTGCGTCACGGGTGAGGTAGCCAGCCTTCTTCAGGTCAGCACGGTACTCGCCTGCGGAAAGCAGTGCGCGGGCAATGCCCAGACGAAGAGCACCAGACTGACCGTTGATGCCGCCACCGTCGCAGTTGGCATAGACATCGAAGTGTCCCTCAGTGTCGGTCACGTGGAACGGTGCGAGGGCATTGTCGATCAGCTGCTGACGACCGAAGTAGCTCAGTGCGTCACGGCCATTGACGATGACCTTGCCAGTGCCGGGGATCAAACGGACACGGGCAGTAGCCTCCTTGCGGCGGCCGGTTCCGGTATATACAGCGCTATTGTCTGCCATGACGGCTAATCCCTCCAATCAATCTTAACGGGGTTCTGTGCAGTGTGAGGATGCTCAGGGCCAGCATAGACGTGAAGTTTAGTAGCCTGCTTGCGGCCGAGCTTGGTACTGGGGAGCATGCCCTTGATCGCGTGCTCTACGACACGCTCAGGATGCTTCTGCATAGCCTCCTTGAAGCTCTCGGTCTTGAGACCGCCCAGCCATCCAGAGTAACGCCAGTAAGACTTCTTCATCGCCTTGTTGCCGGTAAGCTGGACCTTATCAGCATTGATAACGACAACAAAGTCCCCAGTGTCAGTGTTCGGGGTGTACTGGGGCTTGTTCTTGCCACGCAGTGCCATTGCCGCGGTCGTGGCTAAACGGCCGAGCGTTGCGCCCTCAGCGTCGATGAGCACCCATTTGCGCTCAACTTCGCCTGGCTTAGCATAGTGAGTCGGCTTGTTCACTTGACTCCTCCATATACTTAATGAGAAACGCTTTTTCCTACAGAGATTACGGGGCTGTGTGGAAAAGCTTTAAAAGTATACAACGCCCAGGTGGGAATCGCAAAATTTATTTGAGGAAGTTCCTACAAATGCACGGGAGCTTCACGCTTCGGCACCTATTGCCACACTCAGTGCATCACCCTATCGGAAGTATAGAGAGATTCCCACCGAAGATACCCTCTCTGATGGGAATGGCGATATACACATTAGACTTGCTGTTTTGGGTTCCCGAAGATGAACTGCATGTAACGCGCATAGACGATGATCTCAAAGATCACTGCGATGATGGTCTCGACCAGCGCGATCGGTTGCAACCAGGGCAGCGCAATCCCAAGCTTTGCAGCACAGGCTACGGTCTGCTTGGTCGCGATAGCGGTAATGACGAACGGGAAGGTGAAGGCCGCCCAGCTCGGATAGAACCGTTTGGTGACATAGTGGAAGCTCTGGATCAGGGCAAACACATAGATAAGGTTTGCCACCAGGCACATCCCGAGCAAAAACTCCACTGATTTCGGCGCCACCGATCCCACATAACCTGCCACACAGAGGCTCGTAGGCGCCGCATAAATGCAGATCAGCGGCTTTGCCGGATCCGGAACGGGAATCTTGACGTAGCGGACCGTGACCAGGATGAGTAGGACGATCAGTGAGACGAACCCGAACCAGAAGCAGAAGGTTCCAAACACCTCCTGCCCAAACGCCGGGGCGCTGACTGCAGCGGTTGCGATCCCAACATAGACGATGTACCAAACGGTAAAGACGTTCTTGAGCTCAAAATGGCAGACGAACTTGGCGGTGAAGTACACAATCAGAATGAAGTGCAGGATCACCGCAGCGCACCAAACCCCGAAGGCGACCGGCATCATAGACGGCTTGATATAGGTGGCAAGCAGCATCAAACCCATGGTACAGGTCCCTGAGACGCCCGCTGTAATCGGATTCTGGAAGTCCTTCTTTACATCTTGCGGATACTTGCAGAGTTTCATGATGATGAGGGTAAGGAGAAAGAGCGAGAAAACCCCACAGATACCCCGCAGCACCTCTGAGTAGCTCTGCAGCAGATTGCCCAACCCTGCGGCACCCACCATCACGCCGCAGATCGGCATTGGAACACGTTTTATTGGATCAGACATCTTACCTGAGCGTTTACCGTTTCCTTCTTCTGTGGGGGCAGGAATGGCTTGTCGAGGCCCTTGATAGGCTCGGAGTCCAGATTCTTGACCTCCAGCTCACGGCAGAGGATCTCGGCAACCTTGCCGGCGCACAGACCAGTGAATGCGATGCACTGCTGCTTGTGCTCCCCTGAGACCATATCAAACCCGCGGGTCAGGATACGACAGCAGGTAGCATGCTTTGCGTTGGCCTCACGGAACCAGCCGTGCAACTCTTTCGTCATAGCCATGCACCGATTAACTTTTGGATCCTTCGGGCCGCCCTGTGTGGTGCGGCCAAAGAACATGCCGATTGCCATGATGCCGCCGTTGAGTGCACCACACATACAGCCGGAACGGCCTACACCGATAGACATGCCGGAAGACATTGCAATGACCCCTTCAGGGACATCGATCTGAAATGCGGTACGGATTGCAGACATAACTGCCTCACAGCAGAAGAATCCGCCCTGGTAGAGACCTTCTGCGGCTTTCTGAACCTCTTGGGGGCTCACTTCAGTTGCACCATATCTCACGTTGGCTTGCTTTGGCACAGTAATTCCTCTCCTCTGCCAATTTTTTAGCGAACGTGATAAGTATAAAAGATCAATCCTATAATGTGGCCTGCAATATATGGACAGCGATTTGACGTTCAAAAGAGAACCCGCACAGTGTGCACAAGCACACAAAGCGAGGCTTGTGAATGCTGAAGGAAAAGCCGCACCCCACCGAGCTCAAGGCAAAGGTCACAATCGAGGTCATGCACGCAAAGAAGACCGTCAACGAGCTTACCTTTGAGCACGACCTAAACCCCAACCTGGTCAAGAACTGGGTCGTAAAGGCTACCTTTGAGATAGCACGCGTGTTCACGGCGTCCGAGGACGAGCGGGAGTGCGACGAGCACCGGGAGGAGGTCGGCGAGCGCGACTATCTTCAACGCCGTGTGCTTGTACATTACGGAATCGACCTCGATTCCAAGGAAGGATCTGATCGACCCGGGATGGTGGGTTAGCGTGGTCAGGCAGCTCCAGTAGCTGTAGATCCCCAGGCTCACCTACTACAAGGTCAAGGGCCGCGTAGGCGCTCTTTCGAGGGATCGAATCGCAAGCGCTCCATGCACATCGTGGATAACGTCCACCTGAAGCAGCCCTTATACAGGTGTGGGAAGGATAAGCCGTGAGCTCGAGGAATCGAGGCACTGGGCGCGAAGGCTCATGGAGAAGATGGGTGTGCGCCCAACCTGTCCCAAGCCGGCCAAAAGCTCGGTGAAGCATTCCTGCCTGCTGAAGAACAAGGCGATACGCTTCCCCAACCAGGTAGCGTCGAGATCACCTACATTCCGATAGGGGGCTTGTACCTGTATCTGATCTGTGTGATCGGCTGGTTCTTCCGCTGCGTCGTGGGCCGGAAGGACTTCATCCGACATGGGTGCCGCAGGTGTGTGCGAGTGCATGCACCAGGCACTGGAGGAGCACAGAAAAGCTCTCCTGCGCCAACTTCGACCAGGGATCGCTCCTCTCCGCTGCAACGTATAAGGGCCTGCTGGCTTGCTGAAACATCTGCCAGAGCATGGAAGTGGGTCGACAACGCTATCGTAAAAGAGAGGGTTTAGAGGCCTCAAGAGTGAGTGCGTAAGGATCAACGAGTACAAAGCGCCCACCGAGCTCAAGAAGGCTCATCGTAGGCTTACGCTAAGCAGTACAACAACGAGCGGCTCCACCAGCTACTTAGCTACGAGACGCTCCTCAAACTGGTATCGCTTAGGGCTGATGGCGGCTTAAGCCCCCGGATCGAAGGAGGCGGGCACTCTTTCGGGGTTGATTTCAGTGTCGAATCAGCTGAGCCACTTTACTTCTGTTCAGCTGTCTGGCGATCTTGGATATGTTCTTGCCTTCAGTGTGAAGAAGCGTGATATCTTCAAGCTGAGATGACGATAGCGGCTCATGGTGACTTCTTTGATTGTTTTGTCGCAAATACCATCATATTGCGAGAAGCCATAAGTCGCTATTTTTCTCCCTTACCGTTGCACTAGCAATGAGAACCCGCCATCATGAAAATGTTTCTTTGTAGGGTATGAGGTGAAGAGCATCTCCCTCTAGCGTAGCTAAGTATATATCGTGGGGAGAAGAAAAGCCGGCAATTTGAAGTTGCTGTTCAACCCACGATATATCTTTGCCGGAAAGCATAAGCCCATCTGCCACTATCTGCCCATCGCTAATCAAAGGCAGAGGGCACATAGCTCGTACATCCTCTTTACGCTGGATTGTGAGCCTTCCGTTTGTTTCCATAATGGCAGAGCCTACTTCTTCAATAGAGGAGATGTTTGCCTCTCGCAAACTTCTGCTTAACTGCTCCGCTGTCAATCCGACTTTGGCACAGCGAGCAACATCCACTTTTCCTGCACACACCAAAAGTTCTGGGGCCGCTGATACCGCCCTTTTAAAGATCGAACTCGATTCTCGTAAAATCTTTGTGATGATTACAACCAAAGACCAGATGAGTAGAATGATTAAGAACTCGAGAACCGAAACAGTTTGGTTATAAATTACCCCACCAATAATTCCACCTAAGACATAGTTCTGTATCTGGTTTAAGGGAGTATTGAGCGAGAATTCATACTTCCCAAGAATATTGATCTGCAAAATCATAACCAACATACCCAGGGCAAATTTAATAGCAACAAGGGTGTAAATATCCATCAATGCTTTCCATTCACATACACGTGATGATCAATGATGTGAGTTTCCTCGAGGGTATAGGAGTTGTTGTCATCACCAAGATGCACGAGATAATCCTCATCCCGCAAGCGAACAATAATCCCGTCTTTCAGAGCTGTCGAGTTTACCAACACTTCTTCCTCTGGAACTCCTTGATCGGTTGCCACTCCTTCGATAAAACCACTCATCCGTTCAGTCTGAGACATCCGCTGAGAGAGCTGTAAATATTGTTCAGTCTGGATGCCTAAGAGCACCAAGGAAAACACTAACGAACCAAGTGCAACATCACGCATCCGAGTATTGAGTTTGTTTCTCAAATACAAAAGACTAAAGATAAGTCCTATGAGGAGCATAACAAATATAAAGATACTGCGTACCAGCGAGTCTGTAGCATGAAGAGAGGTAATGTAGTCAAGTGTAAAGAAAACCATTGAATCTTTCTCATATCCATACTAGACAAGGTTACGTTTTGAAAGACACTGGGCTACACGCAGTGCTCCCTCTAACAAAAAGAATAATAAAACTTGAAGCTCGATAATTCTACTTCTATGCTCGTTTCAAGATAAATATCTTGATTTGAAGACGCTGCATCTCTGCAGATAGTATATAGTCCGATCTCATTGTCCATACGAATTCCGGTCAGACCTTAATGTCGAGAAAATCCCCTCTTGCAGTGCGCTGACATCTGTCCTGCCTAAGGGCCAGCTAGGCTAATAACTGGATGCGAGAGCTTGACCACCATACGAAAGCGCGATGACGGGCAGCGGTGCTCTCGCGATGTGGTAGTCCTTGGCGGTGTTGCTGGTCAAGTCCGAATTCGTGTGTAAAATCGCTGCCATGTTCCCTGCCTTACGCCTTCGCCATGTCCCTTTGGTTGCGCGCTATCTTTGCGAGCTCGTCCTCCACCTGCAAGAGCTGCGCGTAAGTCCTATCCGTAGTAGCTCTTCCTCTGCATCGAGCTGCACTCGTTCTCCTCGGTAAGGACCGACCCGATCAGCCTGATCGCCGACGCCTTACTCGGGAAGACCCCGACAAAGCAGGCGTGCCTCTCTATCTCCCTGTTCAGCCTCTCCAGGTAGTTAGACACCCTCATGTACAGGCGCATCGCGGCGATCAGCACCATCGCGGTCATGGCGTCCTCGAAGCCGTCCTCTGAGCTGTAATCTTTTGGTGGACAGTGGGATTCAGGGACTAACAACAGATATGCTCTGTCCAGATACCCACTCAGCACCGCCAACAGATTGAAGAGATGAGATGTCGCTAAGTGCAAGCGAGATAGAGAAGGCAAAGTCCCGCACGAAGCCGGAAACACCCAAACACTACACTGAAGAAGTATTGCCTCGAGGCTATCGACTACTACAGGAAGGCACGTAAGGCCAACCCGAAGAAGAGCATCAAAGGATGCGCCGCGAAGCTTGAGGCCAACGACAAGACCTTAAACGACTGGATCATCAAGCACTCAAAGACCAAAAGGGTGACCCAGGCAAGGACCGAGGTGCACAAGCAGCTCGACAGGGCCAACAGGCGCATACACGAGCTCGAAAGCGAAAATAAGTTCCTAAAAAAGAGGCAGCCTTCTTCGCCGGAAGCCTCTGTTGAAGGACAGGTTTTAGCTCATGCTGGAGAAGAGGGCAACCTACAGCGTCTCGATGATGGAGCGCGTACTGGAGGTGAGCAGGGCTCACTTCTACAGATGGCTCAAGGCCAAAGGCGGTGAGGACCTATGGGGTCCTATCAAGGAAGCCATCTGCGCGATATGGGAGGAAAGCGACAGGCGCTTTAGCTTTCGCTAGGTCTGATCCAAGCTCACAGGAGATCCAAAGTTACGCAAAATTTACAGGCACGACTCGCTACCGCGTGCGCAGGTGCATGGCTGAACTGGGATAGGCGGCATCTGATCCAATGCCTCCAAGAAGACGACGGTGCCCGCACCTGATACCCCCGAGCGTCCCGACCTCATCGGACGGGACTTCTCGTGCCCCGTGCCGACAGCCAAGCTCGTGGGCGATACAACCTATCGCAGGACCACGGCAGGCTTTATATATCTCGCCGTCGCACACGATCTGTGCACACACATGGTGGTGGGCTGAAGCATACAGGACAACATGAGGGCAGGCCTTGTCGTCTTTGCCCTGAAGATGGCATATTCGCGCGGATACGTGGCTGGAGGGGCCATATTCTAAGCAGCCCAGGCAGCCAGTACATAAGCTCAGAGCTGACCGCCTGCTCAGCCGTACCCGACGTGAGGCTCTCCGTGGGGAGAACCGGAAGCTGCCACGACAACGCTGTAGCCAAATCCTTCTTCGCCACGCTCAAGAACGAGTGGTACTACCATAAGCGCCTCTTAGACGCATCCACGACCAAGCACAAGGCACACGAGTTTAATCGAGTCGTACTACAACCGCTTCCGCCCGCATAAGTCCATAGGAGATCGCGTGCCCGCAGAGGTGATGCAGGAGTTCTTCGAGCGTTTCGAGAGAGGCCTTGCGTACGATCCAAAGGTGATGCAGACCGCATAAAAAATCTGAGATTCCTCTGTCCATTATATTGACAGGGCTCATCCTTCCCCGCCATGTGGCGGAACCTGAGGAGCGTCGTGGCATCGGGCACATCGTTCTCTGAGCCCACGGACTCCCTCACGGCCAGCGAATCGCACAGCGCGTCCTCCGTGACCTCGTCGGAGAGGTTTAACCAGGCCTGGACCAGGAACATGCGCAGCAGGACCTCCGTCGGCCAGGGCTGGCGCCCCCCTCCTGCCTGCCTCCGGCCTCTTGCCTCGACGATCGCCATAAGGTCCGCCCAGGGCACGACGGAGTCCATCTGGTCCAGGAACGCCTTCCTCCCCGTCGCCCTGCCGCCCGATACGAACGAGGGGTCCACGACCTGTGCCTAGCGTGCCATAGAAAGCCTCCGATAGTACATATGCACTGGCAGGCATATCTATTATCCCACAGACGGACATTCCGTGGGGCCGGCTAGCCTCTCTCAGCGGCGCTATTTATTCAGCGTTTCCCTAAAGGTCGCCGTGATGGCATCAAGGCTGCGCTCGGCCTTGCGCTGCAGCTCGGAGAGCTCTGGGATCCTGTCCCTCCATACCATGCCCCGCCATTACGCCGGCACGCATTTGACCGGTGGACAGCTTCAGCGCGGGTCTGAGCCCCCTTCAGCGGGCAGCCCCTGACAATCCCGGGCTGGACCTCACCGCTATCTCCAGGACTGCGGCGTGCCGCCCGGTGAGATATTGACAAGGCTCACTTTGTTGAGAGAAACGGACTCGGGCGCGGCCTGAGGCTCTCGCTTGCGGGCTTTGACGTGCAGGACTGGGTCGCCAACGTGCCCCTGTATGTGCTCTCACTGCTCCCCGAGTACTTTTCGGAGCGGATGTAAGGTCGCCAGCGCGGCTGTCACCGACCGGCGGCACGCGCAAGCGCAACTTTCAGTGCTGAGATGTACTTTCGGATTTTCCCACCTGCGCAAACGCCTTTCAGGTTTAACTTTCAGCGCTGAGTGTCACGTTTCTCCTGAGCTCATCGACAGCCTGCCCACCCTAGACGTCTGCTGGCCCACTGCCCTTCCACCACTGGTCTCTTGAGATGGGGCCACTGCCAGAATCTTCCAGCAGCTCACGCAGCCTCAGCCAGTTCTCGTCAACATAGCCCATATGGAGAACTTCCTGCACGTCAGGACCATCAAAATACTTGACGTGCGAAGAATCGTTCCCCATCCAGCCCTCGGGCCATAGATACCCGACATAATCGTGTTCGGGCCCTGATCCTGCCCTCGCCTTGTGGGAGACTACGACGAGGGGCTTGGTCCCCAAGCTACTAATTGTCACAACAGTCCCTATGGGCAGCAGATGATTAGTCTCTTTCATTGTCGTCCTCCGGTCTCTTGCTGCGCCTCGCAAAGTTTCTGGCAGAGAAGCTTCTTTCCTGCCTTGTCTGCATACCCAAGAAGAAGACCCTTCTCACCTGTGCATCATCAAACAAAATCATGGCCTCAGGCGCTGCATATCCCTCTGGCCAAGCACAGCCCACATAATCCCAGATGCGTTCTGAGCGGGGGCCAGCGGACTCCGCACCCTTGCTCTTGAGGTGCGCTCGCCTCCCAACCACCATCACGCAATGCGTGGCGCCCTTAAGCATTACGACCGAGCCAATAGGCAGATATTCCTCAGGTTCTTGCGTCTTGCTCATCGAGCATCGCTCCTCGGGTAGCCGCTAAAGGGCTCCCAGCTTGTATCGAGCACTGAGAGGCCGGCATCCAGCAGCTTCTCGAGCGCCTCCTCATGTGCGTCAGTCATGCCGAGATGCAGAACCCTCTGCACCTGATCGCGTCGGCAAACATAGTAGTCGTCCTCGCCCGTCAGCCCCTCGGGATACCTCACGATGACATACTCATAGAGGTTGCGACGCTTATCGCGCACGTTCCTGCCGACCACCATGATCGCCTCTCCATTTACCACCGCGATGCTCCCCACGGGCAGCCAGCCGCTCGTGACATCTTCGTAGGATCCCATCTTACCTACCCTTCCGTTATGCACGGCATTGCTCGCCCCACTGGGCTGCGGTAAATGCCAGCCCCTCCACCTGCGGGTGTAGTCATGGGGAACGAGCCACTTTCCTATCTGGATCTTGCGACAGCACCACGAGTCCCACGGGTCCGACTTGTGAAGCCAGGAAGCAGGCCTCGGAGCGTGCGAAATACCGTAGACGCGCGTCTGCGCGGGCAGCACCCCAAGCACTTCATCCACAAGCGAACGTACTTCGGCGAGGCCGAGCGCTGACACGTCGGCCACAACGTCGCGTGGCCCGCCATGCCAGGTGGTCCTCAGCACGAGCATGCCCCACTCCTGTGACACGAAGAGCTTATAGACAGAGGAGAGCGGAACGGAGCTGTCGCCAAAGCCCAAGGTCCGACCACGCACGTCCAATGTCACTTCGTCAAAGTTGCTGCACGGCCTCTTAAAATAGAATTCCGTCGTGGGCATCGCGCCCCTGGAGCTCGTCATATTCACAAGGCGGCGCTTGC
Organism: Atopobium sp. oral taxon 416; assembly: GCF_018128285.1. Taxonomy (NCBI): domain Bacteria; kingdom Bacillati; phylum Actinomycetota; class Coriobacteriia; order Coriobacteriales; family Atopobiaceae; genus Atopobium; species Atopobium sp. oral taxon 416. The sequence goes on from NZ_CP072380.1 coordinate 2,713,220, forward strand.
AACGCTTGCCATAGCCTTTCCCCATAGGGAGGCCAAGTGCAGCATAAATGTATGGTACCGCAAGCCCCATGAGGACGACCGCAAGCAAGAGCATGGCCACAGCCGCAAAGAGATACCCTGCGGGAGAAGTGACCCTGTGTGTCGAGGAGATGCCATCCTGCCTGACATATCCCGGATGGAGATAGACATAGACCATGAGCACACATGCCGCAATCGCAGCTGCTGCACACAGACAGAGCCCCAGTGTCCTGCGCCACGCATCCCTACCGAGCGTCGCCCTAAGGTACTCCTCGAGCTTGTACGGACGAGTTTTGGACAGGCGAACTACCCCACTATGCTCCGGAGCGGAACCATTGCTTGGGATGCCGGACGGACCGTCTGAGACTCTCATGACCATGCCAACCCACCAATGAAATCGCTCGCAGAGTCTCCTATCCCAGAGAAGAAGCCGACGGCCTCATCGGCAGTATTGCTAACTGCACTGCCAGCCTCATCGGCAGCATTACCAACCCAACCTTTGACTTCATCTCCAACAGTCTTGTCACCATCGGCGGGAGCATTCCAGATGGTATCTGTGACAACTGACACCCCAACTCCAACCGCAATACCAGCTACTACTCCTAACGGCCCAGCCGCAGCGCCAATTGTCGCACCCATTTCCGCATCTATGAGAGCATCTGTAACAGCAACGCCCACTGCCTCTCCTGCAGCATTTGCCAGCAGGTCTCGTCCCAAAGTATATGCTCCCTGTGCAATAGTTTCGCCCCATCTTGCAGGTTCAGAGAGATCCGCATCAGCCTGATATTCATCGTAGGCGCCAACTGCCGTGTCCATAACGACAGCCACTTTCCCTAAGACATCCGCAGTTTTACTAAGACGTTCGGAAGCAAGAGCAGCGCTCGGCCTCTCTAAGTTTTCCGCATTTGAAGCCAGGCAGCGTGTGGTCATTCTCACAGTGTTGTCTGCCGTCATCTTATAGGCGGAAAAGATGAGGTAACCGTCTGCAGTTCTCGTAATCTTTCCTGCTCTTGCAATATTCTGCGTTGTCAGGATAAATGCTTCTGCAAGAGACAGCTCATTCGAAGCGATGTCGCTCGCACTCTGTGCCGCAGACCCGATCTGAACCACAGGAGATGTGAAGTCGGAGCAGATTTGATACCACAATGGCGATGTGTCCGCACTATCTGCCTGCACGTCACCAGTCGCAAAATTCTCTGTTTCGGAAACCAGATTGTTCACATTCGAAACAGCGGAGCAATAGGAGTCCAGCTTGCCTGTAAGTTCATTGCATTGCACGACACCGTCTTCAGCCAACGAGACAATCTGACCCCCACCGTGTGACAAACCCGATGCTAGGGACACAATCGATGAGAACGCTTGCACCAGTCCCTCCACCGTACATGCCAGCTCATTTGCTTGGCCGGGAAGACCCGCAGAGTCATCCTGTACAGCCACAGTACCCGAATCAGAGGGGCCTGAAGCGCCACCTAGAGTCGGAGGTACAGCCTCACACGCTGCCTTAATAGACCTTGCCGTATCCGCCAATGAGGCAGCGGCGGCAGATCCAGCCGCAAGTCCTTCTGAGATAGATGCAGCTAAAGAGCCCCAATCGCCAACACTGCTTATAGCAGCGGCTCCACCATTGCCTATGAGGCCACCCGCCTCCAAAGACTGCCTACTCTGTACAGAAGATGCCGATGCCTGAGCACAAGAATCGGAGGAGCTCTGTAGCGTAGTGGAGAGTGAGTCAAGATCGTCTATGCTGAGACGTAACATTGCCACTCCCTCCTTGCTGTGAGGCTGCCTGAGCTTCCCTCTGGCGCTGGTCCTCAATGGCATTCTGCCGGCGATAATAGTCTGCCTGTTCAGAAATCTGCGAGTTGAGGGTATCGTAAGCAGAGCGGATGTCCGCCACTGCCTGGCACAAGTTATTGCCTAGGAACTGTGCCACCGAGGAGAGGCTTCCCGGATCAGAGAGCTGCAGGTCACTGGTCGTACTGTTGGCAAGCCCGTTAAGCCCTTCTTGGACCACTTGCACCTCGCCCTCCGCCGAATTACAATTCGCCTGAATCTGCTCAAGAATCTGCAGGTCAGCTATACATCTACCGAGCTCTTCATAATAATATGGCATCTGCATCAGTCCAGCTGCTGAATAGAGATCTGCCTGGAGATTATCTTGCTGGTGAAGAGCCCCCTTTGCGTCGGTGACTCCGGCCGCAAGAGCATCTGAGTCATTCGCATGGCTGCTCATGGCAGCATATGCTTTATCTGCAAAGTCAATTATCATCTGCGCTGCGGCGCCCTCGCAGCTACTCTTCACTGCAGAACCAGCCGATGACAGGCTTCCCACCGCATCAGAAATAGTCGATGATGTAGCGAACAGTCCTGTAGCTGCATCTTGGTTTTGGGCATCATTTGTCTGTATGGTCTCCCCCCATAATCCATTTATCGCTCCTTTCGAAAGCCATTCATATACTGCTCTGCAACCTCTCACGCAACTCTAGAAGCCATGAATAACCGACTCATAGCCCCAGCCCGGATATCGAGTCTACCCGCGGAACTGCGATGCGATGCCTTGGCCGGTTTCCTCCAGGGAGCTGGCCGTAGTCCTCAGAGCTTCGGCAATCTCGTGGATGAGGTCACGGATCGTGCCCGATGCCCGGGCGCAGCTCGTAGAAGCGATTGGTGTAGGCGTGGGAGACCTCGCCCTCCCACTCCGTCTGCAGCTCGTCGAGCAGGGTGTCATCCTCACGATGGCGTCATTTACGTTGCTGTACTCGGTATCATACTCGCCCGCGCGGGCGCGCATCTGGTCCGGGGTGATCCTAATCTGTCTGCCATTTTGTATTCCTTTCTGTAACGCGCCTACCGGACGCGTCCAGTAAGATCCACAGCGCGGCCGTTGGGGAGCTATGTAGGGGCTCGGACACCCCAGGGCAATCGTGCTTATTATAGACCACCTCCTGGACAGCTAAATCTTCAGCCACTTCATATGGAGGCCTTTGCCACCTGACTTTGGTATTTGCCCCGGCGAATCAGCATTCCGAGTGCAACAGGATGGCCCGCTGCATGCAGGCGTGGCACGCTTCGGAGGGCTACGATGCTGGCTGTCTGAGCCCTGTCCATTATATTGACAGGGCTCAAAGTTCTACATATCAGGAATGCCATCGGGCAGCGCCTCCGCATAGGCGTTGCACTCTGAGAGGATGATTCCCAGCTTGGGGAACACGATGGCGCGACGGGCGCGGAAGGACCCGCTGCCGATCTCGTGGTAGCACCATCCATACTTGTACGAGGTCTCCGCCTGCTTGCAGTCGGTGAAATACGCTGGGTAGCGCGTCGCACCCATCCCGCAGTCACGGCTGGCCTCGACGAAGGCATCCGCGTCGTCGAGTCCCTTGCGCCTGACATAGGCTCGCGCATAGGCCTCATTGCCCTCTTGAAACGCCTTGACGATGTCCTCCTCGGGCCGCTCGACAAACGCCGCATGGTACTCACGAGACGCGGGGTCAGACGGATAGCCGCGCTCCGGCATGACGCTCTCGCGGAAGTAGGCGGACCAGGCGGAGCGGTCCTCGGGGAAGGGCCATAGGTACCAGCCGCCGCCGAAGCCAGGGCCTTCACCACGCCGCAGGCTCCAAGACGTCGATGACGACACCGGCAGTGTGTCACGCTCCCTATTGTCGTTTGCGATGGAGAGCCCCATCTGAGTGAGTCTGTTGAGGGCGCTCTTGAGCTCAGGGTTGGGATTGCCCCTGGCGTCCACGAGCCCGAGAAGCCCCAGACGTCTGATCATCTGTCGCTTCCAGGGTCCTCGCTCGGACTTCTCGGCGAGGATGCGGCGAGCCGCTGATCCGGTGCTCGTTCACCGCGACAGAGCACGTGTCGAAGCCGCCCAGCAGCACGAACAGGTCCTCGCTTGAGCACCTCACCTACTCGAGATCTGAATCTCCAAGGCCCGCCCTGCCCCTGGCAAACAGCATCTCCTTGCCTCCTGACCAAACGGGGATTGGAACCCTATGGGCGAGAGGGGCGACCGCCATCGTTCTTGTCGGTCTTCCCCTTCTCGCGTTGTTCATCCCGCTCGACGCTCCTTGCGGCAAGCCGACCGATGACAAAGCCGCCGACGACGATCACGACAAGCGTGAGCACGACGGTGACAACGACGATCTTGACGAGCGTACCAGCGTCCACGACAACCTCCGATAGTGGGTGTGACAAAGGGGCAAACCCCTCCTCATACTAGCGCAAGATGGCTTCCGTTCACGAGCGCCCCCTGCTCGACGAGCGCGCCAATCGTCTCGTTGGGGTTGAGCTGGCTGCCCGCGAGCTCGGTACCATCAAGCAGCATGAGGTCAACGTCTTGCGACGCGTCATAGCGGGCCGCCTCCGTACGGGCGAGGATCGAGGAGATGAGACGTGCGCTCTGCTCCACCGTGAGGCCATAGGGCACTCGGAACTCATAGCTTTGCCCTGTGGCGGGGAGCTTCACGGAGAGAAGAATCTTGTCAGCCACAGAAACCTCCTACCTTGCACGCTTGCCAGTTGTTCTCACACCATCACCAGAGGCTCTTGCGGCGGCATCGCGCTTTGCCTCGAGATACGACGGCTCGGTCTTTCTGAGCAGGTCGTTCATGTGCTCCCAGGTGAAGTCCTGGTAGCCCAGGTACATGACTCCATCGATGGAGTCGCGATCGAACATGATGTCGTTGCCCGGCTCCGTGAAGCCCACGGGATGAACCAGGCCAAAGTAGTCCCACACAAGCCCAGTGTTTAAGTCCTGCTGCATGTACCCAAAGATCGTGACGAGGTCGTCGCTGCCTGCAAGGTGCACGACCGAGCCCAGAGGGAGCCATTGTTCTGTGGTAAGCATCTTGGTTGTCGTCCCTTCTATGCGTACGCCTAATTGTCGTTGTCGTGGTAGGTGTCGATCTCGTGCTGAGTGGAAGAGATCTTCCCGGAAAAGCAATTGACACGGCTTTCCGAGTACGACTTGCCGACACGCGACTCTTCAAGACTCCCCCTATAGCTTTCGAGATCGCTCTCTAGCTGCTCGATGAGGCGCCTCAACTCCTCAGAGGCGCTGGTGATAGAGTCGTCATTCGGGTCCGCCAGGCGTCCCATGACAGATGTGGCATTTTCCGATCCGGCGCACCTGTCGATCTCCGTCCCAACGTCTGTGAGCCTTGCCCTCGCCTCAGAGTTTGCCGAAGTCAGAGCGGTCACCTTCGGCTCGGCGGCCCGGGCGATGGCAAGCTGCTGCTCGCGGTCATCGACCAGTGCCGAGTACTTGGATATCCTCTGGGAGTACTCGTCAGCGCTGCCCTGCCAATAGCGTCTCTGACCACAGTAGTAGTCAAGCCTGCCGTACAACGAGCTCAGACTCATGGTTATCTCTCCTTCCTTCGACGCGGTAGCCCCCACCTCACTTCGGGTAGTCAGGGATGTCGAGGAGCGCCTCGAGGAGGTCACCCGAGGGGTAGAAGTCGATCGAGGTGAAGGCGGTCTTCCGTTTCCACTCGCCGTCCGGGTCCTGCAGGTCGAGGCTCACACCCTCGTGCCAGGCGTTGCAGTCGCTGAACAACGCACCGGCCTCGCTCACGGCGATGACCTTACGCTGGCGCAGCTTGCCGCGCCCGCCATCCGGCCAGCGCCAGCCCATCTCGTAGCTCGGCTCGACCTCGGTCGTATCGTCGACGTAGGCCTTGAACCCCCTGTACCCGCCCCTCATGTAGGTGGAGAGCCTGATCGCGGGCTCGGGGTCTGCGCCCTTCCTTTTCGCGATTGCGGCGAGCATGGCCTCGTCACCCTGGTTCAGGGCCCTACCAAGCGCGATTCCCTCCTCCTCGCCCCCGTCGACAAACGAGACGTGCCCTCCCCTCTTCGCGGCCGCGAAGGGATAGCGCCTGGGCACGAATATCTCGCGGAACTTCGCAGGCCACAGGCTGCGGTCTTCCGGGAACGGTCTCAGCTGCCAGCCCCCACCCGGGGCAGGGACGACCCCGCAGGCGCCCTCCGCACCGAGCGTCACGCCCATGGTGCGCTTCTGGGGTGCGATGCTATCCGCTATACCCACCCCCATCTGGCCGAGGGCCCTCAGGGCTCGCTCGAGCTCGGGGTTGGGGTTTCCCTCCTCGTCCACCCAGCCCGATGGGGCGAGCCGGTCCACCACCGCCCTCCTCCACGGGCCGCGCTCGGGCTTTTTCTCCTCGACGAGATCGAGGCGGAGCTTATAGGCATTCACCACGACGGCGCAGCCGTCGAACCCGTTGAGCAACACGAAGAGGTCCTTTGTCGAGAAGCGCAGCTCCTCGAGCGAGAGGCTCGCCAGGTCTACCTTCTTCTTCCTTCCTAACAGCATGTGTGCCTCCAAGCACTAAACGATTATCCGAAAGGGTGGGCTATGCCGCTCACTCCGGGTAGTCGGGGATATCGAGGAGCGCCTCGAGGAGGTCGCCCGAGGGGTAGAAGTCGATGGAGGTAAAGGCCGTCTTCCGTTTCCACTCGCCGTCGGGGTCGTCCAAGCTGAGGCTCATCCCCTCGTGCCAGGCGTTGCAGAAGCTGAGCAGCGCGCCCGCCTTACTCACTGCCACGAGCTGCCTCATCCGCAGCTTGCCGCGCCCGCCGTCCGGCCAGCGCCAGCCCATCTCGTAGCTCGGTTCGACCTCGGTCATGTCCTGGACGTAGGCCTTGAACCCCCTGTACCCGCCCTTCATGTAGGCGGAGAGCCTGATCGCGGGCTCGGGGTCCACGCCTTTCCTCCTCGCGAGCACGGCGAGCGTCGCCTCATCGCCTTGTGCGAGCGCCCTGCCGAACGCCTCTCCCTCGTTCCCCTCCTCGGCGAACGAGACATGCCCTCCCCTCTCCGCGGGCGAGAAGGGGTAGCGCCTGGGCACGAATATCTCGCGGAACTTCGCAGGCCACAGGCTGCGGTCGTCCGGGAACGGCCTCAGCTGCCAGCCGCCTCCCGGGGCAGGCACGACCCCACAGGCGCCCTCCGCCCCGAGCGTCACGCCCATGGTGCGCTTTCTGGACGCCGGCTTGTCCGCTATGCCCACCCCCATCTGCCCGAGGGCCCTCAGGGCACACTCGAGCTCGGGGTTGGGGTTTCCCTCCTCGTCCACCCAGCCCGACGGGGCGAGGCGGTCCACCACCGCCCTCCTCCAGGGGCCCCGCTCGGGCTTTTTCTCCTCGACGAGGTCGAGGCGGAGCTTGAACGGGTTTACCACGACGGCGCAGCCGTCGTAGCCGTTGAGCAACACGAAGAGGTCCTCTGTCGAGAAGCGCAGCTCCTCGAGCGTGAGGTCCGCTAGGTCTACCTTCTTCTTCCTTCCAAACAGCATGTGTGCCTCCAATAGAGTGTTTTCATTGATGTCGGCGTGCGAAAGGGCGCCTCGATTACTGGGGGGCGAACGCAAAGGTGGCGCTCGGCGACTCCCTCTGGGCGCTAGCGACTGTGTTAATCATATCCTGCTTGGCCTGACTGTTGTCAAAGATCTTTTGGCCTTGGTCCAGGAGAAAGTCCACTCCGCAGCCGATGGCCATGCCAGCGACGGCGCCCACCGGGCCTCCGAAGCAGGCACCGACCACAGCTCCCACTACCTTGCCAACACCCCATTTCACGAGGCCCTCGCCCCCTTCCACCATGGCGGCAGCGGACTTCTGAGCACGGTCGCCGGAGGTTGTCTGGTACGCCTCCCTGGACTTCTGGAATGTGTCGGCGATGGTGACAACGTCGCCGACGAACCCCAGCGTCTTGCCGGCACCCTTTGCGAGCTTGCCTGCAGAGGAACCGAGGCTCGCGGCGTCATCCAATGCCGGGGTGGCAGAAGCAAGTCCATCCATGTCATCTGCTACCACAGAGGCTTTCTTGCACAGCTTGCTCGAGAGGTACGCCCCGATTTCTTTCCCACCATCGCGCAGGTTCTCGTAAGCGTCAATTGCCTCGGAACTAAGACGCGCATCGTCCAGTTTCTCGAAAAAGCGAGACTTAAATGTGCCCGTACCGAAGAAGCTCGCGTTGAACCCCGTGGCTTCGGCTCCGATGGCAAGGGCGGCACGATCGAAGGAGTGGTCTTCGTCACTGCGCAGTCCCACCACGTTGAGCAGAAACGTCCCGGGGGCCCCAGAAGCGAGGCTCTTCGCATAGCCGGCGAAGCTTACCATCGAACCAAACGCGTTCGCGTGCCCGAGGGTGCTCCCAAGCGTACTGAGGATCCTCTTCGCCCACTTGTATGTATCGCTCTTCGTGACCGACGTCGCGGCAGAGTTGGCCCTCGCTGCCCCGGACATGCCGTACTCGTCGGCCATCGTGTCACGCGTCGCGAAGATCATTCCGCTGTCTATGAACTTGCCCTTGTCCAAGGACGTGGAGTCCGTGCTGCTCGAGTAGGCCGACTCGAACTCGGACGCGGACGACTGGAGCCTCGCCCACGCCTTCGAGATGCGCTGGACCTTGTCCTGCTGTTGGGAGAGGTCTTCTTGAAGTGAGGAGAGGCTCCCGGTGATTCCCCCAGCCCCTCTTAGACCAGAGAGGGCAGCGATGGCATCCCCCACCTTGGAGCTGAGGTCCACCATCTCCTCCCGAGCCTCGTCGCAGAAGAGCCCGACTCTGCCGTCGGTGTCGCACTCCACCATGTCCCCGAAGGCCACAGACGCCCCCGCCTCGGACATCAGCGCATCCCTGTTTCCCTGGATGGTCTTCGCTTCGCAGACGAGACCGACGAACACCTTGTCGAGTTGCGCCATCGCCTGGCTGAAGATGCGTGCGTTGGTCTCGATGTTGACCGAGGCCTTTGCCTGTGCTTCGGCCCAGTCTCCTGACTGGACACTCGAGAAGCTCAAGTTCTCCTTCGACGTCGTGGCAATGGTGTCGAGCAGCCTGCCTTCAATGTCGTTGATGCGCTTCTGTCCCGACTCAAGCTCGCTTACCTTAAATCTCAGTACGGACAAGGCTCTCACCTCCAATACTATTCGTTACCATGCAGCATCAGATGCCTGCTAGCGCTCGGGAGGGCGATACCTGACCTGCGTGAAGTCCTTCTCCCAGACGTAGGTCGAGGCAAGGTAGGTGTCTTTGTCTATGAATCTGCCTTCCGCGTTGCGGATGAGCCCCGCGTGGATCAGCACGTCCTGCTCCAGCGCCAGGGTGCAGTTGTCGATGCAGGTAAGCGTCCCCTTAAATGCGGAGGCAGCCTCGCCTTCCCAAGCGCCAAAGAGCTCGCTTCCCAGGTCTGCCGCACTCGTCTCGATTGCCGCGTAGTCCTGAGCGATGCCGTCATAGGCAACTGCCGAATTCAGCGCCGCCTGTTCGTCTACAAAGATGTGTCCAGCCATAACCAACCCCCAAACTCAGTCCGAGATTGTTGCAGCTACTTGCCCTGCCTTGTCTTGGCCTCTTGATACAGCCCGGACGCAGCTGTAAGAGCCCTTTGGTGCTTGATTGCCGCGCGGTCCAAAAACCCTATCTGAAGGACCTCGGCAACCATGTCGCTGTCGAAGAAGTAGTCCTTGGTGGCATCTTGGCGGCCTTCCGGCCATGGGTAGCCCATGTAGTCCCACAGCCGGCAGGTTACGCCATCGAACGCCATGCACCCCGCGACCACCACGGGGCGCTCACCGTCCTTGAGCTTCACGACCGAGCCAATGGGGAGGTATGAGACGACGATCCCCGGCTCCTGGCCCTGTTCCATGTCCGATCCCTCTGTTGTGTCAGTCATCTCTTGGCTCCCTTGTCTCTTTCAGGAGATAGAACGCTTCGTCTGCCAGACGGAAGCGCTCTTCTGGCTCCACGCGGGCACTTCCCTCCTTGGGCAGGCGCGTCCCTCTTACGAATATCCCGTTGAGCGACCCAAGGTCCTGTACGGTGATCCCTCCACCATCCGTCGAGAGACGGGCATGGCGGCGGCTGAGGTTTCCGTTTCCTTCGATCTGGACGTCGGCATGCACAGAGCGCCCCACCGTCACCGGTGCTGAGAGGTCAACGCTATGCCTGCTGCCATCGCGTTCGCGCACGAGGACGTAGGTCGGCCGGCGGCCACCGTCTGCCGCTGCCTGCGATGTCGTGCCTGCCCCCGACCCCAGAAGCACCGTCCTGCTCTCGTGCAGGCTCGCGGGTGCGGAAGGCGTGGACTCAGCGACCTCGTCTGCAGGTCCAACGTGGGTGCCGACAGAGAAGGGTGCGGTGGGCGAGATGTCCGCCACACCGTTTACGGCCCGCTTTGCCACGCCCTGACGGGCCGTGACCTCGAAGGCCGAGGCGCGGTGAGAGAGCATGCCGACCATGTCGAAGGCTGCCGCACAAGATGGGGTGCCACTCCCTCTGCCGAGTGGGGAAGGTGTATGGAGCGGGACGGAAGCCGCCTGAGCAGACGGTGCCCCTCCCTCGCCACGATCCATGCCCAGCTCCACAGTCAAAAACGTCTGCAGCGCGGATATGGAGAGCACGGGAGTACGACGGACGAAGTCGTCGAGCTGCTCCCGCAGGCGGTTGTCGTCATCGACCACAAACTTCACATGGCTGCGCGCCGAGAGGTACGCGAGCATCGCGAGGGGTGCCATCCCTGGAGGCTCGGGACCGCCTGAGAGCGGAACGAACGCAAGCCGCAGGGCACCGCCATCCGCTATGTAGGCGTGGTCTGGGTCAAAGCACATGCCGCTCGTGGGATAGCCACGCTTCGTGCAGAGGACCATCGCCTTATACACCGTGGCAAGCATGCCGAGATACTGGGCGCTCGTCACCTTTGCCTTCAGGTAGTCCCTAAGCCTGGCGAGACCCGTCACGTCGTAGTAGAGGCGCGGCGGCACGGCGTCCTGCTCGTAGGCGAAGGGGAGCAGGAAGGATTTGCCGCAGTGTGCGAGCCACTCGGCCTGCGCGTACTCCAGCTTCTCGCGCTTCTCGCCCACGACCTGCAGCGTGCGCGAGCCGCTGTGCCAGTCCTTGCGCTCCGAGAACCTCATCGCACGTCGCCCCCGTCCGCATTGGAGGCAGAGAGCAGACGGACCGCGACGGTGTCCCCGCGCAGGGCGAGGTAGCCGTCGTCGACCGCCGCGGGCCTGCGGTATTCGGGCAGCGAGCGCGCATAGCGGAACATGGTCTGGTCGCCGAAGCCGCCACCAACCCACACGCCGTTGCCGTAGGCGGAAAGCGTCTTGTACCAGTCCTCGTACAGCGACTTGCAGCGCCACGCCTCGCAGGCCGCAACCAGGCCCGTGACGCCCTTGCCCTGCTCCTTGGCGATGTAGTCCTTGAGCTGCTTGGACGCCGTGGCGGGCAGCGCGGCGACGTCCTCAACGACGCTCGTGAGCACGAGGACGTCCACCGGGTCGCGCGCCAGGATCGCAGGCAGCAGCAGCTCGGAAACCTTCTCCGGGTCCTGTACCACACGCTTGTCATCGACCTCGCCCAGCAGGCGTGCGGTGTCAACCACCAGGTAGGAGACACCGGACGCGGCGAGGACCTCCCTGAGGCCGGCAAGGTAGCGTGCGTTGGCCTCCGCATCGTTGCCCACCACGAGCATCGGGAAACGCGAGAGGGGGAAGCACGCGGGCTCCACGGAGAGCTTCCCAAGACCCACGGGAAGCATTCCCTCCGCCACCTGGGAGACGTCCATGTCACCCACGTGCACACGGTGCGGCAGCACCGGGATAGCACGCGCACGTCCGGAGCACTCCATGCGGCGGCGACGCGCCAGCTTCGCCACGGCCTTCGCGTCCGAGATCCCCTCAGCGGCCATGGCGGCGCCCTGAAACTCAAACGTCTCCTTGCCGATCGTGACGTAGCCACGCCGGTCCTGCCGCGGTACGACGGTGGGTGGCTTGTGCCCGAGGAGCGTGATCATGTCGGACTCGTCGTTGAGCATGAGGACCACGCTCGAGGCGAAGTTCGAGCGCAGGCGCATGCGGGCGGCGCTCGTCGCACTCGCGCTGGACCATACGGAAGAGGTTGCCCGTGCGCTCGGCATCGCCCGCTATCACCACCCCACCGCACTGGGGCAGCTGGGCGAGCGTTGTCATCGTGCCGGAGCCCATGTCCAGGACGTAGAAAGAGACCTGCTCGGGCACATAATCCTCGGCGAGCGAGTAGAGCGCCGTGGCCACGAGCGAGTCCGCACCTGAGCCCTGGGCGCCGTAGACCATGAGGTTGCCCGCCTTGGCAAGGTCCACCGTGTAGGGGAGCTGGCGCTGGCGGCCGGGGTCGTCCGCCTCGCCCAGCACGGCCTCGCAGGCCCCGCCTGGGGCAAGGCCAAACTTCTCACGCAGCGCATCGACGGGGATGTGCGCGGGAAGCGGGTCGAGCCAGAGGCGCTTAGCCTCCTTGCCCTGCGCCTTGGCGACGGCGCAGATCTGGTCGAGCACGGCGTTGAGCTCGGACTCGTCTGTCTTCGCGGTCGTCGAGGGCGGCTTCGCGCTGTCGATCGCGTCACAGGTGTTATCCACGAGCTCGAGCGTGTCGTCCACCTTGGGCTCGAACTCGGCGCTCGGGGCATACACGGCGCCCGCATAGGCAGCCTGTCCGCCGCAGAAGAGCTCGTTGTAGCCCACGAGCATGTAGTAGCGCCCGGGCAGCGTGATCTCGGCCGCGTCCGGGCGGCGGATCATCTCCTTGGAGTCGCTGGCGTCGGAAACCTTGAGGCACACCTTGAAGTGCGAGTTGGACCAGATCTGGTCGTTCACCACGCCCGTGGGCTTCTGGGTGGCGAGGATCAGGTGCACGCCCAGGGAGCGGCCGATGCGTGCGGCGGAGATGAGCTCGTCCATGAACTCGGGCTCCTGCTGCTTGAGCTCGGCGAACTCATCAGCCACGATGAAGAGGTGTGGCAGTGGCTCCATGAGTACGCCTCGACGGCAGTAGCGCAGGTACTTGTATATGTCCATCGTCGCCTCCCCCGTCACGTCACGTGCGTGGTTGAAGGCGTCCTGGCGTCGCTTGAGCTCGCTCTTGATGGAGACAAGCGAGCGTGAGATGGCGGCGCCGTCCAGGTTGGTGATAGTGCCAGCGAGATGCGGCAGGCGGATTCGCTCGTTGTCGAAGGCGCCGGCAAGGCCACCGCCCTTGTAGTCGATGAGCACGAAGGCCACTTGGTCGGGGGCGTAGTTCACGCACATCGAGAGGATGTAGGTGATGATGAACTCCGACTTGCCGGAGCCCGTGGTACCGGCGATGAGGCCGTGGGGGCCGTGTGCCTTCTCGTGCAGATTGAGCGTGGCGCACTCGCCTGCGGCATCCCTGCCCACGGGGGTTACGAGCGTTCGGGACGCGTCGTCGTCCGCCCAGCGCTGGCCGATGTTGAGCTGTGCCACGTTACCCACCTCGAACATCTCGAGGAAGCCAAGAGAGTTGGGGAGGGCTGAGCGCTGGGAGGGCATGTCCAGGCGCACCCGCACGAGGTCGAGTGAGAACCGGCGCGCGTCGGCCTGGCCCACGAGGACGTCCGGCTCGAAGCGCACCATGGTGCCGGCGACGTCGTCCCGGTCGAACATACAGGCGGAGCCTTCGGAGCTCACGACCTTAGAGAGCTGGGCCGTGGACCCCATGCCCTGGAGCGCCCCCTCATTGGTGAGGTCGATGACGTAGGAGCACTCACGCGGCAGGTCTGAAAGCCCCTCGCCCAGGAAGACGAGCGAAAATCCCAGGTTGCCGTGCATGCGCTCCAGCTCGCCGATCGCGTCTGAGCGCTCGCAGAGCGCCTTGTTCGCGCAGATCACGAGGTAGTAGGTACCGCAGTCGGTCACCTTCTCGAAGCGCTCCTCGCGGCGCTGGTCGAGCACGTGCGAGAGGTGGGCGCCAACGAGCGTGAGGTCGTCGTAGTCGCAGGCGAGGTAGCGCACGGTCCCGGAGTCGTCGAACAGGTGTGGCAGCGAGCGTGCGAAGTCCCACTCCGCCTCCTCAGCGGGATCGGCCACCAGCACCATCTTCACGTCCTGGTAGCTGTAGTAGGCCGCAGCCTGCATCATGAGGCCGCGCACAAATGCCCAGACGCGGGCGCGCGGGCCGACGACGCCGGCAAGCGGGTGCTTGGCGGGGTCGAAGGCAAGAGGAACTCCTTTCACCACCGGCGGGTTCTCGGCAAGCTTTGAGACCTTGTCCAGCAGCGGGTCCTCCTCCATAGAGAAGCGCCGCTGCGGGAAGCGGAGGTCGGCGTCGAGCTCGGTGTTGCCGCTCCCCACGCGCAGCTCCATGAAGTCGCCGTGGTCCAGGCCACGGTTCATGAGGTGCGGCGAGAGCGAGGCCACGCGCTGCTCGATGGCAGGCATATCCTGGCGGCGCAGGCGCAGGACCTCCGCCTGCCTGTCGCACTCCTCGGCGAAGGCGACCTCCATCCTGTTGAGGTAGTCGGTGTAGCGGCTCTGGCGGCGCCGCTCCTCCTCCGCGTCGCGGCGACGCGTGTAGGAGCGCGAGATCACGGGCCAGATCACCATGCCCGCGAGCATCGATACGCACATCGCAATCGAGGGCAGGCCACTCATCACGCTGCCACCGGCCATGATGCCCTGCACGGCATTGGCAGCGCAAAACACCGACGCCATCCCCATGAGAAACGAGGGACCCATCTGCATGATGGCCGGCTTGTCGTCGGGCTTGCTGGGCTGGGGTGGCTCGTCCACCTGGAAGGTGCGTCTGTGGATCGTGTAGGAGAGCCTCGGCGCGGGGAAGAACAGGCACTCCTCCCCCATGGGCTCGCTCGCGGGCGGGCACGCCACCCGGAAAGCGTCGTGGTCGATCAGGCCCATGCCCTCGAGATGGTCAAACGTGACGCCACGAGGGCTGTTTGAGACGAGCAGGTGCCTGCCCGCCATGATGCTCAGCCCCAGGATACTCACGACGTCTCCCGGGGCGAGCGCGACGCGCTGGTTGGCGGGGATGAGCCGCCCGTTCACGAAGGTGCCGTTCGCGCTGCCAAGGTCCGTCACGCAGACGCCCTCGCCCACGAGGTCGATGCGCGCGTGGCGCTCGGAGACATAGGGAGAGTCGTAGCGGAGCGTCGAGGCAGGGCTGCGGCCGATGAGGACGCTGGCGTCGCAGGAGAACCCGCGCTTCTCGAAACGGCGCAGGCCACCTGTCGAGGGATAGGAGAACAGAACCGCCTCCGTGCCGTCCTGGGCGGAGCGGATGGAGAAGACGGCCTCTTCGTCGAGGGGAAGGGTCGCCTTTTCCATCGGCTCGCCCGAGGGACCGAGGACCTCGTGCGCATGGGCAGGACGCACCGTGCAGGCGCCGTCCTCCATCTGGATCACGGCTGCGCCAGGGTGGGCGCCTACGAACAGCACCGACTGGGCGTCCGGGTCGAAAGCGCTCACGCGCATCGAACCGTCGGCTATGAGCGTGAGGAGCAGGCTTGCCATGCGCATCCTTCCTGTGTGGCGTGGGTCGGTGGGGCCGGGACAACAGCAGAGCCGAGGCCACGGCGGAGCCGCCCGCAGACGGCCCCGCCGCAGGGGGTCTAGCCGCGGAACGAGGCGGCGATGCTGGAGTCGGTCTCCTCCAGGTTCTGGGCCGTGGAGTCGAGGGCCTGGGCGATCTCGTTGATGAGGTCCTGGGCCTTCACGAAGCCCGGGCGAAGCTCTGCGAAGCGCTCGGCGTACGAGTCGCTCGCGGCACCCTCCCACTCGCTGCGCAGGGCGTTGAGCAGGGAGTCCATGTTGGAGATGACACTGCCGACGTTCTCAGCCTCGTTGCGGTACTGACCGGCGCGGCTACGCATCTGATCCGGGGTGATCCTAATCTGACCAGCCATTCTTTGTCCTTTCCTCGAGTTTCGGCCGACGCAGCGCGCGAAGGCCGCCGTTCCCTATCGACACTCGCGACGCGTGCGCCGCGAGGAATCGTCCGCTAGTGTCCGAAGGGGTTCCTCCTCGACTCCATGGCCGCATGACGCCTACGCGCCAGCAACACCACGGCAACCACGATGCCCACCGCCACGATGGCTCCTCCCACGACGCGAGCGAGCAGGTCCGGTGTGGCAAGCACGTACTCCACGACGTTGCCCGTCACGCGCACGCCCTTGCAGGC
Organism: Atopobium sp. oral taxon 416; assembly: GCF_018128285.1. NCBI lineage: Bacteria > Bacillati > Actinomycetota > Coriobacteriia > Coriobacteriales > Atopobiaceae > Atopobium > Atopobium sp. oral taxon 416. Next base: position 2,729,232 of record NZ_CP072380.1, read on the forward strand.
GGCCGTCGACTCGTTGCCCGCCAGGTCGTGCGCGACCACGCGGTAGCTGTGCACGGCATCGTCGGACGGTAGCCGCACGGAGATGGGCATGCCGTCCTGCCTGGTATCCCAGGAGGCGACCTCCTTGCCGTCCATGTACACCGTCAGGTCGCGAAGTCCGAGGTTATCGGAGCCGTCTGCAAGCACGGTCTTGCTCGGGTCGAGGTAGGTCGTGTCGCTCGAGAGCCCCACGAGCCCTGCCTCGGGCGCCGTGGAGTCGACGGCGAACGAGACGGGGAAGTCGCCTTCGCCGTCTATGCCCTTGCCCTCCATCGTGTTCTGTGAGAGGTTGCCCGCCGCGTCCGTGGAAGTGAGGGTCACGCGATAGAAGCCGTCCTGCGCGAACAGGCTGGCTGGCAGCGTGTAGGTCGTCGAACTCCAACCCTGGTCATCCTCGTTCGGGTCGAGCGAGAAGTCCTGCCCGGCAACGAGGTCGCGCGAGCGATCGTCCGCGGCAAGGCTCACGCGCGATGCAGAGGTGTCCAGGCCGCTCACGTTCACCTCGACCACCTGGACGTCGCGCGGCTGCCTGAGATAGGCGCCCACGATGTCGTCCGAGTCGCCTGTGAGGTAGTACGTGGAGCCGAAGCGGTTCACTGAGAAGCGCACCGTCTCGGTCGTCGTGTTGCCGGCGAGGTCCATGCCGGTGGCGGTGTAGGTGTAGACGTCGTCGTACCTCGGCTCCGCGGGCACGTCCGCAAAGCCCGTACGCATGTCGGTCGCCGTGGACTGCTCGTACTCGCCGTCGAAGTACGCATCACCCGTGCGGGCACCAACGAGCTCGGTGCCCGAGCCCAACGGGTCGAGGTTCGTGTCGGAGAAGCTCGCGGAGGGCGCGAGGTCGCCAGCGTATGCGGTGCTGTTCGCCACGCCGTCGATGTTCACCTGCGGGGCCGTCATGTCAATGACAAACTCGCCAGAGTCGTAGGGCTCGGCCACGTTGCCTGCGAGGTCGGTGGCGGCGACCTTCAGCTGGTAGTGCGTCTCGCCCGCGAAGGAGGCCGTCGCCTGCCACACGGAGCGCTCCTTCGTCTCGCTCCACCCGCTTACGGAGGGCGCCACGCCACCGGAGAGCGCCTCGGCGTCGATTGACCCGCCCTCGGGCGAGAAGTTCCTGTCGTCCACCACGATCGTGGCGGTGCGTGACGCCTTGTAGTACATGCCATTGGCCACGTCGTCGTTGTCATAGGAGACCCTGAGTGAGGGCGCCGTCGTGTCCACCACGAAGTCGTCGGAGACAACGTTGGAGGCATGGCCCGCGGGGTCCGTGAAGGAAGCCTCCAGGTGCCAGTCCGCGTCCTCGTCGCACTCGATAGAGGCGACGTAGACGGCCGTACCGTCAGGCTGCTCCACGGGCGAGAAGTCCTTCACATTCAGCGTCGTGGAGGGATGGTCTGCGCCGTCGCGGTACGCGGCCGCGATCTGCGTATCTGGGGCGTATGCGGCGAGCAGGTCGAAGTTGGACTCGCTCACGGAGAACGTGGCGGTGCGTCCGGCATTGTAGTACTTGCCGTTGCGAACATCGTTGTTGTCGTAGGTGACGCTGATCTGCGGTGCCTCAATGTCTATCGCGATACCCGTCGCGCCGGCCGGGAGGTTCGTCACCCCCACAGCGACGAAGCTGTCTATGCTCGCAACGTTGCCGGCAACGTCCGCGACGCTCGCCCAGGAGCCGTCGAGCGCCATACGCGCGCCGTCGCCGTCGAAGGCGAGCCACGCCGTGCCCGACAGGCCATCCGCGGCGAGGTTGCAACCGGTCGAGAGCGTCGCCGTGCCGGCGGCGTGTGCCTGGAACGTGCTTGCGTCAACGCCGGAGAGGTTGTCGCTCAGAGAGAGCGTCCCCGTCTCCCTCCCGGTGGCGAAGACCCACCCCCAGGGCTTTCCGCGGTTCTCGCCAGAGGAGTAAACGGGAAAGGGCGAGGTCTCTGAGAAGTTGGCGATGCCCAGCTCGGGGCAGTGTAGTCCACGCCAAAGGAGAGCTCCTGCGTGAGGGGGCCCTGCCCGTCGAGCGTGCGCGCGACGCCCCGGTAGGAGACCTCCACCTGGTACTCGCCCTCGCGCGGCAGTGTGCTCCCCTCGGCGCAGGGAAGCGTGACCGTCGCCGTCCAGGTGGTCTGGGAGTCGTCGGTCGCCTGGAAGCTATCGGGCGTCAGCGAGAACGCAAGATCCTCCGAGCCCGAGTCTGGAATCGCGACGGTGCCCGACGCCAGCGAGGCCCCACTCGCAAGCACCCGGTACACGGGGAGCCATGGGTCCACGACGCTCACCTGGATGGAGGCGTCGCCGCGGTGGTAGTGCGAGTTCGCGGAGGCGGGAGTGTCCTCGCTATCCACAATCTGCGCGGAGAGCGCGAGGTTCGTCCCTTTGTCCACGAGGACGGACGAGAAGTCCCAGCCCTCCTTCGTGCGTTCCTCGTCCGAGAGGGAGGAGATGTAGTCGGCAAGCGTCGCGGAGAGCATGTTGCCGCACTCGTCCGATGCCTCGATGCGAATGTCTTCGAGCGAGTAGAGCCCCTCGCCCTCCAAGGGAATCTCGGCCCAGCCGTCGGAGCCGACGGAGGGTGAAAGCTCCGTCTGCGCCTTCTCTGCCGAGGCGCCGAGGCCGTTTGCGTAGGAGAGGGTCGCGCGGACCGAGCTCGCGTCGAGCCCGGAGGTGCCCTTCTCGCTGGCGCCCGCCGCATCGGCACTCGTGCCGTCCTCGTGGGGGAAGAGGTCCTGCAGGCGCACGCGGATGGTGCGGCTGGAGCCCGCGAGCACGCGCGAGCCGTCCGGTAACGAGGCGATGGTCTTCTCGCCCTCGTACGCTGCGCCCGTCACCTGCGGCGCCGTCGTATCCACGCCAAACTCCACCGAGGAGCCTCGCCAGAAGAGGAGGTGGCTGAAGCTGGCTGAGTACCAGCCGTCCGGCAAGTCACCCGAGGAGAGGGGCACGTCGAGCTGGTACCAGCCCCTCCTGCCGGGGACCGCCACGAGGCGGCTCGCGCCGGAGGCGTCGACGGCGACGTTGGGGATGTCCTGCCTCGCGCCTTTCGCATCCGTCCTCGTGACACCGAAGTGCCCCTCGAATCCCGGCAGGGCGGCGATGAGAGGCGCGAGACGGTCCCTCACCGCGTACGTCAGGGTCGAGTCGGTCGGGTAGAACACGCGCCCGTCCGAGATCTCGCGCACCTCGTCGGGACTCGACGTCTGTACCGAGAAGCCATACGAGAGGCTCCCCTCCCGCTGAATGGGCTCGGCCGTCTCCACCGCGATACCGGAGATGCCCCAGCCGGCGGCGGCAGCCGATTCCGAGAGCGCGTAGGTCGCGCTGTTGCCGGCCTTGTCGGTCACGGTGACGCGGACGTCGGCCAGGTCATAGTAGCCATCCTCGCCCAGCGTGAACTCGTAGGAACCATCTGCGCCTCGCAAGGGCTCGCCCAGGTCGACCTTCTCGCCGTCTGCGTCTCCTACAGCCTCGCTGCGCGACGCCATCACCGAGCACGAGGCGACACCGGAGGCGTCTGTGGCGGAGCCGCCGGCGAGGTCGGCAAGCTTGAGGGAGACGGTCGTGTCCGAGGAGACGAGCACCTTGCTGCCATCCGAAAGCGCGCTCACGCCGCCCTTGTCGATTCCACCCAAAACGCTGGCAGAGGAAACCTTCGGCGCCGTGCGGTCTATCACGAAACTTGCGGAGACGGTGGCGGCACCTCCGGGGATGAGCGACGAGAGGCTTCTGAACCTGGCGCCGGCACCCATGTAGGAGACCTCGACCGTGTGCCTGCCCTCGTCGGTGACGGTAGGGAGCACGCATGAGAAGGCGTCGTCCGGGTCACTGCCCTGCGCGAACGCGCTCGGCTGGACCGAGACCTCCTTGCCGTCCACCTTCACGGTGAGGGGATTCCAGGTCGCGTCTGCCATGAGCTCGGAGAAGAGCGGATCGGCTACGGTGACGGTGGGCACGACCTGGGCAGCGTTGCTCAGCGTGACGGAACCGCCCGCGTCCGTGGGGTCATCCTCGTCGCCCGTGGCAACCACCTTGACGGATGTCGTATACGAGCCGGAAAGCACCCTCAGCTTGGAGAGCGAGGCCACCGTGGCGTCCTTCGCACCCGACAGGAGGTCGGAGAGCCTGGCCGTCGTCTCGTTGCCCGCGACGTCGGAGACGCTCACCGTCGCGGAGGAGAGGTCATAGGTGCCTTCTCCCCCCAGCGTCGACGCAGAGAGCTCGAACGTCGCGACGCTATCCTTCACGCTTCCCCGCACGGTGGCGCCGTCCAGCTTGAGCTCGGCGCTCGTGGCGTCGACGCCCGAGACCTCCTCGCCGTCCGGGCTGGGATCTGGGGCGGCAGCGTCCTCCACGCCCACACTGAGCTTGATGCCGCTGGCATCCGTGGTGAGCGTGCCGTCAGAGATCCAGCACGTATCCGCCGAGATTGCGTCTCCCGAGGAGAGCGTGGCGGCGAGACTGCCTGGGCCCACCTTTGGCGCCAGGGTGTCACGGGCCACCGCGACGTACAGCACCTGGCCGGCGCTGTACGTCGTTGAGATTCCAGAGACGGTGTTCGCGCAGGTCATGTCCCTGGCAAGCTTGAGGTAGACGCTCGAGCCCGAAAGGCCCGAGAGCTCGAGGACATCCCCTGCCCTGTCGCTCGCGAAAGTGCCGTCTGCCTCGAGCTGGTAGGTATCGGAGAGAGTCGCGCCATCGTCTGCCGCAGAGGCCTTCAGGGAAAGCGTCGTGTCGGAGGCGTTGCGCCACACGAAGGCAGAGCCGTCGTCGCGTGTACCCACGGTAGCTGCGTGCACGTCGTCGCCATCGCCCATCTCGATGTCAGCGAGGGCGTCGACGGGAGCCACTGCCACGTCCGCCGCCCTCGTGGGGGTTGCGGCGAGAAGGACCTTCGAGTCCAGCTCCGAGAGCTCGGGCGTCGTAACCCCGCGACACGTGGAGCCCCACGCCACGAAGTCGGAGAGCTTGCCGCCGTCCGTCGAGGTGGGATAGGCCACGTTGGGCAGCAGGGCGAAGGCCTCGCCCCTCACGAAGCAATCTGCCACAGATGGGTAGCGCCAGGTGGACATCGAGAAGAGGGCGCGCTCGCGCTGCTCGTCTCCGAGCCACGTCGGCACGTCCACGCCATAGGGGACCGCCAGCGTCTGGACATCATCCCTCACGCGGAAGGTGCCCTGCGAGAAAGGCGAACGGGCATCGACGAGGCTCGGGGAGGCTGGCTGGCCCTGGATCGCGGCCTGGCCTCTCGGGGCGTCGGCAGGCGCACCCTCGGCATGTGCCGGGCACCCAAGGCCAAGCGTGAGGCCGAGCGTGAGGCTGAGCCCCAGCGTCACTATCACGTTTCCGCGCAGGCACACCCTGGAGGACCTGCCTTCCGGGGCGTCCGTCGCATCCTTGTCAGCGCTGCTCAGAATCATTGGTCCCCTCGCCTCCCAGCAGGGTCGTCATCGATTCCGATCCGGATGCGCCGGCAGCCTGCGAGAGAAGCGTCGTATCCGACTCGGAGGGAGCCTTTGACGCCTGGGCGGGCACGGTCTCCGTGGCTCGGGTGCGCGCCTGTCCCTTGGACATCTCGGGCACGTCCTCCAGAAGCGTCGTATCCGACTCGGAGGACGGCTCCTCTGCCTGGGCATCAGTCATTCCGGTGGTGCGCCGGCCAAAGAAGCGTACGTGGAGAGAACCGCTCGGTGCCTCCGCGGAGCCCAGTGCCCCTCCTCTCCAGCTCGGCGTGGCAAGCGCACCGGCGGCGAAACGGCTCACGCCCTCCTCGCGCATCTCCTGGATTGCCGCGCGCGCCGTGGCGCCCGTCAGCTCGCCGCGCACCTCACGGATGTGATGGGTCACGAAGTAGGCGACGGCTGCGATGGCAAGAACCACGGCAACTGCATACCCAACCATCTCAACCATGCCGAAAGCCTGCACGCTCATTGTTGCACCGTCCTTGCGTCCACGAACGCATCATCGATTGCCTGGCTCACGCCATCCGACGTCGAGAGCGCGCTTGCCTTCTCTGCGTCAAGGAGAGGCGTGGTCGGCGAGGTCTCGTCCGCCAGCCTGCGGGCGTCGGAGGCGAGGGCCTCCATGTCCTTCTCGGACACGTCGTCCGCACGGAACTTGCGGGGGTAGGTCGTGAGAGAGTCGAGCGCCAGGTTCGCGGTCTCGAGGCGCATGACGTCGTTGTCGGAGTCTGCCATCGTCGCGACAAGCTTCTGGAGGTTCGCAAAGTAGGGCCCGTAGACGCCCTCGTCGGACCCCTCGTTAATGAGCGGGACTATGTCCTGGTTGAACTCGGCGATACCGGCGTAGACCTCTGCTAGGTCGTGGTTTTTAAAGTCCGGGTCGCTCGCCGCGGCACCCATCCACTCGACGGCGGCGCGGATGCGCGCGGAGCGCCCTTCCACCTGCGTCGTGCGGTCGAGCGACGACGTCTCGGCAGGGTCCACGCCGAAGTCGTACCAGTACAGCTTTCCGATGTCAAAGGCGAGCCCGGCGTAGCCCTCAGAGGAGCGCAGCTGGTCCAGGTTGGGGAGCAGAGCAGACCTCAGCTCCGCCTCCTCGTCGGTTGTGAACGTACCGTCCTCGCGAAAGCGCTCTACAAGCCCCTCGTAGGGATCCGTCTCCTGCGGCTTTATCTGCGCGGCTCGCTCGTAGGCCGCCACGGCCTCGCTGGCGTCTGAGGTCTGCCTGCCGATCTCCATCCAGTGGTCATAGTCGCTGTTCGTCGTGACGACGCGGCCGACGGTTCCCACGATGCCGACGGCAAGGGCCACGCACGCCGCTGCGGCAAGCTCGACGAACGTCCTCCACGTGCATCTCAGCAACGCATGGCGACGCTCATCCTCATCGGAGCGGTGCATGAGCGCGTGGGCCATCTCGGCGCAGTCCGCGTAGCGAGCATCGGGGTCGGGCTGCGTCGCATGCGCAACGACGCGCTCGATGCCCTCGGAGAGTTCGGGGCGAATCTGGCGCACAGCAGGCAGCTCGCCGGCTGAATTCGCTGGATCCTTGCCTGTGAGCAGACAGTACATGGTCGCGCCGAGCGAGTACACGTCGGAACGGGCGTCCGTACCGCGGTTGGGGTCGACCTGCTCGGGAGGCGCGTAGCCACGCGTGCCGAGAAGGTCCTCGTCTACGAGGCCGTTGTCCTCGACGTCCTTGTGGAGCTCTCAGGCAATGCCAAAGTCGATCACGGCGACGCTGCCGTTTGGCTTGAGCATCACGTTCGAGGGCTTCATGTCGCGATAGATGACCGGGGGATTCAGCTGGTGCAAGTACTCGAGGACGTCGCAGAGCTGGATGGCCTAGCTCGCTACCGCGTCCTCGGGCTGCGGTCCCATAGAGAAGACCACGTCGGCGAACGTGCGGCCCTCTACGTAATCCATGATCACGTAGAGCGTGCCCGACTCGTCGACGATGTCTACGATGCGAGGAATCGCGGGGTGATCGAAGCGCTTGATCATGTTCGCTTCGGTGACGATGCCCTTAACGATCAGGTCGCGCATGGCCGGGTCTTCGACGCACTTGATCTCCTTGGCGGCCCACTGCTTGTTGAGCACCTTGTCGAGTGCAAGGTAGACGGTGGACATGCCGCCGCTGCCGATAACCGTGAGCAGCTGATAGCGGCCGCCTATGAGGTGTGCTCCGCAAACCGCCGGTACAGCCTCGACGCGCTGCTCGCCCTCGCCACCAGACGGGGCGTCACCGTGGTCTCCCACTGCATCACCGTGGTCTCCCACTGCATCCTGAACGTCCGTGATCGCATCCTCTCGTCTAGCTCATTCTTCTGGATAGAAAGTATAGTGCAATCGTTCTGAGACTATCAAGGAGTTTTCAGGAGACTGTGAGGATGAGGGCAGCACTTGCACCCTCGCTTGTACCCGCGCTACTCAGACTTTGGTCCCAGGATCCACTCGGGACTTTGACACTTAGCCGACAATCATCGAACTAATTCAAGCCACAAATTTCTGGGTCTACCTGGGATTTGTGGCTTTTCTTATACGTCGGTTTATGGTAGACGTATCTGTGGTATTTGGTGTCAGTTGCATGTGGATTGGGTAAAGATATGAAGGTTTAGCTAACAAGGACCAAGACCAGCGAGACCTTCTATATAGCCAAGACCTACCGGGACAGGAAGACCGGCAGATCCACCTCAAAGATCGTAAGGAGACTCGACACTAGATCCGAGCTTGAGGGGATGCTCCCCTCGGGCACGGACGTGATGGACTGGGCCAGGGAAGAGGCAAGGCGGATGACAGAGCAGGAGCGCGGCCTCACCCGCAAGGCCACGGTGTCCTATGACCCTGCGAGGCAGATAGCTGAGCCCTGTCAATATAATGGACAGGGCTCAGTCTCCTTTACCTCCGTGACCGAGGAGGGAGAGGTCGCCGAGAGGTGCATTCTCTCCGTCGACGACGGGAAGCTCGAAGAGGAGGCCTCCTGGGACGGCTTCTACGGCCTGGCTACCTCGCTCGACGACGAGGATGTCCTGGGCATCGTGAAGCTCGCCGCCGGACGCTGGCAGGTCGAGGAGTGCTTCCGCATCATGAAGGGCGAGTTTAAGGCCCGTCCCGTCTTCCTCGCGCGCAGGGACCGCATCGAGGCCCACTTCCTCACCTGCTTCCTGACGCTTCTCATCTACCGGATCCTCGAGAAGAGGCTGGACGGCAGGTTCAGCTGCCCCGAGATCGTCGACACCTTAAGAGGCATGCAGATGGAGGAGGTTACAGGCGAGGGCTGGCGCCCCCTCTACATGAGGACCGAGGTAACCGATGCGCTCCATGATGCCTTCGGCTTCAGGACCGACTTCGAGATCGTTCCCATGCGGCAGATGAACAAGATCGTCAGGAAGACCCACCGGAAGGGCCCGATTACCACAAAGAAGGAGGCTGGCAAGGATATCAAATAGCTATCTTCGCCAGCCCTTATGTGCAAGCTATGTAGGGTTAAGTGTCAAAGACCGAAGTATAGTGCGATCGTTCTGAGACTATCATGGAGTTTTCAGGAGACTGTGAGGATGAGGGCAGTGCTTGCGCCCTCGCTTGTACCCGCGCGCTACTCAGACTTTGGGCCCAGGATCCACTCGGCAAGCCCCTCGTCATGCTTCGCGCGCTCTCGCCCAGCACGGCCGGTATACGTTGACCTCGACTCCTTTATGCGAGAGGTAATGGTCTGCAGCAGCTCGGGGGTAGCAGCGTCATTGGGTACAAACAGCAGGCCATTCATGTCCTCGTTCCTGAACGCCCAGTTGATGCCAATGGCGTTGTAGATGACGGAGCCATCCTTGCCCTGGTCCTTGAGGAAGCAAACGCCGCCAGGAACCTTCGCTGTCTTGCCGGAGAGGGCAAACCACGGGATGCGGTTCGTAGGGGACGCCGAGCTCTCAACGTAGCCATAGTCCTCGATGCTCACACGGTAGTCGCACTCGAGGGACGAGAGGGGCATGGCCGATGCATTGGTGCATCCATGCTTGGAGAACCAGTTGTACACGACGCCCTTCCTACCAGCGAGCGCCATCTGCGGACGCACCGCAAAGACTATCCCGAACACCATGAGAGCCAGGAACAGCAGCGTCAAACCCAGGTCTTTGAAAAGATAGCCTAGAGAGGCAAGGGGGAGCAGCACGAGCGCACCGACGACGGCGAGGAACACACCTGCGACGCGCTGGAGCTTCCCATTCTGAGCGACAAACAGACTCTTGAACCCATTGCAGTTCATATGAACGGCGTACGTACAATTCGAATTCATTGTGTATTCCCTCTTATCTCTTATCCCTGGTCAGTATCTGTAATTCTGCATTATATAAAATTGCCTTCTTAATCATAACATCCGCAGCTCGCCATTCTCAATGCCAAACGTAATGATGTTGTAAGTTTTCGAGGCTTCTGCAGTTTGTGTGGTCAGAACGCGCCCATCCTAAGCCGCCAGCTTCGTCCAGGGCAGCTCTATCGGGAACCCCGAGCACCTGAGCATCACCATGGCCCTCAGGCTGTCGAAGCTGCGGAAGCCGTAGGCCATCTTGGCCGTGAGCTCGATATTGCTGTCCACGGCCTCGGCCCTAGGGAAACGATGATTAATTCGCCTCGATGAGGTCACTGGGGCCACACGCTGTATGACATCGGTTCAAAATGTCTCGAACCACACAGTGCCCATACCCACATAGATGCCTATCTGTCTTCTGGATATGGTATAGCTACATCCACACATTCCAGCATATCCAAAAGGAAGATATGGGTAGCCTGATGAGCTTTTAAGACCTTAAATCCTAAGGTAAAAGGAGAAAGATCAGGCGAGAGGCACTCCTGGAGCGGATGGATGCAATCGTTGTGTGGGATAGCTGGATTGTTCTGGTAGATACCAGCTACCACTGACAGGCTCTTGTCAGGCATGTGCGCGCTGCAAAGACGATACTTTAGGATGTATCTGTTGCAGGTCATGTTTGGGCTCTTAAGATGAGGGAACTTAAAGATGCTATCCTGGATTGCCACTCCTGGTAGCACTTCTGTGCACGTAGACCTCATGTCTGAGCAGGTACCAGATGCGACGACACTTGCGAAGATGCGCCATAGCCTTAAAGCGAGAGGAGTTCGGCAAGGCTTGTGCTTTACGCCTGGACTTAGAAGCTTGAGAAGGCAGGGATCACGGCGCGGGGCGGCTCTATCGTGGACGCGACCTTCATCTGGGCCCTTAAGCTTAACGAAGAACAAGGACCACGCACGCGACCCTTAAAGCGCACCAGTCCAAGAAAGACTAACTATTAAAAGTCAATCATGAAAAATAGCTGAGTACCTCCAGCATAGTTAGGCTCCCTGAACTGTAAGCGGCTTAAGGCAAGATCGAAGGTATCTTCGGCTGGACCGTCGCGGTGGCTGCGATGCCGAAGAGCAGGACATGGATGAAGCACATCTCGTGCAGCAGCTCCATGCAGCCATCCCTTACATCCCTGTGGCTGTATCTTTGGCTGAGTGAGTCCGCAAGGAGTGCATGTGGGCCTTGGGAAGGCCATGGAAGGCGCCCTCAACGTAGGCCTTGAAGTTGGATATCACCCTGTGGACCATGGGAAGGGATACATCCCCGTCCGCTCTGTCGTACTTTCTTTAGGCGAGCCCGCAAAACGAAGAGAGGCCGGCAGCTTTGCCGCTCCAGCCATCCGCCCTTATCTTCGATGTATGGCAGAGCTGGTCATGCCCCACCTGGCGCCAGCAATCTTTCGAGCACTCCTTCTGCGCAGCGCAGGGGGCAGCAGCCCTGCCTGCCGCTGTAAGCATCGGCTGCTGCTTTGTGCCGCGCCCACTTTTGCCTGGTGCCTTGGCGCCGATATAGAAGTCGTCCACCTCGTGTGTGTCAGCTGCAAGGACGCTGAACGCACTGCGATCTGGCCCAGGCGAGCGTATCCTTAAAAGGACCCGCCCTGCCGTCTTTAAGCTGCAGCCTATCTGCCTTTGCAGGGCGCAGGCGCTGATCCTTGTCTTCTGGGCGGACATGAGCCATATCGCCCACGAACCACTTCCTGAGCTCGAGATGGGTCCCCTCCATCAATAGTCCCTGCGCTCACGCTCACCTGGTGCGAGCACTTCGTGCACTGCCACTTGTGCGCGCGGCCTCAGACCTTCGAGCAGGACGTATTGGCGCACACCGGGCAGACAAAGCCGCCGGAGACCTTCTTCCTCGAGCAGCCTCCCCTCGCACGACTCCTCGTCTGAGAACCTCTCCAAAAGGCCCATCAATGTCTCTTTGCTCTCGCATTCGCGCCTGCTCAGAGCGTCTGCATACCCCTTTACCATCTCTTTCTTTGCCCTCTCGGATACATCAACCTTGCATCCTCATTGTACGGTTTGGAGGCGACAGGAACTCCTGCGGTTATGCTGGAGGTCCTCAGTCATTTCATGAAATTACGATTTTTCGAATAAAACGCGGAGACGTGTTTTAGATAGATCAGTACCTTGAAAACTGCATGACGAACAGAGTCTCAGGAATAGGGCTCTAAGAAAAGGCTATGGGTTGTAAGATTTACGCTGCCTGGTATTCGCTATGGGTCAGCTCCATCCGGTAGATAGTTCTGACTAGCTTCTTTGCCACGTGCGACAGGGCGACATAGAAGTGCTTGTCTTCAGCACGCTTTCTGGCCAGATACAGGCCAAACCGCTCGTCCCACTTGGAGACGTATATAGCGGCGTTGAAGAGGGCGAAGCGGAGGTATTTGGAGCCTCGTTTCTCCATATGGGCATAGGTGGATGTCAACTGCCCGGACTGGTAGGTAGATGGCGACATGCCTGCATAGGCAAGGATCTGGTCCGCATTGTCAAAGCGGTTGAAATCGCCAATCTCGGCCAGGATCATGGCTCCCATCCGGTAGTTGATGCCGGGAATCGTCATGATCGAAGAACTGCTCTTGTCCATAATCTTTCGAATGGAAGCTTCTACTTTTTCGATGTCGGCAGTCAGGGCATCGATCTGACGGATCGTCTGCTTGAGTTCTATGGATCTTACAGACATCTCTGATCCGACAGAGGATCTGGCCGCATCCCGGATCTCGATCGCCTTCTCTTGGCCATACCGGCCACGGGAGGCATCACAGAGCAGGGACTTCAGATGTGTGAGGTTGGCATCAACAACACATGACGCACCGGGCATTTCTTCAAGCAGGCGCTAGACGGTGTTTATGTGAAGCGTTGGGACGAGGCCTTCCAGTTTGGGGAATACGATGTTCACCAGCCTGGTGATGGATGTCTTCAGCTTCGCTCTCCTCTGGATGAGATCAAAGCGGTATCTGGTCAATGACTTCAGCTCTTCGCTGGGGTAAGATGTATCCGTGTAGGGCCTGAGGGTCTTATCAGTCACAAGCATTTCGGCAATGGAGCGGGCATCGACTTTATCCGTTTTCGTCTTTCTAAGGCGCTGACCTTTTCTGTAAAGATTTGTGTGAAGTGGGTTGATTACAAAGGTATGGTAGCCTCGATCAAGAAGCGAGCCCAAGATGTTGTAGGAATAGTAGCCGGTAGCCTCGAGCCCTACTTTTATCTGGGACAGGTCTTTTGAGGCCGTCTCGATTCTTCTGAACAGCTCATCATAGCCTTCACGATTGTTCCGGATGGTAAAGACCGGGAACAGTTCTTCAGCGTCCGGACCAAGAATACAGCAGTCGTGCTTGTCCTTGGCGACATCGATTCCAACGTAGATCATCTTTAAGATCAAAGAAGCGGTTGATTGTTCTGATGCTGTCGTCAGACCACAGGGCTCTCTGCCAATCGTATCCTCGTTCTACATAAACCGTCATGCGGTATCTAACTGATCAACAATGCAGTAAAGAGGCTGTGGCTGGAGCCCCTCTAAAACCGTCGAGCGGTAGGGGAGCAAGACCACTCCACAGCATCTGATGACAATGTAGCCGTTTACCAGGAACAGGTAAAGGAAAGCTACCACTTAATAATACGAGGGGGAGCCTGGCGTATCGGATACAAGGCGCATATCGGCGTGGATGCCGCAGGTGGCCTTGTGCATGGTGTAAAGATCAAGCGCCTAGAATGTATCCGACATATCCCAGGCACATGCACTCGTAAGGGAAGATGATAGGTTTTTCTGCGCATACTTTAGGCTATATAGGTATAGCGAAGCGCCCTTAAGGACGCATAAAGACCCACACCTCTCATCTATGCGCTAAAGCGTTGCTAAGGAAGCCTTCGACCATAGAAGGCCTTGCCTGTGCGCTCTTGACCGAGAAAGGCATCGAGTCCAGGAAGGCATCCGGCCGCTCAAAGGTAGAAGCACCCTTCCTTATCGTGAAGCGGCGCTTCGACCCCTTAAGGAAGCGCTACAGAGGGATAGAGAAGACCTCCTGTATGCTCGAGTCTGCCTCGCCCTTGCAAACCTTACCCATGTGCATCTTTTGCCGGCAGGTTGCACCTCCTGGCTTCCAGCGTCGCTTGATCTATCTTGGAGCCTTATTGCGGTGCATGGGGCAGGACAGATGTGAGGATAGCGGCTCCTGCACGTGCTGGATAAGCATCCTTTCCTGCCTTTCCCACATTCCGGCCTAGAAAAGCCGTGTGGCCGATCCCCTTTAACACGTTATGGGGCATTAATCATCGTTTCCCTAGGGACTGTCTCTCACTGTAATGGAAAGCAAGGGCCTAGGCCAATCGTGGTCTAACATAGAGTTTAGTAATTGCAAATGATACTTGGAGTTCGAGCCCCCGGCTCATTTCTCTATTTCGCTGTTAGACCATAATTGGCCTGACGCCCCTGTCCTTCCAATAGCTCCAGAAGGGTTGCTCTATGTCTATGAGCGCACGCCTGGTATGGGACATACCTGCCTCCTGCAAGCTTGCCTGAGAGCGTATCCTTCTTCTCCCGCTCAGAATGCCTTACCTGCTCTATCCACAGAAAGCAGGCAAGACAAGTGCCCCAGCCACTTCGTAGAAGACCCCATGGGAAAAAGCAGGAACTCGCGCAGCCTTCGCTGCATCGCATTGACGAGGCTAAGCTCGCCGTGTGCTTGAAGACCCCAAGCGAGGAGAGCCACGCGCATATCCTGTATGGTCGTCGCTGGCGACCCATAAGCTGTCGACGATACCTGAAAGGGCATCTGTGAGCTTTTCGTCCTCGGGTCTGCCCCTGCCGCAGAGGATGGCATATTCGTCGCCTAGGTCATACGCGCAGCACTCCACGCAGACCTTCTTGTTCGATATGCCACAGCAATGCACTACATGGCCGTGCGTGTGCGCCTCCCTCAGCATCTGGATGTTCGACCTTATCCCTGTTGCCTGTAAGCGTGCCCTTTGCATATGCGGCCCATGTGGTGGCCGTGAGCTTGGACATAGCCAGGACAGATCCCGTCTTTACAAAGAAGGTCTTGCCGCACGAGCAACACTTCCATCTCTTAAGGCCACACGCGTCGTGGCCCTTGCAATAGAAGCTGAGCGATTTGCACCTCGGGCACCTCTTGGGCGCCCCCGCAAGTGCCGAGCCTGCCATCTTCTTGGCTATGAGCGCCTTCAGCCTCTCTAAGAGCTCGCGCTTCTCGGCGATCCCCATCTTTTTGATCTGCTGCAGTATCATTGGATCCATCCGGGCCCTTCGATCCTCGATGTCTTTGTTTGATGATATGCATTGTAGGCAAAGGCCTGGACACTTTTGGGCCCTTCTTAGGTCAATTATGGTCTAACAGCGAGTTCGGACAACCTTTCTACCTGAGCTTTTGCAAGAAGCACAAAACGGGCTTCTGCAAGCTCCCGCGCTGTGGATACCCGTACCTCCAACTTCTGTAGGAATCACTGTCAAGGCTCTGCCATGTGGATAGATGGGCGGATGGATGGGTGGAGGGGACAGACAAATGGGTGTCGATGGGTGCGCTCGCACGCTACATGCTGCACCTGAAGGTTCTCTCTGGGTGGCGATTCTTACCTACGGGTATAACTGTCGCAAGAAGTGTTCTTGGTCGCGTGCGAATCATACCTGGAGTCGCAGAGGACAATCGCGAAGGTACGAGTGGCCTGTCAACCGAAACCCCATTGCACCACCAACGTCCCTCGGCGACGACCAAGCCATCACGGCCATCTCGGTACCAGCAATCGCACCGCCGCGCACACGTCACCACCACACATCGAAGGGAGCCATTATGCAAAAGGAGCTTTTGGACTACACCGCATCGAAGGTCGAGGAGATGCTGGCCGCCCAGTCGGCATCCGCCGATACTAAGAAGGCGGCACAGGCCTGGAAGGACGCCATCGCCGTGGGCAAGGACGCCGACGAGGCCACAAATCAACTGATGGACGCCATCAGCGCACACCAAACCACCATCGACGACCTCATCGGGTTCATCAGCTCGCCCGCGGGCCAGCAGGTCTTTGGCAAGGACGGCAGTAAACAGGCTCTGGCCCATGCCCGGGAGCGCAAGAAGGCTGGCGCCAAGTTCTGCGACTGCGCAGCCTGCAGGCCCTGCCACGAGCTGCTGCACAAGTTTGGCCGCGAGGAGGCAGACGTCTACCTGTAGTCATCTCAACACGCTAGCCACAGGGCGGGGTGCCGGCATAAGCCGACGCCCCTTTTTGCCTCCATTAGAGAAGAACGCACGCTTTTATAGGATGAACATTTATATAGAAGGATCGCGCGCAAAGTGGGCGTACGCACAGAGTGGTCGCACGCGAAGTGGGCGCTTTCGAGAAGCGCAGCCGTCCCACCAAAGCAGTGTCCAGCAGAAACTATCCCCGCCAGCAGCCCTCTACAGCGTCCGCATCAGTCCGCTACCAGGTCGAGCCAGCACGGCATCAGTGGCTGGACCTGCCCTTCTTTGCCCCTGCGGCCCACCTCGGGTGTGGCAAGTAACAGCCCGTGCTCGCCGTAGGGAAAGACGCGAAGCGTAAAGGACATGCCCGCCTTCCTCATGGCCTCGGCCAGAAGCAGGCTATTCTCCACCGGGACCGAGCTGTCCTCCAGCGTGTGAAAGACGAACGTGGGTGGCATGTCTTCTGTGACACACTTCTCGAGCGACAGCCACTCCATCAGCTGGGCGTCATCACCGCACAGATTCTGGAACGACCCCTTGTGCACGAACTCGCTCAAGCTAATCACGGGATAGCCTAGGACGAGGCCGGTGGGGCGCAGGTCCTCGCTTGGAGCTCCCACGCGCTTTGCCAGCCAGGGCTCCTGCCATTCACAGCCCAGGTCGCAGGCCAGATGTCCTCCCGCCGAGAAGCCCATCGGGAAGATGCAGCTCGGGTCGATGTGAAACTGCGCCGCATACCGCCTGAGATAGTCCACAGCACCCGCCGCCTGCACCAACGCCGCAAGGTACCTGGCAAGGGCGCAGCTGTAGGTGACCACGCAGGCGGCAAAGCCCCACGCTACCATCTGCAGGGCCACCGGCTCGGCCTCACGCACCGAGGCAAACGCGTAGACGCCCCCAGGTAGGATCGCGACGCATGGACATGTGACGTCGCGGTCTACGTTATCGAGCACGCCGGGAAAGTACGTCTGGATGAGCGCTGGCTCGTCCTTGTTCGGAAGCCTCAGATGGTTCTGATGACCCACCTCGTGCGCGCCGTCCTCCGACGCCTGAAGTATCTCGTGAAACATGCAAGCCCCCCACAGCCTAGGCCCTACAGCTCCGCCCCGTCTGGCTAGATCGCATGCTTGAACCACTAGAAACTGTCCTTGCGCGAGCGCTTCAGGATGCCATCGCCCTTATTGTCCATGTCCGCACAGACAAAGCCGTACCTCTTTACCATCTCACCCGTGGAGCGGGACACCAGGTCGACGTTGCCCCACATGGTGTAGCCGATGCACGGCACGTGGTCCAGGCAGATGGCGCCACGGATGACGTGCAGGTGCTTGGCCGGGTAGTCACAACGGTAGTCGTCGTGTACCGCGCCGTCATCAGACACCTGGTCGATAGCGCCCATGCCATTCTCAGCCACAAAGAGCGGTTTCTGGTAGCGATCGTAGAGTTCGTTCAGGCAGTAATGCAGACCCAGGGGATCCACGGCCCAGCCCCAGGGCGTCTTCTCTGCGCACAGCGGATTCGGCGTGCCGCCCAAAAGGTGCCAGGCGGAGTCCTTCGCCGAGACCACAGCCGAGCGGTAGTACGAGAAGCTGACAAAGTCCAGCGTGCCCTGGTACATGAGCTCGGCGTCCTCGGGCTCCATGCGCACGTCAGCCCTATGCGACCCCACACCTCGGAGGTAAAGTTCGGGTAGGCACCGCGCGACATGGCGTCGATGATCAGGTACTGCTCACGGCAGTGGCTGTACCAGGGCCAAACGTCCTCCGGTGCGCTCATGGCAGGGTATAGCTCGCTTATGGCATACATTGTGGAGAACCGAGGTCCCGGCTTCATCTGGTACCCCATTGCCACGACCGTGGCAAAGACCACCACCATGTGGTGGATCGTCTGCCAGTACATGGGCCAGATCTGGTTCATGACGCCCATCATGCAGATACCGCGGATGGTGTTGAGTTCGTTGAACGTGAGCCAGTACTTCACCTTGGATCCCAGGCGCTCAAAGAGGGCACGGGCGCACTTCACGTAGCAGTCGATGGTCTGGCGTCCGCCCCAGCCGTTGTAGTACTTCACTAGCTCGTATGACATCTCGTCGTGGCAGATCGTGATGAGGGGCTGGATACCGTGGGCCAAAAGGTCGTCCACAATGTCCTCGTAGAAGGCAAGCCCCCTCGTTCGGCCGGTCCTCCAAGCCCGTCGGGAAGATCCTAAACCAGCAGGTCGAGAAGCGGTATACGCGAAAGCCCATCTCGGCCATATCCTCGATGTCCTCGCGCCAGTGATGGTAGGAGTCCACGCCGCGATGTGAGGGGTAGTACACGTCGTCGAACATCGTAAGCTCAACGCCCTTAGGCAGCACTTCCTCCCAGTTGATGGAGCCGCACCTGCCGTCCCCGTCCTTCCAGGTGACCTGGTGCGGATGCGTCTGGTCACCATCCATCGCGAAGTCTATCTCGAGTAGTCCGCGTCCGCCTTCGCCGAAGCCGCCTTAGAACTGCCAGTCCGGCATGGCACCTCCGAAGAGGAAGCCCTCGGGAAACGCTCTTCTGCCATAGCATGCATCCTTTCTCGCGCGCTTGCTTAGGGCAAGAATAGCTGATGTTTCGACACCTCATCGAACAAGAAAAATGTCCAGTCAATGAGTCGGCTGGACATAATCCGTCTGGACTCCATGTGGGATGCTACTCCATATCCAAAGGCATCCTGTAATTGGGCGGCGGAAATTCCTCGTTCAGCAGAGCCATGTCCTCCGCCGTCAACTCCACATCGATCGTGGACCAGTTCTGCCTGACGTGCCTCGCACTGGAGCTGCGAGGGATGGCGATCACGTTCTGGTCATGCAAGACGAACGCCAGGAGCACCTGCATGGGGGTGATGCCGTGGGCGGCTGCAACCTCATGAACCGCCTTACTGTCCACAAGCCCCTGGCGAAGTCTGCCTGCCTGCGCGAGGGGACAGTACGCCATCAGCGGAATCCTCCTTTGCCTCATCCAAGGCAGAAGGTCAAACTCAACCCCACGCGACCCCAAGTGGTAGAGGTCCTGATTTACAAGACAATGCTCACCACCGTCCACCCTCATGAGCTCTTCCATGTCGTCGAGGTCAAAGTTGGATACTCCCCAGCCTCCAATCTTTCCACTCTCGACCAGTTCTTCCATGCATTCGACCGTCTCGGCCAGCGGAATCTGCCCGCGCCAGTGCAAGAGGTACAGGTCAAGGTAATCGGTGCCCAAACGTGCCAGCGACCTGTTGAGTGCACAGAAGATGCCCTTCCGGCCCGCATTGTACGGGTAGACCTTCGACACGATAAAGAGGTCTTCGCGCCTTCGTCCTCGGATGGCATCGCCCACCATCTCCTCGGCCGCACCGTCCCCATACATCTCGGCTGTATCAATCAGGCGAACGCCTACGTCCAATCCAGCTCGAAGCGCAGACAACTCGACCTCCCAGGGATGAAGGCCCCCGGCTAGATACCAAGTCCCCATACCAAGACGGGGCATTCTTCTGCCATCCCTCAGCTCTACGGTACGCCCGTTACTCAACCTCGTCATCTGCTCTCTGAAGTCCCAGGTAGTCCATCATTCCCGCAACGGCATGCTTGGCTCCAACCACCGCATGGACCACCGTCTTTGGCCCACTGACCACGTCGCCCGCTGCAAACACGCCCGGCACCGTGCACATGCAGTTTTCGTCGACCACTAGCGTGCCCCTGTCTGTGGCTGCAAGGCCCTTCGTCGTCAGCAGCAGCTTGTCCTTCGGCACCTGTGACACACAGATGATCACGGAGTCGCAGTTGACATGCTCGGTCTCGTCGGAAAGCCCAACAACTTGGCCCTCGTCGTCCAAGATGGAGTTGCGAAACACCGGGCCCCCGTCGTCGATGGACTCAATCGACTTCCAATAGATGATCTTCGCACCATCCAGCTGCGCCAACTCGACCTCGTCGGTGTTAGCCGAGGTACCGCCCCAGTTGGAATATAGAGTCACGTGTCGTGAGCCATTTCGGATGGCAGTTCGCGCCACATCCATGGCAACGTTGCCCACTCCTATGATAGCAACGTCAGAGCCCAGATTGCAGACAGATGGGTTGATCAAATAGTCAATGCCAAAGTAGACGTTGCCACGTGCCTGACCCTTTATGCCCAAAGTCCTAGCACGCCAAGCTCCCGTACCCACAAACACGGCGTCGTAGCCATCTCGTAGGAGGCCGTCTAGCTTCAGCGCGCCACCTATAGTTGTGTTCGGCCTCACATGCACTCCCAGCGCGTCAAGCGCCTTACGATATCGAGCCAGCAGCTGATGAGGCAGCCTGAACTCCGGAATACCATAGCGAAGCACGCCGCCGATGTCCATCTTTTGCTCGAAGATCGTTACGTCACACCCCACGCGCGCCAGCTGGATTGCCACGGTAAGACCAGCAGGTCCAGAGCCCACTACTGCTACGACCTTGCCGTTGTACGTAGGTTTCACGTCACGGATAAATCTGTCCAGATAAGTGTCCGAGACGTACTGCTCAATGGCCGAGAAGTGGATCGACGTGCCCTTCTTGCCCCGTATGCAGTATCCCTCGCATTGCTGCGAGTAGTTGCACACATACGAGCAGATGACACTCATCGGGTTGTTGTCGAACAGCATCTGGCCAGCCGCTACCAAATCCCGCTGTTTGAACTTCTGGATGACCTGCGGGATAGACGTGTGCACCGGGCAGCCCTTGCAGCATAGCGGTCGTTTACAGTTCAGACACCTATTTGCCTCGTCGATGATGTGCAGCGCCATACGGCAGCTCCCTTCTGAGGGCCAAGAAAAACGAGACAAGGATAGGAGGTACCTATGACCTCACCGTCCTCGCCTCGCAAGACGTGACCCGCTGTCAACTATGAGGCAAGAAGACCCTTAGTCCTGCAGCTTGAAGTCGTTGACCATCTCGTACCACTCGGCGATGCCGGAGTGATCGTCCTTCTCGTGGCCATGGGCCTTCAGCGACTGCATGATCTCCATGGCAAGCGAGGTAAAGGGGGTGGACACGTTGACGCCGTGCGAGGTATCGAGCGCGTTCTGCAGGTCCTTAATGTGGAGCTCGATGCGGAAACCAGGCTCGAAGTTTCCGTCGAAGATCTTCTGGGACTTCTGATCCATGACAACAGAACCAGCAAGGCCGCTGCGGATGGCCTGGTACACGCGGGAAGGGTCGACGCCGGCTTTCTTTGCCAGGCTGTACGCCTCGGAAATACCTGCAATATTGATGGCGACAATCATCTGGTTGGCCAGCTTGGTGATGTTGCCGGCACCGACGCCGCCCACCAGAGTCACAGTCGAAGCCATGGTCTGCAGCAGAGGCTCATACTTGTCGAACACGTCCTGCTCACCGCCGACCATGACGGCAATGGTGCCATCAATAGCCTTGGGCTCACCACCGGACACAGGCGCGTCGAGGAAGTCCACACCCTTCTTGGCCAGGCGGGCGGCAAACTCACGGGACTTGATGGGGTTGATGGAGCTCATGTCGATAACTGCCTTACCCTCACTGAGGCCCTCGAAGACTCCATCCTCGTCGAACAGGGCGCTCTCGACGTTGGGAGAGTTCTGCATCATCATGATGACGACGTCAGACTGCTCGCCAACCTCGCAACCGCTCTTTGCGCCCACTCCGCCAGCAGCAACGATGGCATCAATGCGATCCTGATGGTGGTCGTAGGCCACGACGGTGTGGCCAGCCTTCTGGACGTTGAGTGCCATAGGCTTGCCCATGATGCCCAGACCGATGAATCCTACCTTCATTTTGTGCTTCCTTTCTTGTGAAATACCCATTGATTGAACTATACGAAGCGGTAGCGACAAGACCACGTTTGACAATGCAAAGATATCACCTCAGGGCCTTTCCCAAAAGGTACGCCCTGATGCAGCTCTCGCCTGCAATGGGGACGCTGACATCCACGCGGTCGATGCACTCCTGCAGAGTCATGGGGCCCGTCACCGTGGGTATAACAAGATCGATACCCTGGGAGTAGACACTGCCCAGGTCGTCCGCCCTGCTACCCACCACGGCAACCACCGGGATGCCATGGCGCTTCGCAAGGCGCGCAACGCCCACGGGAGCCTTTCCGTTGGCAGATTGCGAGTCCATGCGCCCCTCGCCCGTCACCACCAGGTCAGCACCAGTCATGGCCTTCTCGAGCTCTATCTTCTGCAACACGAAATCTATACCTGAAACGATGCTGGCACCACAGAAAGAGACAAGGCCGGCTCCCAAGCCGCCCGCGGCGCCGGCCCCGGGTAGGGCGGCCACGTCGGATCCGACATCGCGCAGCAGTACCTCACTGTAGTGTCGCATCCAACCATCTACACGGGCCAGATCCTTACTAGCCAGGCCCTTCTGGGGCCCGTAAATGTACACTGCACCGTCAGCGCCGCAAAGTGGGTTGCGAACGTCGGTCAGTGCTACGAACTCGACATCCGCCAGACGAGGGTCGAGTCCAGAGGCATCGATGGACGCAAGTGAGCCAAGCCCAATGGCGCCGCAAGGGATGCCCTTGCCAGACTCATCCAGAAAGCGGGCTCCAAGGGCCTTAGCCAGACCAGCGCCGCCATCGCTCGTGGCACTGCCGCCAAGGCCAACGTAGACCTTTCGGGCGCCGTCCGCAATCGCGGCTAGTACAACTTGTCCTACGCCAAACGTAGACGCATGCAGCGCGTTTTCGGGACTCTGATCGATGAACGTGATGCCACTGCCCTCGGCCATCTCGATGACAGCCTCATCCCCTCCATCGATGAGGGCATAGTGCGCATTGACGGCGCCACCCAGCGGACCGCTGACCGCCACTGAGCGAACCTCTCCCCCACAGGCGCTGACGAGCGCATCCATGGTGCCTTCGCCGCCGTCGGCAATGGGAAACGTTATCGTGTTGGCATTCGGTACCACTCGATGTATGCCTACCGCCAGCAAGTCATCTACCTGCCTGCTGCTGGCAGACCCTTTGAACGTATCCGACGCTATTACCACGCTGAGCGAGGCCATTGAGTCCCCCTCCTCCCCGCAATTCTTCTTGGCTAGAGGCCAACGAAGAGTTACTTCAGATATCCGCCTTCGCGCATGGCCGCCTTCATTCCGTCGAGTGCGGCGCCCTGAGTGGGCTCGGTCGGCAGGATGGAAGGACCAACCTCCATGCCCATCAGGTTTGCCATGTCCTTTGTCGCCGCCGGAAAGCTGGCCGCATCCTGGGATAGGCGGATAGGGTTGAGCTTGAACTGCTCGGTTCGCGACCCCACGTAGTCCCCCGCCGCGAACTTGTCGTAGATGCCGCAGACCAGATCCGGGAAGATGTTTGCCGTGGAGCACACCGCACCATCTGCACCACAGCAAAGCCCGGCGTAAACAATGGTGTCCTTGCCAGCGAAGACCGTGAAGTTGATGTCAGACGTCAGACGAACAAGCTCCTGAAGGTTCGTGATATTACCGGACGAATCCTTTATGCCAACGATGTTCTGGAAGTCGTGCGCCAGGGCAACGATGGTAGGAATGGGCACAGGATAGCCTGCCCTGCCAGGGTTGTTATAGATGAACATCGCCGTGTCCGGAACTGCCTTGGCAATAGCTGCGTAGTGGTTGTACAGCGCCTGGGTCGTGGGCTGGATAAACATGGGCTGCAGCACCGAAACGGCGTCGACATCCAGCGCTGCCGCCTTACGTGCCAGCTCGACGCACTTGCTGGTGCGGATGTGTCCGACGCCGAGCATCACGGGAACACGGCCGGCGACCTGGTCCAAGATGGCCTTCGTGGCGTCAATCATTTCATCGTCGTCGAACATGTAGAACTCGGAATTCGAGCCGAAGGCCAGAATGCCGTCAACGCCGTGGTCAATCACGTAATCCACCTGCTTGCGCAGCCTTGCCTCATCGATGGCACCGGTCTGGCCGACGGGAGTCAAGATGGGAACAAAGATGCCATGGTAACCATTTGCACTAATTTCCTTTGACATAAGGCCTTCCTCCATATGCACCGTACGAAACCCCAGGGGGAACTGTGGGAATTCGTACGGCCAGTTCGAACCGATGCAATCTGCTAGCGCACGAGTGCGGGACGCTTGCTGTCAAACTTCCAACCAGGGATGAGGTACTGCATGCCGATGGAGTCGTCACGGGTCCCCAGGTTGTTGTCAACGAAGAGCTTGTGCGCCTTCATCAGGGCGTCACGGTCAATCTCGATGCCCAGGCCAGGGACGTCGTACGGGACCTTCACGCGACCATCCTCAATCTTGGGCGGGTTCTTCGTGAGCGCCTGGCCATCCTGCCAGATGTAGTGGGTGTCGCAGGCGTTATAGAAGCCGGGTGCCGCCGCAGCGGTTTGGGCGACCATAGCCAGCGAGATGTCGAAGTGGTTGTTGGAGTGCACGCCCCAGGTGAGGTCCATGTCGTGGCACAGCTGCGCCACGCGCGTAGCGCCCTCCATGGTCCAGAAGTGGGGATCCGCCAGAGGAATGGACACGGAGTCCAGGCGGATGGCCGCCTTCATCTCGCGCCAGTCCGTGGCAATCATGTTCGTCGCGGTCGGAAGGCCCGTCAGACGGTGAAACTCCGCCATGACCTCACGACCGGAGAAGCGTCCCTCAGCACCACAGGGGTCCTCGACGTAGGTCAGGGTACCGACCATGTCCTTGCAGAGGTCGACGGCTTCGGCCAGGGACCAGCAGCCGTTGGGATCCAGGTCAATGCGGGCGTTGGGGAACTGCTTCTTCAGCGCCTTGATGGCCTTGATCTCCTCCTTACCCTCGAAGACACCGCCCTTCAGCTTATAGTCCACGAACCCGTAGCGCTCGGTCGCGGCCTCGGCCTGCTTCACGATAGCCTCCGGGGTCAGGGCGGGCTCGCGACGGATGCGACCCCACTCGTCGGAGTTGTCATCGTCGTGGATGTAGGGCAGATCGGTCTTCGTGCGATCACCGACATAGAACAGGTAGGCCAGGAAGCGCACGGAGTCGCGCTGCTGTCCCTCACCCAGCAGAGCCGCCACCGGCACCTCAAGGTGCTTGCCCAGAATATCGAGCATCGCTGCCTCGACGGCGGTCTGCACGTGGACAGTAGTGCGCAGGTCAAACGTCTGGGCACCACGGCCACCCTTGTCCAGGTTGGCATACTTGTCGTGGATGGAGCGCACGACGTTCTTCCACTGCGAGACAGGCTGTCCCACTACCAGATCATCGATCTCGTTCAGAACCTCGGTAATCTTTGCAGAGCCGGGAACCTCGCTGATACCTTCGACACCCTCGGAGTCGGTCAGAATAACAACGTTGCGCGTGAAGTAGGGACCATGAGCACCCGAGAGGTTCAGCAGCATGCTGTCATAGCCTGCCACGGGATAGACTTCCATCTTTTCAATCTTGGGAACCATTGTGACCTCCACTATTAGTAGTTGATGACCCTCATTGCCGTCCTAAATCTAGAAACAATCTTACGTAGGTCTACGGAACAACTCAAAGTCACACAGGACAGATGACATCATGTTCGAATACACGTGTGTTGTTCCACGTACCATCTACACAACCGACGCTAACGCACCATGGCAGGCCTGTGTGAGTCGTACTTCCAGCCAGGGATGTAGAACTGCATGCCACGCGCGTCATCGCGCGTGCCGCAACCGTTGTCGACATAGAGCTTGTGAGCAGCCTTGAGCTTCTGGTGGTCCAGCTCGATATCCAGCCCGACGCCGTCGCGAGGCACGCGCAGGCAGCCGTCCTCAAAGTGCGGAGCCACCTTGCCTAGATGCTGGCCATCCTGCCAGATATAGTGGGTATCGCAGGCGTTCAACTTGCCAGGTGCCGCAGCCGCCGCCTGGGCCACCATGGCCAGCGAGATATCGAAGTGGTTGTTGGAGTGTACGCCCCAGGTGAGGTCCATGTCGTGGCACAGCTGTGCCACACGCACACATCCCTCCATGGTCCAGAAGTGGGGATCTGCCAGTGGAATGGTTACAGAGTCCAGGCGGATAGCTGCCTTCATCTCGCGCCAGTCGGTATCAATCATGTTCGTTGCGGTCGGAAGGCCCGTCAGACGGTGAAACTCCGCCATGACCTCACGACCGGAGAAGCGTCCCTCAGCACCACAGGGGTCCTCGACATATGCCAGAACACCGGTCATGTCACGACAGAGTTTCAGAGACTCCTTCAGCGACCAGCAACCATTGGGGTCGATGGTTATGCGCGCATCCGGGAAGCAATTCTTTAGCGCCTTGATGGCCTTGATCTCCTCCTTACCCTCGAAGACACCACCCTTCAGCTTGAAATCATGGAAGCCGAAGCGCTCCTGAGCGGCTTCGGCCTGGTGTACGATAGCCTCCGGGGTCAGGGCGGGCTCGCGACGGACACGTCCCCACTCATCGGAGTTGTCATCGTCGTGGATGTAGGGCAGGTCGGTCTTCGTGCGATCACCGACATAGAACAGGTAGGCCAGGAAACGCACCGAGTCGCGCTGCTGTCCCTCACCCAGCAGAGCCGCCACCGGCACCTCAAGGTGCTTGCCCATGATGTCAAGCATGGGCGTTTCGACGCCGGTAAGCACGTTGGTGACCTTCTTGAATATCTGCGCGTGAGCAGTCTCCTGACCTGTGGGCTGAGCTTTGCCCTGAATCTGCTGCTCCAGCATCGTGCGACAGGACCTCACCACGTTCTTCCACTGCGAGACGGGCTTGCCAACCACGAGGGGTATGCAGGACTCCAGGCGCTTGGTAATGACCTCGCCACCAGGTACCTCTCCCACGCCCTCATAACCCTGTGAGTCATGCATCACGACGACGTTCCGCGTGAAAAAAGGCTCGTGAGCTCCAGCCTGGTTCAGCAGCATACTGTCATAGCCTGCTACAGGAACAACTTCCATACTCTCGATTGTAGGTACCATGCCATCCTCCGTTTCCCAGGGCCGTTTGTCCTTCAGCAAACAAAACGATAGGTTGGTTCAGGACACATAGCCATGGACTCAGTAACAGACCGTCCAGGCCATATAGGGAGTTGTAGCTGTCATGCATAACATGATATATCATATTACATAGTGATACTCATCGGACGAAAGACCAGAGACGTGCCATGAACTTAGACCCCAAAATCGCAAAGAGCATCGTGACCAGCCTGAAGGACGTGGTCAACCACGAGATTAACCTCTTTGACACGACGGGACGCGTGGTGGCCAGCACCGATGCCTCACGCGTCGGTACCACGCACGATGCGGCCAGGCTTGCCGCAAAGACCAGCCAAACGGTAGCAGTTGACGACAGCGACCAGTTCAAGGGTGCCAAGCATGGAATCAACGTGCCCGTATTGTTCAACGGAGCCGTTGTGGCAGTCGTTGGAATGACCGGCGAGCTGGACGAGGTCAGCTCCTTTGGCACCATCATCGGAAGGATGACAGAAATACTCATTCGTGAGAACCACGATCAGGTGGTCCGATTCGACGCAATGGAGCGCTTCTCAAACCTTGTGAACCTGCTGGTTCTAAAGCACCACGATCACAGTCTCGTAGACTACCTTGCCTCGGTGCTGAACATCGACTTTTCGATTCCTCGCAAAGCCGTTGTGGGAAGACGTGCCGACAACGAGCGGATGGACAAAATTGGCGACGTCTACCCCATCCTCTACGCGCGGTTATCCCAGGAACCCGGCTGCTTCTTCTCCACAACCGAAAAGGAGGTGAGAATATTCGCCAACAGGGAGGGAAGCAAGCTCTCCACCTTTGTTCGTAACATCCATAAGGACCTCGAGAACCATCTGGACGCGGAATTCTATTTCGGCGTAGGCGACACTGCGATGTCCGAGGAAGAGTATTGGAGAAGCTACGAGAGGGCCAGCAGGGCATTGAGTTGGTCGCTGTTCAAGCATGAGGGGAACGTCCGGTTTTTTGAGAGCATGGACGAGGGCATCGTCTTTACGGCCATCCCAAAGGACGAGTCCGCCAGCTTCGTGAATCACGTGTTCGGAGATCTCTCCGACAAAGAAATCGATGACTTCCAAGTGGTGTTCGATTCGTACGCCCGACACAACGGAAGCATTACCCACAGCGCAGACGAGCTCTTTCTGCACAAGAACACGCTCCAGAACAGGCTGAACAAGATTGCACGCATGACCGGTTATAACCCCCGAGACCTGTCAGACTACGCTGTGCTCTCCATGGCGTTCAAACTCAGGAGCTATCTACGCCAAAGATAAGTGCTTCGTGGTAAAAAAGTTCGCCCTATACAGAAAAGGTCCGCGCAGCTCAAAATGAACTGCGCGGGCCCCCTCTTTCGCTTTTCGATGTCTCGCTATACAAGACCTAGGGCATGAACACGCCGGTCACGATGCCAAACAGAACGACGACGACATTAATAGCCCAAAGCTTGAGGAACGAGAACTTGATGTGCTCGTCGATCGTGATTCCGGTAAGGTCTGTCGCAATGTAGAGCTGCGGCTGCGCCACAACCGAGACCATCGAGCCGAAGTTCATGTAGAGCGCTGCAATGACAACCTGCGCAGGCACACCATACTGAGCCGAGAAGGCAATAATCAGGGGCATAAGCGCATAGAACCAGGTATCGTTTGTGAACACCAGCATGAGCGGTGTGCTGCACAGGGCAATGATGAGATACAGGTAGGGACCCATGACAGAAGGAACGAGGGCCATCAGCAACTGGACCATGGCATCGAGCATGCCGCTGTCCTGCATCACGCCGACAACGACACCCGATAGAAGCACTGCGGGAAGGACGGGGAACAAGGAGCTGGCGTACTTCTTGAGCAGCTTGTTCTGCTGCTTCAAATCCCTGTAATTAACTTGCAGGCCAATAACCAGGCCAAATGCGAATACGTAGTACTGGGGAATGCTGCTGAATGCGATGAGGCAAAACACCAGGAAAGCAGTGAACAGCAGGTTAAAGGCAAAGCGATTATGCCTCGTGAGCTCCGTGTCCTTGAACTGAGCTAAAAGCTCCTCGTTCGAGATCTCGATGCCCTCCTTCTGGTTCTTGCGCTCCTTGGCACCAAAGTAGAGGGCAATACCAATGACCAGGACAAACATGAAAATCTGAATCGGGACAATCTTGATAAACAGGTCGGTGCCGGTGATACCCTGATCGGCAACTAAGGAAGCTGCACGCAGAATCTTCGGGTTCCAGGGCGTATTGCACATGATGAGAATGGCAACACAAGTCAAGAAAGGCAAGATCTTCTTGTCGACACCAAACTTCTCGTAGAGGGGAAGCATCAGCGGAACTGTTATCAGAAACACCGACGTGATGGACCCATCAAGCTCGCAAATGCACGCGACGATTACCGTCAGCACACAGATGACCGGAGCGGATACCTTAATGCGCCTCATGAGGAACTTGACAATGTCGTCAAACATGCCTGTGTCCGCCACCATCATGAAATATGGAAGCGAGAAGAGCATCATCAAGGAGATGGACGTCGTCTTTGAGAAACCGTCCTTGAGCCAGGTGCCAAACGTACCGGGAAGACTAGTGATGTCCACTGCCGTGAAGCTGCCCGCCGCCACATAAACGGCAATCAGCCCCGCAACCAACGGAAACACCGTGAAGGCAAGCAGCGTGCTCACCTTGTTCTTCAGCAGCACGACCGTAATCACAATCATGGTCGCGAATCCAAGCAATGCCAATCCCAAGTTCACGTAGACCCCTCCAATCGACAGTTCCTCACCCCGGGAAGCCCGACGGAGTATGACGAGGCTAACGAATGTTGAACTATATTCATACTTCATACAGTTCCCTTACCTGCCACATATCGAATTCTACGGTGACTATCGTTTGCCAAAAAGTCTGCTTGGAACAAAAGAGTGGCTTCCGAGCAACTTAAATCATGTTCTGCATAACAATGCCTCTGAAATGGCACCGCGTGATACTACTTTCACGAAGGTCCTGTATCAGAAGTAGCTGGAGAGGAGGACACGATGGGACAGAAAATCTTCTACGCACCCGTGAACCACCCACACCTGGGCGACGAGCTCAACCTACTCTTCAAACATGCCATCGATGCATACTGCGTTGCACCGCACGTTTGGAACGTGGGCGGAAACGACGACGTCTGCGCCTACTTGATGGACACAAGCGGCGGACTCGTGCTTCTGGATACGGGATATAGAGCGTCCGTATACCTCATGGTCGACCACATCTGGAGACTGGGGTTCGATCCCGCGGACATCCATAAGGTGCTCTTGTCGCACTGGCATTGGGACCATGCAAACGGTGCATCCTACATTCAGGGTCTCTCGGATTGCGAAATCTGGCTGTCTCAGCAAGACGAGGTTCTTCACCAGAAGTGGAGGGATGACACCAGCGAACTTCCGATGGTTCCTTATGACGTGGCAAACTTCTACGACTTCCAGAAGCCCATAGAGGTTGGAAGTATGTCCATCCACGTGCGGCTGACGCCCGGACGCACCCCCGGGGCGGTTGCATTCTTCTTTGATGACACCGACGAAAGCACTGGCAAGACCTACTGCTGTGCAATGCACAGAGGTTTGGAGATCCCGATTATGGGACCCGAGAACCTCCAGAAGTGGGACATCACCGAAGTCATCGTGCGACAGTTCATTCGCGACTGTGATGAGCTGGAACAACTAGATATAGACATCGCCTTTCCAAGCCACCTAAACATGGGCAACGTATTGGCCAACATGCCAGCCAATAAAAGCGACTACAGCACCTGGGTTGCCCCGTACACATGGAAGCACATCGTCGAAAGTCGCAAGAGGCTCGTGCAGACCTACTACCCAAAGAGCTTCTTTGAGGGCAAAGGCAAACAAGCCGATCGCTAAGGAGGGAAGCATGGACAACAAGCTGGTAGTAAAGGTCAACGAACACGACAACGTCGCCATCGCCATACGCGACCTTGCTGCTGGCGAGGAGGTGGCGCCCGGCGTCTTTGCCCGCGAACCCATACCTCAGGCACACAAGGTGACGCTCGTAGACATCCCGAAGGGTGGCAAGGTCATTCGCTGCGGCGTCGTGCTGGGAACCGTGTTCGAGGACTCCCCCGCCGGCACCTGGATCAACGAGGACTCACTGAAGCTGCCCATCCCACCGCCGCTGGACCAGATGCAGTGGGGCACCAACGTGGGCTGGAATCCGCCAACGCCTCCCGTCACCACCTGGGAGGGATACAAGAGTCCCGATGGTTTCTATGCGGGCACTCGCAACTACCTGGGGATTCAAACCACCGTGCAGTGCGTCACTGGTGTGCTGAACGTAGCAATAGAAAAGATTCGTCGCGAGATACTACCGAAGTATCCCAACGTGGACGGCGTCGTGCCCATAAACCATGCATATGGTTGCGGCGTTGCCATCAACGCGACGGACGCCTACATTCCACAGCGCATCCTGCGCAACATCGCCAGGCATCCGAACTTCGGCGGAGAGTTCATGCTCGTGAGCCTGGGGTGCGAGAAGTTCACGCCACAGATGTTCTGCGAGGACCGTCCCGAGGACAACAACCCCGATAACGTCATCGTCCTCCAGGAGTGCCACGGCTTCGAGGATCAGGTCAACCAAATCTGTGCCATGGCTAAGCGCAAGCTGGCGCACCTGAACCAGAGACATCGCGAGACGCTGCCTCTTTCCGACCTCCTGCTGGGCGTGCAGTGCGGTGGCTCTGACGCATTCTCTGGCGTGGCGTCGAACCCCGCCATCGGCTACTGCGTGGACCTGCTGGTTGCTGGCGGAGGAACTGCCATGTTCTCCGAGGTCACCGAGGTGCGCGACGGAGTCTACCTTATAGCACACCGCTGCAAGGACGAGGTGACCAAGAAGAAGCTCGCAAACGAGATGCGTTGGTACGACAACTACCTCGCGCGCGGTGGCGCAGACCGTAGCGCCAACCCCTCCCCAGGAAACAAGAAGGGCGGCCTCTCGAACATCGTGGAGAAAGCTATGGGCTCCATCGCGAAGTCGGGCTCCTCGCCCGTGGTCGAGGTCCTGTCCCCGGGCGAGCGTCCGACCAAGCACGGCCTCATCTATGCAGCCACGCCTGCCAGCGACATGGTCTGTGGACCATGCCAGCTTGCCAGCGGCATCGGAGCCCAGCTGTTCACCACAGGCCGCGGAACCCCGTACGGTCTGGCAGAGATTCCAATTCTGAAGATTTGCTCGCGCAGCGAGGTAAAGCAGATGTGGCCCGACCTCATCGACATCAACGCTGGTCCCATCTCCAGCGGTAAGCGTAGTATACAAGATGTGGGCACGGAACTTTTCAAGCTACTGATTGACGTGGTCAGCGGCCGTAAGCAGTCTCTGGCAGAAGCGCACGGCCTCGCAAATGACCTGTGCATCTTTAACCCTGCACCCATCACGTAAACAGGCGCCCACCAGTCATCCATCAGACGGACAAAAGAAGGTAACCATGGTACGTTATGCAACATCGTCCGACCTTACCGCCATCTACAACCTCATCAGCACGACCATCATGGATGGGCACCAGCTGAACAAGGGACTGTTTGCCCATACCTTTGTGGATCAGCTGAACGAGGAGCGCCACAAGCTGGGCGTTTACGAGACCGAAGACGGCAAAATCGTGGGCTTCGTCGGTGTCAACTGCACCTGGCAGCTCCATGACGGCGCACGCATTGCCGAAGTCAGCGAACTTACTGTAGCAGAGGAGTATCGCAATGGTGACATTCGCTTCAAACTGCTAGAGTGGGCCGTCGAGGTGGCCTGTGAGGCGGGGTGCGAGACCATGACGCTCAACAGCAGGTTGGGCCATGACGAGAGCCACAAGTTCTACGAGTCTTATGGCTTCAAGAAGACCCACTATCGCTTCGACAGGACTCTGTAGCTGCGACATCCATAACAGTTAGAAGACAGAAGCGAGCCGGTTGGTTTCCCAGCCGGCTTGCTCTTCTTGTAAGCAAACTCTTAACACGCGCCTGCCCTAGTGCCCGCGCAACACGGCGTCGAAGTAGCGATGCTCCACCAGAAGGTCAGCCCACGCCAGACAGATAAGCACGGCAGCCAAGGGGATCAATGCGCTCAGCAGCGACGTGTACGAGAAGAACCCGCACATCACGGTCGAGACGACCGCACCGGCCGTGAAGCACAGGAACAGTAAGACGTGCGCCTTCAGTTTGCGACGCAGGTCGTGACTCTCAGGGTGACAGATCAGCATGGCCAGAGTGGCGACAATCTGGCAGATGTGGTTCGTGACGAAGGTCGTGGTAGCAAGCAGGCCCTCTATCTGACAGTAGGTGTTGAACTGCATGGCGCACACGAAGTTCAGCGTCACCTGGCAGATCTGGTCGGGCCAGTCAGCGGGCATCAGCGCCAGGAACACGACCGCGCACATCTCCAGCGCCACCAGCAGCGTGTCCCAGCGCAAGAAGTGCAGATGCTTCACGCCCTTCCCTATCCACTCCGAGAGGAACGAGCCAAACAGATACGCGCTGATGGGCAACAGCAGGTACGCCGTCGAGAACCACTTCTGCCTGGCCAGGTACATAGCCAGAAATACTACGTTTGCGGTCTGGACATTGCAGAACACGCCGCTGCGCAGGGCAGAAGTGTAGGCACCGTACCAGCCTGCCACGAAGATCAGAAGCCAGAAGATCCATCGTCGCTCGTACTCCAGATACTCTGACCCCATATCCCGCTCCTTTGTCCCATTTGGTTGCGTCTCCATCGCGCGCACCACTCGACGCGCTACTAAGCGCGCACTACGCAAATCACTGTAGTTTTGGACAAAACCGACACTCCTATAGATGTCAAGAGCCGTTTCATGGGCCTTCGACATCTATTGGCATGCTCTCGAGTACCCAGGTGGAATACCTCTCCGCGAACATCCAACTCTCGCACCTTCCGGACTCAAATCCGCTCACCGTGGAAGGCGACACCTCGAGGGCATGCGCGACCTTGGCCTGGTTCAGGCCGGCGCTCTTGCGCGCTTCCCTAAGCGAGAGCCTGTCGACCCGCTCGACCTCCGTCCCTGAGTACATGAGCGCGTGGTAGACCTCGCGCGCGATGTATCTCTTGACGCACCTGATTGCCTCAAGCTTCGAGAGGGCGTGCGGCCCCGACATGCACCGCTTAACGTAGCCTTTTGTCCTTGGGGTCGTATCTCATGCGCCTCGCTGTGACGGTGTGCAGCGCCTTGTTGGCACACCGGTCAGCGTCCCTGTTGAGGTGTATGCAACCCGATGTCTTGCCAGACGATGCCGGGATGGGAGACGTTTTGCACAGCATCGCGAATGTGGCCTTGCTCCTTGAGCCTTTCGGGGTTGTCGCCTGCGGCGACGGCGAGCTCGGAGGTGCCCAGGGTCTTAAGGCACTAGATTGTAAGCAGCGACGGGCAGTGCTTCTCGACCACGCCCCTCATGAGAGACTCGAGGCCGCATCCGTAAAGTGGTGTAAAAGGCGGGCGTGCCAGAGGCCCGCCGCCAAGGTGGGATCGCAGTCGACAAACAACGAGGACACCCAAGAGGACGGACATGGCTCGAATCAATCTTGCACTGGACCAAGACGAGGTACTGGGGCTGCTTACCGACGGGGGCGGGGACGCCTTCAGGCTGCTGCTCCAGGAGACGCTCAACGGGGTACTGAGGGCGAAGTCAGCCGAGCAGCTGTGCGCCCAGCCCTACGAGCAAACGCAGCAGCGCACCGATAGCCACAACGAGACGAAGGCAAGGTCCCTCACGACCAGGGTCGCCACCATCGAGCTGAAGGTGTCAAGGCAGCGCAATGCCCCGTTTGAGACCCTCGTGACCGAGATGGTCGTCACGGGCGTCTTTACAGTGAAGGTGGGCAGAGTCATGGAGGAGGTCTGCGAAAGGTCGTTCTCCAAGCGCTCCGTCTTTTGAGGCCTGCGCCGAGCTGGACCCCGCTATCAGGGCGTTTTGCGATTGGCCCCTTAAGGGCGAGTAGCCGTTCGTGATGGTAAACGCCACCTACCTCAAGGTCAGGGTCGACCACCGCGTGAGGTACAGGGCGCTGCTAAGTCATCGGGGTCTCGCTTGCCGAGTCGCACACGGGACGAGATGCTGGCGGACTTCCTGCGCTCCCTCGTGGACGCCAGAGAGGGGCTCGTGGCGGCCGTAAGGGAGGTGCTGCCAGGCCCACTTGCGCAACGTGTGCAAGGCCACCCCCAAGGGCGTGCGCGTCGGCCTTAAGGGGGGAGCTGGTCGAGAGGCTCAACTGCCAAGCGCACCGGAGGAGAGGCACAGGTGCGACGAGATACTGGCGGACTTGCGCGACGTTGCCTCAAGGGCGGCGAGGGTACTGATCGCCGCGATGCGCCTGTACATGAGGGTGTCCAACTACCTGGAGAGGCTGAACAGGGAGATAGAGAGGCACGCCTGCTTTGTCGGGGTCTTCCCGAGTAAGGCGTCGGTGATCAGGCTGATCGGGTCGGTCCTTACCGAGGAGAACGAGTGCAGCTCGACGCAGAGGAACAGCTACTACGGATAGGACTTACGCGCAGCTCCTGCAGGTGGAAGACGAGCTCGCAAAGATAGCGCGCAACCAAAGGGACATGGCGAAGGCGTAAGGCAGGGAACGCGGCAGCGATCTTACACATGAATTCGGACTTGACCCAGGGAGAAGAGGTAACCCCGCTGTTTGCCATCGGCGCCAGCCTGAGCGTGGTGCTGAAGTCGGCGCTGGGCATGCCCACGGAGCTGGCCGCCATGCTGGGCTGCGCCGCAGTCTTCGGCATCGCCACGAACACGCTGCTGGCGCCCATGTTCATCGACGCTAAGGTGTTCAGCTTTGCCTACCTGCCGTACTTCTTCGTCATGTGCGTGATAGCATATCTCTTCAACATGGACAATTCCATCTATGCCCTGCAGAGGAAGGCACCTAGGGAAACGATGATTAATGCCCCATGACGTACCAGAGGGGACCGGCCACACGACTTTTCTAGGCCGGTATGCGGGAAAGGCGGGGAAGGATGCTCATCCAGCATGTACAGGAGCCGCTATCCTTACATCCGTCCTGCCCCATGCACCGCAAGGAGGCTCCAAGACGGACCAGGCGACTCCGGGAGCCGGGAGGTGCAGCCTGCCGGCAGAGATGCACATGGGTAAGGTTTGCAAGGGCGAAGCAGACATTGAGCATACAGGAGTTCTTCTCTATCCCCTAGTAGCGTGTCCTTAAGGGGTCGAAGCGCCGCTTCACGATAAGGAAGGGATGCTCTACCTTTGAGCGGCCGGATGCCTTCCTGGATTCGATGCCCTTCTCGGAAAAGAGTGCACAGGCAAGACCCTCTCTAGTCGAAGGCTTCCTTAGCAACGCTTTAGCGCATAGATGAGAGGTGTGGGTCTTTATGCGTCCTTAAGGGCGCTTCGCTATACCTATATAGCCTAAAGTCTGCGCAGCAAAACCTATCATCTTCCCTTATGAGTGTATGTGCCACAGGATATGTCAGATACATTCTAGGCGATCGTCTCCACACCATGCACAAGGCCGCCTGCGGCATCCACACCGATATGTGCCTTGTATCCGATACGCCAGGCTCCCCCTTTCTTGGACTGGTGCGCTTTAAGGGTTACGCGTACGGTCTTGGTTCTTCGTTAAGCTTTAAGGCCCAGGTGAAGGTCGCATCCACCATGGAGCCGCCCCGCGCCGTGATCCCTGCCTTCTTAAGTTCTAAGTTCAGGTCGTGAAGCACAAGCTTTACCGAACTCCTCTCGCTTTAAGGCTATGGCGCATCTTCGCAAGTGTCGTTGCATCTGGCACCTGCTCAGACATGAGGTCTGCGTGCACAGAAACGCTGCCAGGAGTGGCAACCCAGGATAGCATCTTTAAGTTTCCTCGTCTTAAGAGAGCAAACATGACCTAAAGCAGGCTACATCCTGTTATGAAGTGACCGTTGTCAAGAGGCAATTTCAGGAAATTTCCCCCCCTGGCTAGCCACATTTGTGTTTCTCTGACAGCATCTGGAAAGAGCTCTGATTTAACAGTTCCCGGCATGTGGCCACTCTGTTATACGTGGATTGGCTACCAACAGGCTAATGGTTTTGCCGTGAGCCCTGCGATCTAAAAGCGTGGATTACTGTTTCCAGTGCCAACATAGGATGGACGCGGATGGCTTAAACCTTACAGTGATCACAGCTCCTTCCAGATGCTGTCAGGTATTTACTTTGTCTATTACTGCATAAATCCGCAGATTCCTGTGGATTTATGCCTTGGCTGCCCATAGACATCATGGACAGATGGCTGTCACAGGACTTGCCGCGTAAGCGGTGCGTAGCACCCTTGACAGACAAATGGACCAGATGTTACTCATGCTGCCTTCTTTTAGGCTTCTCTGAAAGCGATAGTGCCTGTCATCACTGCCCATACAAAGCAGGCAAGTTCCCTGGCAACTGCAGCAACCGCTACATTTCTTTTTTTCCCATGGCGGATCATCCGGTAATACTTGCTTCGAAGTCTTGTGTTTGCTCTGTCAGCATATGCAATGACATCAGCTGTATTTCCGTCCTGCCTGCAGCGCAGTTCCTTGGATTTATGTCCGATCTGTCCCTTGCAGATTCCTTTTGCCCCTTCAATAAGAAGCGTACGAAGATGACTGTTGCCAGCTTTTGAAATTCCGCTACGTTGGATCTTTGTTCCACTGGAAGATTCTCCCGGCGCAAGGGCGAGGAATGCAGCGTAGGTATTGCCTTTGGCAAAACGACTGAAATCGCCGGTCTCTACAATCAGTGAAGGTGCCGTATGAGTCTTTATACCGACAACGCAGCCAAGCTTTTTGACACTTTCCTTGTAATCATCATCGCCAGCAAGTTCCTCGATCCGTTTGTCGAAGCGTTCGATCTTTGATGAGTGTTCCTTATAGGATGCCAGATACTCGTCGAGGGTCTTACGCAGCAGATCATCCAGTTCCAAGTGTCTTCAGCTAGCTCCAGTGCTTGATTGTCCATTTGTTGCCATCATAGAAGAAGCCATGATACAGGCAGAAAGCATTGATCTGCTGTTTGATCTTCTTGAGTGCCAGTTTGTGGTCATCCCTCATACGGAGATATTCTTTTACAGAGTCATCCTTATCGGTGGGAACATGAACCGCAAGATATCCGCCATAGCAAAGACACTGGGCGATCATGTTGGCATCACGTGCATCCGTCTTCACCCGCTTGCCCTGAGGGGCTAGCATTGTGCTCGGCGCAAGAATGACGCATTTTACACCGGCGTTCGTTAGCTGATGGTATAAGGAGTATCCAAGACATCCGGCTTCGTAGCCGCATTCAACAGAATAAGTATCGGTAAGGCCAAGTTTCTTTTTAAGGTTCTCAATAAATTGGAGAACGTTTTTATAATCAGGGGGTACCTGGATGTTGGCGAAGACCCTGTCCTCTGCCCCAACCACAGGCTCCATTGCACACAAAGTGTAATTCGAACTATGGACATCCATTGCGATTTTGAGTACTCTATTCATTAGTGATCTGCTTTTGTATGTGGTAAACCAGCTTACTTTATGTTAAACACCTATCGTATAGCGGCAAATCCACGTTGCTACTAATGTGAGGTCACTTCATATTATCTAAAGCTTTGTCTTTACAGCGCGCACATGCCTGACAAGAGCATGTCAGCGGTAGCTGGTATCTACCAGAACAATCCAGCTGTCCCACACAACGATTGTATCCATTCGCTCCAGGAATGCCTCTCACCCAGTCTTTCTCCTTAGACCTTAGGATTTAAGGTCCTAAAAGCTCATCTGTCTGTCCATATCTTCCTTTTGGATATGCTGGAATGTGTGGATGTAGCTATACCATATCCAGAAGACAGATAGGCATCTATGTGAGTATGGGCACTGCGTGGTTCGAGACATTTTGAGCCGATGTCATACAGCGTACAGCCCCAGCTACCTCATCGAGGCGAATTATTCATCGTTTCCCTAGGATCGCCACACAGCAGAAATAAAGAAAACGGCAGGCCAGAGGTTAATTCTCTGGCCTGCCGCGGATGCACATATTGAGCTTCCCACTACAACTAGCAGTATCAGCGAACGCCGTTGTAGTACGTCCACATTCTGACAACCTTTACGATGCCTTCGTACGTAATACTGTCCTTCTGAAACGTCCCAGGTGTCACCATATATACAAATCTGTGCTGTAGATTTATTCGTCGAGAATACAATCCCATCAGGTTACCCACCAAGGCCTCATATGACGGCGGTCTCCCGAAGGGATCCCTTCTCACCACTTCAACAAGCTGTTTTGTCTTGATGGCTAGCCCTGCAGATTTTAATTTTGAAGCATCTTTTGCTGCTTGCTTGGTAAACTCCACATACCACATGGTTTACCAATCCAATTCAGACTCAGGCACACACTCACTATCCGGCTCATTCATTCCAGCAATAAGGGACTCCGCCATGCCGGGTATCTCCATTAGGTGAAGCGTCTCTTCAATTGAAGCCCACTCATCCTCTCCGATGAGCACAGCTCCTTTCCCCCGGTTGTTCGTTATTGCCACTGGTACGCAGTCCTCATTCGCTTGAGCGATAACCTTATAAAGGTTCTTCCTCAGAGCGGTAGCACTTATTGAAGTCATGTTTCCCTCCTCGATTAACGAACGCGTACGTGTTTACATACACTATATTCTACCCGAATATTTGATTTTGAATAGCCAACCAGTGTGCGGATGGAGGCGGCCCGACCGGCCTGGCCGCCAGGCACTCCTGATGGTATGATCGCATCGCCAAACACGAGATCGCCAGCGGGTCCCATCCGTCTTCGTGTTTGGCGACATCCTGGGCGGATGGGCCCGCTGGCGGACATGTTGAGTGATTATGCCGCACCACAAGAACCCCTACGGCGCCATGGTGGAGTGGCTGTCAGCCACCCAGTTCGCCGATCTTTCCTGCGCACTAGCCGCGAGAAGATGCCGTGAGGAGGTCGGCTTCTGGACGTTCGACGAAGCAGCTAACGCCCACAAGCCCGCTCCCAGATGCCCCTGGTACCACCATGAGCACAACAGCCGCAACTCATCCCATTACAGTGAGAGATCTCCCCTGAGGCTTCCGCGAGCTTTGGGGTTTTCGACAATGAACTGCCTGCGGATTCCCTAACCTTGTAAATGGCCCGGAACGGGGCTGCCGGCTAACCTTCCCCGGACAGCCGTGTGCTCCTGCCTCTTACGAAGGCCCAGGGAGTGTCCCTATAGTCCTGTCAAGCCATAGCAGGTGACTTTTCTACATCTTCAGCCGGCAGCTCCACATATGGCACCCCATCGCGCATCATTGCATAGATGACACAGAGCCTCTTGCGAGCGAGTACCTTAAGCGCCTTGCTGTGCCTCATGCCCCTGGCGCTGCCAAGCATCGTAGTACCTCCCGAAGCGCCTCTTCGTCCCTACGAGCGAGTTGCAGCTGAATACGAGGAGGTTCTTGAGCGCCTTGTTGCCTTTATGGGCGCTCTTCTGCGACCTGATGGAGGATCTGCAGTCATGGTCTGCGGGTACGAGGCCGCAGTATGCGGCGAGCTTGCTGTCTCTTAGGAAGAGCGAGGTGGCGAACATCGAGGCGCTCTTGGGCCCTATGCCCGGGATGGTGAGCAGGCAGCGGTAGGTCTTATCGTCCTGGAGCAGGCGGCCCAGCTCCGCGGAGAGCTCCGCCCCTCTCGGAGCTGGCCGCGAGGATCTCCCTGGCAAGGCTGCTTGCCAGCATGTCCTTTGCATCGGGATGGAAGGGCGAGGAGGGAAAGAGCGTGGGACAGCTTCCAGAATGCATCCCTTGCCTGTACAGGTACGCCGTGTCTCGCGCACAGCGTGCAGTAGTGCCTCCTGCCTGCCGCGGCAAGCCCTGTTGCCCCTCCGCATTCGGCCATGGCCGCGAGCTGCCATGCGCTCGAGAGCTGCACGGCGGCCTCGGCGGCGGGGTCGGACTTAAGAAGCACCGCATGGAGCCTGTTGCAGGCCGGAGCGCCTCGTGGCATATGAGAGCTGTAAGGACACCAGCGATACGCAGGCACCCAGCTCGTCCGTCTCGGCTATGGGCCTGATGGCCGTCCTGTCACCTATGCCCGTCTGCGCGATGGCCTCGGCATCTGTTCGGTCATTCTTGGCCGTTCCGGGGAACATCTCCCAGGCGTACTTCATGGCCTTCCCCGGAAGGTATCCGACGTCGATCCTTTTCGCGCACCACCTGTACACGATAAGCGAGCCGATGTTGTTCTTCTGGTCCACAATTGACCAGGGCGCCCGATTCCGCCTCGTCGAGCAGAGCCTCGATGTTCTCCTGGCACCTGTCCTGCCTGTAGCTGATCTCGATTGTGCCACCCGGGCTCAGGACCACTGCCCAGTGAAATGGTCTCCCCACATCTATGCCGAGATAGAAGCGCTGCGGCCCGAACCAGTCTTTCTGCTTGTGTTCCATGGTGGTACCCTCCTCTTAGGTCGGCAGGCCAGCGTGTCTGAGGGGCGACATCCACACTACCCTGCTATCGTGTGGCACATCCCTATCAGCCGTTTTCGGACAGACCACCATCCCTTGGCAGCAACACCCCCCGGGCCTTTGCAAGAGGCAAGGGCACACGACTGCCCGGGGAAGGCTAGCCAGCAGCCCCTTTCAGGGCCATCTACAAGGTTAGGGAATCCGCAGGCACTTCATTGTCGAAACCCCCAAAGCTCGAAGAGGCCTCAGGGGCTGGCTCTCCCACTGTAATGAGACGAATATGCAACACTTCGCGGGGAGGCCCACCGAGTCGAAGCTAAAGGTTACCCTTTCAGGCATCGCCGACAGCTCTTGGGTCGCAACAGACAACCATGCAAGATATAGCGCGTATTCCTTCCTTACTTGGCGTCGTTGAGCACACACCAAGCGTGGTAAAGGAGTCCAGGGACAGTGAGAAGCGGCCTTGTCAATGCGATACAGCGAAGGCTCAGGCAAGTTCTTGCTTCCCCTCTATGGGGTGTCGACAAAGTGGCTCGGCCACTGCCTCGCCTGCTTCCTGTGGACAAAGCAGACAAAGTATTCGAAGCAGGACAGCAAGGAGATGCTCTCAGGACAGCTTGCAGAAGGCAGCTATGTGCACACGAGGCGCACTTGTCGATATGCCCCAGCCCCTCTGGGACTGCTGGAAGGCAAGGGCCGAGGTCAATGGTGGTCTTACAGAGAGTTTTGCACAGGTACACTCGATACAGGTATAGAGCAGTCACTCTGTCATCACATTTTATTTTATTCTTATCTCACACCTATACGGTTCTTGTCTATCACTGTCATTCGCCTAATAGGGCCGATGAAGGA
This sequence comes from Atopobium sp. oral taxon 416, assembly GCF_018128285.1. Taxonomy (NCBI): domain Bacteria; kingdom Bacillati; phylum Actinomycetota; class Coriobacteriia; order Coriobacteriales; family Atopobiaceae; genus Atopobium; species Atopobium sp. oral taxon 416. Next base: position 2,771,446 of record NZ_CP072380.1, read on the forward strand.
CCCCCGGCTTCACAAGACAAAAAATGAAACTGCACCCGTGCTGGGAATCAATAATGCGTTATCGATTCGTCAGGCACCCAATCCGGCTCAGGAACGAACTCCCTCAGTTGTTTGATCGCCTTAAAGGCCTGCTGCCTACCTTCAAGATACAGGTTCAAGAGCTTCTCTCCACTTGATTCGTCGACGCCGACCTCAACCACTTTTGCTGGTGCAATCACCAGGCAGCTGCCTTCCTTTCCCAAATCCCAAAGTTGCTTTCTGCACTTATTGTAGCGCTCATAGCGGTCTTCGAGAGCTGCAATGAAATAGGGATAGGAGTCATAGCGGTGAGAGCGGAGGACGAGTCCATCATTGCCCAGATCCTTGATATAGTTACGGTCCCGCGTGAGCACTACGACTGCCTTGGTCGCAGGTGTATAGCCTTCAAGGGGTTTGGACCCTCCCAACCCCATCGCCTGTGTAAACGGAATTGAGTCGGTCGTACCGCCGTCGAGATAGTGATGGGAGTTTACATCGACCATCTTTGAGAACAGGGGTAAGGAGGAAGAGGCCCGGATCGACTCCACATCCTCCGGCAGGCTTTTTACGTGCAGGTAGGCCGGTGTACCGAAGGTCACATCTGACGCCACACAGTACATCTGCAGCGGGTTTCGGTTGAAGAGCTCTCCGTTGAACGGATCAAATGTGGACTGCACTTTGTCGTAGAGAAAATCCGCCCGAGCGATGTTGCCTGTCGTGATATAGGACCACATTGACATGAGCCTGGGATCATCCCTAAAGGCCAACATGATGCGCATTGTACGCCCGATCTGCCGACTCTTGTACGATGCGGCACTCATAGCACCTGCCGACACACCCCAGATAGAAGAGAAGCCCCAGATGCCCTCTTCCATCATCACATCGGTGACGCCAGCGGTGAACATATCACGGAAACCGCCGCCTTCCAGTACAAGCGCAACATTTTGCTTCACACCAATAGCCTCCCTGAATGGTCAATCGTCCTGAAAGTTTTTGTACCCGCTTCTCTTGAGTGCTTTACTCACGATTAACCGCTTAGACACGAATGCCCATACAGAGCACCGCTCATACACAGTGCCAGGGCCGTTGTCATCATATATGAGCGCAAGCCCGCTTATCGTACGGCAGACCCCCCGATCGGGCAGCTCGTGGGAGTTATCAACTACCGATCCCACAAACCCCCAGGCACCGTACTCAAGCAGCGCATCGGAAAGCGTCGCCGAAGGCCCAATCATCAAGGTCTTAGTGGATGAACCGAGTTCCAGCATAATGACTACATCACGTAGTATTGCAACAAAAGGCCAAAGGAATCATTCGGATGGATGAGACCTTTGGAATACAACCTGTCACTGGGTCTAGCGGCCTAGGTTCTCCACCTTTTTAGGTCCGCTTCTTTGTTGTAGTCTCAAAAGCGAACAGATATCACAACCGGATAGGAGATCCTATGGCTGTAAATGACAATACCAGCATCAATGGAGCGGGCACTTCACACCGCCCGATGCGCCGTGCAGAGCGTGAGGTTACGGATCCTACCGAAATCCATCAGATGCTTGATGAGATGCATGTCGTCCGCATCGCCTCAACAGATGCCGATGGCCCTTTTATTGTTCCCCTCAACTTCGGATATGAATGGGACACCACTAAGGGACATCCAACAACCCTCCCTACCCTCTGGCTGCATTCCGCAACCCAAGGCCGCAAGGTCGATGCTTGGCACTCCAATCCCAAGGTCGCGCTTGAACTCGACAGACCGATCGGTGTTACCACTGGGAACTTTGCCTGTGCCTATTCGTTGGACTATGAAAGCATCATGGCGTGGGGTACTATCCACGAGGTGCTTGATCCCGACAAAAAACGTCACGGCCTCACCTGCTTGATGAACCACATGGCACCGGGTGTTCCAGTTGAGTTTAAGGATGAGGTAGTGAAGCGCGTCGCGGTATGGCAGGTCAATATCAGCCGACTAACCACAAAACAGCGCGAAGCAAAATAACTTCTGGATAATGGCCATGCCTTCACAAGGCTTGTGTCATCACTACCCACTTCAGATCATTGTTTAAGCAATCAGAAAGGCGAAGGACAAGACTCCCTAGTCCCTCCTTATAACAGACAAAACGAGCCCCCGGCATACTGCCTAAACACGTATGCCGGGGGTTCGTCGTATTGACTATGGTGGAGGTGCGGAGAATCGAACTCCGGTCCAAAATAGACCCCTGATGTGTATCTTCAGGCTCAGTCACTGATTAGATCTGAGGCGTATCGCGTTCAGCGACCGACGGTTAACGCCCAAGCCCGTTTAAGCTTAGGCATGAGGAAAACGAGCAGAAGCCTCATGCAGCATCCCTCTGAGTCGACGCCGCACCACCAACGAGGGAAATCGGTGGATTGACGGCTACTTATTTAAGTTAAGCAGCGAGGGCATAAGAGCCCTCATATGAATTGTTGCTGTCAATTCAATTTGAATTACCCCAGATTAACGTGGAGAGGAGACCACGGCCTGCTGCTCATCTCAGGTCTACCCTGTCGAATCCAGTCACCCCCATAGTTGAGATTGGTGAGACAACTACCTCGTATTGGCAACGCCCACCAGAAACACATATGTAGTATACCCAAAATAGAAAAAAATGCACTCCTGAGCTGGGTTATTTCATGGATTGTGGCTGTATACTGGATTTCAGGCTTCAAGCGAACAGTTCCGGAAGACAGCTGTACATGTTCGGATGGGCGGTAAAACCTGTGACGTGGGGGCCGTAGAGGCCGGTCCGTTTCCACGCTGCAAAAAGAAGCTGATGTGGCATGTCCAAAAGATCCAAAAAGAAGACTCTGTTAGACCACTGTGGATATGAGGTCATGTCGCCTGCTCCCAGTACTTAGGGAACGCAATCGGCATACCTACGTAGCCTCTTCTGGTGGTCTGGTAGACACCGTCGCACCTGCGCCTGGTGAACTCAGGACATCCGCAGTGTGGGCATGTGGCGGACTTGCCGGCCTGCGCTGCCAGCTTCTCGCCTATCATCTGCTTGAGGTCGGCGGTAAGTGCGACCTTCTCCTCGTAGGTCAGCTACTTTGTTAGTTGTCGTATCATATCGAGTATGCGGGGCCTTCTTCAGGTCGGTTTCTTAGTCGAACCCGATTGTAGGACGATCCCGTGACATCTTTTCGCTTCCCTATATCCACAGTGGTCTAACAGAGAGAGCCAATAATATTGCTCCCAGAGACGCAGAAAAGAAGGCAGCGTGATCAACATCTTGTCCCTATGATGCCCTTCTAATTGTCAAGTCGTTTTGAGCATGCGGTTCTGGGCAATGATGTCGTAGTACAGCTCGCGCGCTATGTATCGCTTGACACATCGTATCGCCTCGAGCTTGGAGTGTCCCTTAGACATCTTGCGGGCCACCTAAGCGCGAGTCCTGTCGTCTATCTGCAGCCTTCCTGGCGCAGCGATGTGTATTGCGCTGTTCGCTGCCCTGCCAGCGCCCCTGTTGAGCCTGTGGAGTGTCGTGAGCCCCGACGACGCAGGACGCGCTGCTACCCCGCACAGCAGAACGACGACTCGCTGCTTGAGCCTCTCCGGATTGTCCCCCACTCTGATCATCAGCTGGGTGGCGCCCTGCGAGCTGACGCACTTCTCCTCGAGGATGGCCCCGATGGCTGCATCGAGCTCGTCCACCTTATCGTCGAGGTCCTAGTAGCGAGCGGCGAGCGCCTTGAGGGCGATGTGCGTGGGCGAGCGCAGGGTCGCGCTAGCCGGACGCGCCCGACCTTGATGCAGCGTGACCTGGGGACGAGGCGGGCGGCTGTCATCGCGCACTACTGGTCGCACACGGTGTCGGGAGCCGAGACAATCAGGGAGCGGATCTGCTCGATTGCGGCCTTATGCGCCATCGCGGCGTCGTCCTTGCCCCTGCTGCGCCTGACCGTGCGGTCGGGGGTGCTCACCTCGACGACCTGCACGTGCTCGCGCGAGAGGTGCTTAAAGCAGCTCCGGCACCGTAGGTCCCCGTGCACTCCACACCGAAGCGGGCCACCTCGCCGCCTCGAGTGGGCCCACGCGAGCATCTCGGCGCACCCCCGCCTGCTCGTCGGGAAGAAGGTACGCTCGACCTCCGTCCCGCCGGTGTCGACGCCAACGTAGATGACCCTTTCCACCTCTCCTTGTTGCATGGGCGACCTTCAACTGCCTACGGCTGAACGATCGCCTCTACCATTTGCCTCTCGATCAGAACAGTAGGGGGACGCCTGTCAGCATCAGGCCTCTCTTCGGTCACGGGAGCTGTCAGGGCGAAGGCCCTAGTGGATTTGCGCCCCGGGCATCCGACAGATCACAAAAGCGACACCGATCAAGTCGGTTTTGTCATGGGTCAAGGCGCTGGGGGCACGTCCCCCACCAGACTCGCACATCCCGTCGGATAGCGAAGCATCTGGCATCTGCGAGTCTTACTGTTTTGTCAAGGGTGCTTCGCACCGCTGCGCGGCAGGCCCTGTGACAGACATCTGGCCATGAGGTTAGTTGGCAGCGGTACATGAATCCGCAGGGATCTGCAGATTTATGCAGCAAGAATTACAGGTAAATCTCTGACAACATCTGGAGGAAGCTGTGATCACTGTAAGGTTCGAGTCATCTGCGCCGTTGCTTTGTTGGCACTGGCAACAGTGATCCACACACTAAGATCGCAGGACTCACGGCGGAACCATTAGCCTGTTATAACCAATCCACGTATAACAGAGTGACCGCATGCCGGGAACTGTTAAATCAAAATCAGAGCTCTTTCCAGAGGCTGTCAGAGGAAGACAAATGTGGCTTGTCAGGAGAAGAAAATTTTCTAAAATGATCTCTTGATAACGGTCACTTCAGAACAGTAACTCGTAATTTGACTCTTCAGGCACTCCTGTGGGTGAGAGACGCCATTTTCTCCAGTAGCTAAGCCGCTTTCGCTGGTATAGGTTTTCGGTTAGGAAGTGGAACACGGATATCAGAACATACGAGATATACCATATCCATCATGTTTCTGTATATTCCGGAATCCATATGCCTTGCGAACAATCAGCTTGATCTTGTTGTTGGTTGCCTCAATCCTCGCACTGCTCAGCCCCAGTCGGATCGTATTCAGGATATGATCCTTGTGGTGCTTGATCTTCTCATACAGGTCGTAGAGTGCCGCTATCCTGCTGTGGCTTGCCCACTTGAGCCTGTGTTTAAGGTCGGTTTTTGGCTGTTTGACATTTCCCGATTTTAAAAGAAGGCGCAAAGACTCCTTCAGACACTATGCTCGCTACAGCTTCAAATCATTTGCCTAAATCATATCAAGGCGGATCTTTTTGTTCTGCGTCAGGGGATTTGGCACTTTGCCAGAAAAATAGGCTGATCGCTTGATCGCTGTGGCTTTCTTGCGAGCTGCCTGTACCCTGGAGAAAACCTGATCATTTGCCTTGGGGCGAGCGTGCTTCTGCGGGTTCTCTGCAACAAGCTGTTTGGCTCTATCACAAAGCAGCACGCCAGCAGTCTTTGCGGACTTCATCCAGCACATCTGTGGCCCGCTCAACGACATGGGAAGGATCGACACAGCGCTTGCAGAGTGCGCAGGCTCGTTTTGATCCAGCATGCAGCGTCGCCGCTGACAACCCGGATGCTGGCAAGCTGCTCCTTACTGAGACCTTTGTAGAACTGCTCCAGAGCAGATTTGTCGTAGCCGTCAGCAACCCAGACAACGATAGTGGTGTCGCGGTTTGCGACAACCGTAATGTATTTTGTGTCCCTTTGCGCTAGTTGGTCTTATCGATGCCATTGCAAACAAGGTCGTTCGGGCTTTTTGAATATGCAGTTTAACCGTCTGCCAGCCGATGCGCATGGATGTTGCCACGCCACTTCTGGGCAGCTATTCTGCAAGCCAGCTGACGGTAAGGTCAAACTTCCTTGGTAGAGCATCTTTCTGGGTAAGCCCAGAGGCACGCCAGCAGTTACCACACTGTGTTTCGGACAGAAAAGCCTGTGGGTAGGACATTCAAACTCTGCCAGGATGGCGCCCCAGTCCAGAGCACGCCAGACTTTGGGATTTACCGATGCGCTATCATAGCTAGATCAGTGCCTGTCGCACTACGAACACTCATCCATGCGGATGTGGGTTGCCCCCATCCTGGTCATTGTAGATGTCGTGAGACTCTACAGCAGTATTTTTGATGTCGAGCAGTTTTTTACATGAAGTATCAAAGAAGGCCACCTTGTCTTCTGTTTGTTGCAGTTTTGACGCTGATACTTTACAGAAGCCAGGGTGGCTTTTGCAATATGTAGTTGTAGTCAGAGGCGGAGTGTGTTACCCACAATCATGCCCGAAGTCTCCATAATTTTCCCCATATCTTCCTATTTGATATCACAGACAGTACAGTGCAGCCATCAACGGGTGGAGAGACCATCCCCCAACAGAAAGGACACCACAATGGATCCGAAAGCGTATCTACAGATCACGATGTTTATCGATGCAGACAAGAGGCCAGCCGCAGCAAAAGTCTTCTTCAACTATCTTCAACCCTTCTTGGGCAAGATCGAAGGCGCACTCACCAAAGAGTTGCTCGCCCACGACGAGGATGTACAGGTCATCCATGGCTTTGACTCGCTTGAGCATGCCAAGGAATACTTGAGCTCCAATCTCTTTACGAAGCACGTCGCTCCAGTGCTCAAGCCCACCTGGCCGGTTGATCTTGGCATCCGCCTCCACACAGTTACCTAAGACAAATACTGCTGAAGCGAGAGACATCAGTATCACTGCGTTCACTCCTCTATATGTAAATCAGTTACCTGTAGATTGTCTACAGCATCGCATCGAGGCTTTTCATGCGCGCGAGTGATGGTCTATAACCTAACTTCGGTACTGATGATTCATATACAGGGGAGAGATTCTGTGGCAGAAAACAACATCACTGCACCTACGACACCGAGTAATACACAACACCAGCAACCACACTACATGCCTGTGAAATGGCACGAAACTGTAAAAGAGGGCACCACTCGTGCCAGTGACGCAACCCTTGAGGAACGCTCCGACATTGTGGGCCGCGTAGGAACCATGATGCTGTCAGTCGGCACCGGCGCTTGGCGCGTAATCGACTCGATGGACACAATTGCCCGTACCCTCTCGATGGATTGCGTCGCAGACGTAGGTCTAACCTCCATCAGCTTCACCTGCATGAGTGGTACCCAAAGTCATACCGCAGCGTTCTCCATACCGGCTACTGGCGTCAATACCGAGAAATTGCGTCGCCTTGAACATTTTGTCGACGATTTTGCGGTTCATGGGCAGGATATGACTCTGCAGGAGATCCACAGCTCCCTTGACTCAATCCAACATACCAAGGCGGGCTACACACCGCTCGAAGCAGGCTTATCGTCGGGAGCCGCCTGCGCAGGCTTTACATTTCTGCTCGGTGCAGGTCCCATCGAGATGGCTATTGCCTTTATCGGGGCTTTTGTGGGTAACTGGTTCCGCCGTCACCTGATCGACTGGAAGCTTTCCTTGATCCCTAATGTGACGGCAAGCGTAGCAGCCGCCTGTGTCGTCAGCATCCTGTGCTATATGGCAGCAGAGCAGTTCCTGGGTATTGCTGCAAGCCACGAGGCAGGCTACCTCTGCGCGATGCTTTTCGTTATCCCCGGCTTTCCCCTCATCACCGGCGGTATCGACTTGGTCAAGTCAAACATGCGCTCCGGGTTGGAACGCCTCGCCTACGCCCTCCTTATTATCACCGTCGCCACCTTCACCGGCTGGATCGTGGCACAGTTTTTGAACTTCCATCCTGCGGACTTTATCGGGGTCGACCTCGACCCTATGGCACGCATAGTATTGCGCCTGATCTGCAGCTTTGTTGGGGTCTTTGGATTCTCCCAGATGTTCAACAGTACACCGAGGATGGCGGCAACCTCAGGAGTTGTGGGGATGATCGCTAACACCTTACGGCTGGAGCTCGTGGATCTCGCCGGCGCCGCACCTGCTGTGGCAGCCTTCATCGGCGCCCTCTGCGCGGGGCTTCTAGCTTCTCGGGTTCACCGCCGGATGCACTATCCAAGAATTGTGGTATCCGTCCCTTCGATCGTTATTATGGTCCCCGGCCTCTACATGTATCGGGCAGTCTATGATCTGGCGATCGGCAGCAATGCCGTGGGAGCCACCTGGCTCTTCAATGCCCTCTTTATCGTCCTTGCTTTGCCTTTGGGTCTCATTATCGCCCGTACCCTCACGGACAAGCGTTTCCGGGTGTGCGACTAGTCCGTACATACAAAATCAGAAGGCGGACCGGGTACAACCCGATCCGCCTTCCTCAGGTGTAGCGATACTGCGTTGTTTACCGTTGTGGCAGCTACTAGTCGTCAACACGCTCAAACTTGTCGGGGCCTGCGCCGCAGACCGGGCATACAAAGTCAGCCGGGAGTTCCGGGGTGTCAACCTCTACTTCATAGCCACAGACGGTGCAACGAAACTTATAGGTCTTCTTCTCTTCTGCCATGATGGGTTCCTCTCTATCTTCTTTGTTTCAGCAATGCCTCGCCATTGCAATCTATACTGTAACCTATTTGTCGTCAGGTAGGAAGGAGGAAGCTTTGGACGGTGTCTTTCCCTTCAGAGTGGAGTGGTAATACTCGTATGTGAGAAGCGGCGCATCACTGATCACCTGGGTATCCTTGACCTCACCCACAAAAAGCATGTGGGTTCCCACATCAATTTTCTTCACGATTTCGCAACTAAAGAGCCCTGCCACGCACTCCGTCACATAGGGGTCTCCAAGCTCGGTGCAGTGAGTATCAGACCCACCATACTTGTCGAAGGTCTTCCCTGTGTGAAAGCCGAAGCGCCCGATGTAGGGCATATCAGCTTCCTGGGTCAGGGTTGCTAGCGCAAAGTGCCCCGAGGCCGCCATGATCTGCTCGGTGTAGTTCTCCTTGTTGACGCATGCCATTATCTGAAAAGGGCTTGAGGTCAGCTGCAACCCCGTATTGATCACGCAGCCGCTTTGATGCGTTCCATCGCTTGAGGACACGACGGAGAGTCCTGAAGAGAAGGTTCTGAATGCCTTGGTATCGATCATGGTTGTGTTCCTTTCTGGTCTACAGGCGAACTCTGCGGCTCCGCTGCTTCATCGCGCGCTGGATCTCACGGTCACTGTCACGCTTAGCCATATCCGCACGCTTGTCGTAGAGCTTCTTGCCTTTGCCTAAGGCGATCGTCAGCTTGACACGGTTGTGCTCGTCGAAATACATCTGCAGCGGAACAATCGCGGCGCCCTTGACCCGCAGCTTCTGATCCAGATAGCGGATCTGCCGCTTGTGGAGCAACAGCTTTCTGCGCCGGTCAGGATCAGGATTCCAAACTCCTCCTCTGAGGTAGGGGTGGATGTGCATCCCATTGAGCCAGACCTCACCGTTGCGAACCACAATAAAGGTATCCGTCAGCTGTGCGGGGCGCTCACGCAGGCTGCACACCTCTGCTCCGGTCAGCACAATGCCTGCCTCGAAGGTTTCATCGATAAAGTAATTGTGACGGGCGACGCGGTTTCTCGAGATGATCTGGATCGTATTGTTCTTATTCTTCTTTGGCTTTGCCACGCGCCTCACCCTCTCTCCACTCTTTGTCATTTGCGTGGATCAAGTCGAGCAATGCTTCACAGTTCTTCGTTCCGATCAGATCACGCGCGCGGATAGTCAATTCAGTTGCCAAATTCTTATTCCCCATCTGGGCCACATCCGATGCGCACATGAGCAGGCACACTGCAATATCCGCATTGGCACCTGCCGGAATACCTTCTTTGCCCAAGAGCTCTTCGGTCTGCTGATCGTCCACCGAATCCGGATCGTGGTCGGTTCCCTTAACTTCCGTGAGCATATCGGTCAGTTTCTCGTCGTCGCCCATATCGAGCCGGCGGGCCGCACGCAGCGCTGCTGCCTGGGTCTTGGGCTTCTTTTCGGCTGCAAAGTACTCAGAGAAGTTGGCAAAGGCCCGCGCCAAGTGCCGGGCATCGCTGCCCCGGGAAAAGACGGAGTAGCTCAGCGCGAGGTACTCCTGCATGTTGCCCTTCTCCTTGTTGAGCTCTGCCAAATCGAGCCGAGCCCCACAGTTCATCGGATCCCAGCGGATTGCCTGTTTGAGCGCTGCCTCTGCGGCGTCGTTGTCCCCTACCTTGAGTGAGGCTATCGCATAGTCAGAGTAGAGCCGCTCAAAAGGCTCACCCACGTCCTTCAGGGTCCGAGGATCCTTTTCGACCCGGCGGTATGCCAACCGCTCAAAGATCGTCGGAAAGGCGAACCACTGGGTATCCTCTGTCGTGTGGCAATTGTCCGCGACGTACTCTTCCGCATCCTCAGCCAGATCGGAAAGTTTCTGCTGTGCTTCTTCGAACTGCCCTCCTGCCATCAGGGATTCCGCATACAGCAGCTCGTCATTCAGATTTGAATTTGCCATGCTTCTCTTAACCTATCTGTCAATCGTATCGTTTGATCGCGTAATCACTAATGCTTTGCCGAGAGATCCTACCCACGATTGTACCCTTTGATGCGAATATGCGGCTGCTTGGCCCGCCTAAACTCGATACGCCCTCTGAGCGTGTCGCAGGCGGCTACCTCAACCATGATCGATTGACCGATCTGGTAGATCGTACCGGTCTCTCTCCCGATCAGACGCATATGCTTCTCGTCGTATTCAAAGTACTCTTCGCCTAAGCTCCTCACTGGGATCATGCCCTCCGCACAAGTCTGGTTGAGCATAACAAAGACCCCGAAGCGCTTACATCCGTCGATGATACCGGGAAAGACTTCCCCGATATGCGCAGCGTACAGCTCCGCCATCTTCACCTCTTCGGAGTCACACGCAGCAGCATCCGCCACGCGCTCCTGGCTCGAGCAATCCGCGCACAGCTGTGGGAGCACTGCAGCAATTGCATGCTGCTCACGGGTATTCCGCTTGTGTGCAAGGTATGCCTTCAGAGCCCGGTGCACCGTGTCATCTGCATAGCGACGGATCGGTGAGGTGAAATGGCAGTAGGCAGAGGTGCCCAACGCGTAGTGTCCCTCATTGTGCGGCAGATAGATCGCACGCGACTGAGCCCTAAGCAGCAGCGTGGACACCAGGTAGGTGTTCGGCGTCTTCTCCGCTGCCTTAAGAATCCGCGCCTGCGCTTCAGGTTGCCCGGAGCAGAAGGCATCAATCTGCTTATGCCCCTTGAGCAACCCTAATTCCGTAAAGATCGGGACGAGCTCCTTCAGATCCTTCTGGGTCGGTTGGGGGTGTACACGGAACGCCGCTGGGGCTTCGGTCCCCGCCAACAGGCGTGCCACCGTTTCATTCGCTAAGAGCATCGCCTCTTCCACTAGCGAAGTAGCCGGTGTCTTGGAGCGGATGAGCACTCCGGTCGGGTGTCCATCCTGATCGAGTTGTACCCGCGCTTCCCGTGAAGGAAAGTCGAGGGCGCCCCGCTGGGCACGGATCACTGCGCGCTTTTCTGCCACGTGATGTAGCACCCTCAGGCTCTCTGCAACGGTGTCCACATACTCAGGACGGCAGTTGAGCTCCTCTGCAGGTCTCTCCCCTGCGAGGAACTCATCCACCTCATCGTAGTTGAGCCTAGCCTTGCTCGAGATGACTGCTTTTGTAGGCTCTGTACTCTGGACATGGCCGTGGGCGTCCAACTCCAGCTTGACCGCCATTGCGAGTCGGGGTGTGTTGGGCATGAGCGAACAGAGACCATTGCTCAGCTTTTCAGGCAGCATCGGGATCACCCGGTCCGCCAGATAGACCGAGCAGGTGCGCCGCCTGGCTTCGAGATCGATCGGTGAGTCCCACTTCACGTAGTGCGTGACATCGGCGATTGCAACGAGGACCTCATAGCCCCCGTCCTCACGCATACGTCCAAAGACTGCGTCGTCGAAGTCGCGCGCGTGGAGTGGGTCGATCGTCACGAAGGTGACCTCCCTGAGATCTTTCCGATCCGGTTCTTGAGTCGCCTCGGCTGTGTCGTCGGCCAGCTTCTCAGCTGCCTGCAGAACACGCTCAGGGAACTCATGGGGCAGATCGTAGGAGGCTAAGATGCCTTCGATACCCATATCGAGATCTTCTGCAGCTCCGATGCGGCGCTCAATCGTGGCAGTGCCGGAGTTTAGGCGAGTAGGATACTCGAGGATGCGGCCCTCGACCACATCGTCTTCCTGCACGTGGTATCTCTCAGCCGAGGTATCTTCAGGCACGATAAAGAAATCGTGGCGAAGGCGGGCATCGAGCGGCACCAGCACCCCTAAGGGGCCCGCCTTCTCGTAGCGGGCCAAAAAGGTCTTAGTCGCACGTTCAACGACGCTCTGCACCACTGCGAGCGTCTGTCCGACATGCGTGTGGATGAGCGAGATCGCTACCGTATCCCCGCTCATAGCCTCCCGGAGCCCCTTACGGGCTACCGTGAAGCTGCCTTCCTGGGTAGAGACGACCGCGGTACCATTGCCCTCGACCCTAAGTGTACCGCTCAGGGTCGGATGGTTTCTCCGACGCTTGTGACGCGGATATTTTCTTTTCTTCCGGCCCATGGCTCATTCCTTCAAGACAGAAAAAGGGCAGCGCTTGTGTTCAGCGCCACCCTCACCATTTAACACTATTGTGCGCAAAGATGCCGTCTACACCTTCAGGTATCTGCGCATTGCGATCGCAGAACCGAAGAGACCGATCGCCACGCCGATCAGGATCAGGAGGCCATAGGTCTGCCAGATGATCTGGTCGGAAAGTTCGAAGTTCAAAAACTGGATGCTCTCCCGCATTCTCGGCAACAGATTGGAGATTGTAACCTGCAGCGCGATGATCGCAAGAATTGCACCGATCAAAGCCTCGATAGCACCCTCGGCCACAAACGGCCCTCGGATGAAACCGTTGGATGCGCCAACCAGACGCTCAATGCCGATCTCACGGCGTCGCGCCGCGATGGATAGGCGGATCGTGTTATTGATGAAGACAAAGGCTACGAAGGTGAGCAAGATCACAAGGACGATTGCCGCGACACGGATGTAGGACGTCACCGTAAAGAGCCGCTCAACCGTCTCACGCCCATACTGGACCGAAGAGGCTGGATCCCCCCCATCAGCCACTTGGGCGAAGTCTGAGTCATCGATCAACTCATTGGCTACGCCCTCGACTTGCTGCGGATCGTACAGGCGGATCACCAAGGAAGCCGGAACTGGATTGGTACCGTCAAGGGCGGCTACCGCGTCCTGGGCATTCTTTTTGGACATCGTCGCCTTGTACTCCTCCAAAGCCTCGTCTTTGGTCTTATAGGTCACCGACTCGACGTTGTCCCAGCCTTCGATCTTCTGCTGGAGCGCATCCACCGCATCCTGCGACGCGTCGTCGGAGATATATGCCTGAATCGTGACGCGGTCCTCAACGCTGCCGATTAAATTGTCGACGAGAACGGACAGGAAGATAAACGTGCCGATAATAAAGAGGGACAGGAAGATAGTAGCTATAGCTCCGAAGGTAGTGCCGAAGTTACGGCGAAAATGGTGCCCCGCTTCACGAAGTGCATAGCCGATATTAGATGGTGCCATAGTTACCATAACCTCCTCTCTCCTGATCGCGGACAACATGGCCTTCCTCAAGGGCGATAACGCGCCGACGCATCGAGTCAACCATCTCACGGTCGTGGGTGGCCATAACCACCGTCGTGCCGGCACGGTTAATGCGATCGAGGAGTTTCATGATGCCCAAAGAGATTGCCGGGTCAAGGTTTCCGGTCGGCTCGTCGCACACCAAAAGCGGCGGCCTGTTCACCATGGCTCTGGCCACGGCGACACGCTGCTGCTCACCGCCGGAGAGTTGATCGGGGAAGGCATCCATTCTGTCCTGCAGGCCGACCAGGCGCAGCACCTCAGGGACCTGTGCCTTGATAACGGACTTGGGTTTGCCGATGCACTCAAGGGCGAATGCGACGTTCTCAGACACGGTTCTGCCCGGCAGCAGCTTAAAGTCCTGAAAGACGCAGCCAATTTGGCGGCGCAAGTACGGGACTTTCCAGTTTCTCATGTTCGTCAGATCCTGGCCCGCAACCACGACACGGCCTTTGGTCGCCTTCAGGGCGCGGATGATCAGGCGGATGAAGGTCGACTTGCCTGATCCTGAGTGTCCGACGATAAAGACAAATTCACCGGGATAGATATCCACGCTGACATTCTGCAGCGCCGGCTTATTCGGCTGTGATGGATAAATCAGGGTTACATCCTGAAAGGAGATCGTCGGTGTTCCCTCGTGCGGGATATTCGCGGTATCCCGGGCCAAGCTGGCATAGGGATTGACCGGCTCCTTCGGCGTCATCTGCTGCTCAACGGTCCCATTCTGCGAGATTGTCGCAGGTGATGGCACGTTCACGATACGGTCCGGTTCCTCATCTGCAGACGATGTATCCTGCTCCGTCGCAGCGGTATCGTCCGGGGATGGGGTTGCCGTATCATCGGTTTCCTCGAGATCCGCATCTGACACCTCTGGATTTTGGTCAGTGCTGTCTGCCACGCTATCCCCCCTATCTGCTTCTTCATTCGGCTCAGCGCCTGGCGCTTCGTTCGTGTTTTCTGTGGGCTGGTTCAGATCACCGGTGGAATCGAGTGCCTCGGTATCCGAACCTTCCGCACTGCGGAAGTGATTGGCCACAAAAGCTCCTTAATAGTTCCCAGTTATGTACTGGATTAGCATATACGCTCACAAAGTATAGCAAGCAACCGCCTACCTCTTTAAATCGAAGAGGCAAGCACCCCTAAAAATGCACGATTTAGCCGGTAAACCTTAAACAAACCTGTACCGGCGCGTCGTTCAAGGCCATGCAGTTAAGCAAGCATCGCCCAAGCTGCGTGAGCGACCCCCTCGCCGTCGAGCCCGAAGTGGTGCAACAGGACATCGGCAGGTGCGGAAGTGCCGAAGCCAACCATCCCGACCCGATGAAGCGGCGTCGGAACCTCCTCTCCCAAAAGCTCCGCAACGGCAGAGCCCATGCCCCCCTCGATCGAATGCTCCTCACAGGTGAGCACATGGCCGGTCTTTGCGGCAGAGGTGAGGATCGCCTCCTCGTCGAGCGGCTTGACGCTGAAGACGTCGAGAACCTCAGCCGAGATTCCCTGCTCCTCAAGGATCTCAGCCGCATCGAGCGCCTTGGAGACTTCAACGCCGCAGGCTGCAAGCGTGATATCGGTGCCCTCGTGCACCACATTGGCGAGTGGCAGCTTGCCTTTGAAGGTCTTATCGTAGACCACCGGCACCTTGTGCCGGCCCAAGCGCACGTAGACCGGGCCGTCCGTCGCGGCGGCGAGCCTGATCGCGGCTTTGGCGGCCCAGTAATCCGCCGGCACGATCACGCGCATCCCGGGGAGCACGCGCATCAGGGTGATATCCTCGAGCATCTGGTGGGTCGCCCCATCCTCGCCCACGGTGATGCCGGCATGCGTGGGGCAGACCTTCACATTCAGGTTTGAGTCACACACGGTGTTTCTGATCTGGTCGTAGCAGCGTCCGGTGCCGAAGACCGCAAAGGAACCAGTAAAGACAACCTTGCCGGTCAGGGACAAGCCTGCCGCGACATCCATCATGTTCTGCTCTGCGATACCCACATCGACGAAGCGGTCAGGGTAGGCCTTGCCGAACTGAGCGGTCCTAGTAGAGCCTGCGAGATCCGCATCGACCGCCATGACATCCACCCCTTGATCGGCAAGCTCAATGAGCGTCTCGCCGAACGCCTCGCGGGTCGCTTTTACTTCAGCCACAAGTGTCCTCACTCTCAAGCTCCTGACGCTCGCGGTCTAGGTCCGCAAGCGCAATTGCAGCCTGTTCCTGACTCGGCGCACTTCCGTGCCAACCGACCGCATCCTCCATAAAGGAGACACCCTTGCCTTTGACTGTGTCACACAGGATCGCGCAGGGTTTGCCCCCATAGGCAAGCGCCGCGCGCGTTGCGTTCTCAATCGCGGTGACGTCGTTTCCGTCGATTTCCTGGACATACCAGCCAAAGTCGCACAGCTCCGCCGAGAGGTTCCCGAGCGAATTGACGTCGGTGACCCTGCCATCGATCTGTAGGTTGTTGATATCACAGTAGAGGATCAGGTTATCGAGGTGATACTGCGCGGCAAACATGATTGCCTCCCAGTTCTGCCCCTCCTGAAGCTCCCCATCTCCCGTCATCACAAAAACCCGGCGCGCATCACACTTGGCGCGCTTGGCATCGAGCTTGAAGCCCAGTGCCGCGCCAGCGCCTACGGAAAGCCCCTGTCCCAGGGAGCCCGTGCAGACCTCCACGCCCGGGGTCATCTTAGAATCAGGGTGCCCCTGCAGCTTTGAGCCTAGAGTACGCAGTGAGTCGATATCCTCGTCGGTGACCCAGCCCAACTGGTGGATCGCGGCGTAGAGCGCTGGGGCCGCGTGACCCTTGGAGAGGATAAAGAAATCCCGACCCTCCCAGGTGGGATCGTTCTCGTCGTAGTTCATCAAGCCGGAAAAATAGAGGGTAGCGATTACGTCTACCGCAGAAAGCGAGCCGCCCGGGTGACCCGAGCCGGCCCGTGCTAGCATCTGTATGATTTCATGGCGCATCGTGTTGGCCATGAGCTTTATTTCGTGCACTGAACAGCGCGCTGGCATGCTCTCGCTCGTAGCAGTCATATAACTCCCGTCACTGTGGACAAGACGGCTCACCCATATGAGCTCTCTCCCACTATAGCTACACCACACCGCGGAAAGAGAGACATTCAGCCTCTTTTTGGAATCGCTCACGCAAAAAGCTCACGCATGACTCACACAGTTAATCTTCCAGCCGTCGGAACCCCTCGCCGAACACCTCGTGCACTTCCGCGATTATCACGATAGCATCGGGGTCTATCTCCGCAACTAGATCTTTGAGCTTCGTCGTCTCGGAGCGTCCCAGAACGCACATGAGAACCGGACGGGGCGCTTTGCTGTAGACGCCGGTCGCTTCCAGCTGCGTACAGCCCCGGTCGAGCGAGTGCAAGATCCCCTGTGCGATGCGTTCGTGCTTTTGGGAAATGATGTACACCGCGCGGGCCGCACGCGGGCCGTCGACGACCATATCGACCGCCCGGCCGCTGATGTACATCGCGATTGCGGCGTAGAGGGCATTCTCAACCGAGAAGACCGGGGCGGAGGCCAACACGATCGCCCCATCGACCGCGACCATCATCGTCCCCACCGCGATGCCGGTACGGCGCGCCAAGAGCTGGGCGATGATGTCGGTACCGCCGGTATTGCCGCCAGCCAAAAAGACGAGGCCCAAACCAACACCGGTGATCACACCGCCCCAGAGGGCGCACAGCAGCAGCTCACCTTCGCCCAAAACCGGCACGATCGGCTGTAGGATATCGGTAAAGAGGCCGGAAAAGAGGATGCCCTCGACGGTCTTGGCCAAATAGCGCCGGTCACGTTGGCGGACAACGAGCGCCAGCAGCACGATGTTCATTGCGATGGTCTGAAGGCCTACGGGGATGTAGACATCGACGCGCTGACCGAGGGCGAAGATGATCGTCGCGATACCCGAGACCCCGCCGGCAGCAAGCCCGTTCGGTAGCTCAAAACAGTCGAGCCCCACTGCAAAGAGCAAGGATCCGGCTGCGATAATCACTGTGTCACGTACTGCACGGGATGCGGCACCGTTCTTGATCAAACTTTCTGCTCCTTATCCGCCTTCCAGCGGTGATAGGCATAGATGAAGGGATCGAGATCGCCTTCTTCAAGTACGGAGTCAACGTTACCCGTCTCAACCCCGCTACGCAAATCTTTGACCATCCGATAGGGGTAGAGGACGTAGCTGCGAATCTGGTTGCCGAACCCGATCTCGTGCTTGGGGCCGCGCAGCTCGTCGAGCTTAGCCTCGCGCTTCTGCTTCTCCAACTCATAGAGCCGGCTCTCCAATATCTTCATCGCAAACTCTTTGTTCTGAAGTTGGCTGCGCTCGTTTTGGCAGGTCACCACGAGGCCAGTAGGCAGGTGAGTAATTCTCACCGCGGAGTCGGTGGTGTTGACGCCCTGGCCGCCGTGGCCCGTAGCGTGGTAGACGTCGACCCGGATGTCTTTGGGGTCAACATCCACGTGGATATCGTCAGGAAGGACCGGGAGCACTTCGACGCCCGCAAAGGTGGTCTGGCGCCGCTTCTTCTCATCGGTGGGCGAGATCCTCACGAGACGATGGACGCCCTGTTCCGCTTTGAGCATGCCGTAGGCGTTCTTCCCATGCACCGTGAACGTGGCGCGGTCGATACCGATCACCTCGGCCTGCGGGGCATCGTTCACATCGGTGCTCCAGCCTTTCCGCTCGCAGTAGTGTAGGTACATGTGAAAGAGCATGTCGCACCAGTCCTGCGCCTCTAGGCCTCCCTGGCCTGGGGTGATCGTGACGATCGCGTCGCCGTGGTCCATCGGGTCGGTAAACCAGCTCGAAAGCTCGAGGTTGGAGAGAGTCTTTTTGAGGGAGGCTGCCTCATGGGTAGCTTCCACACGCAGGTCCTCTTCGCCGGTCTCATCGGCGAGCTCCAAGGCTGCCCGGGCATCGTCCAGCTGCTGTTTTGCAGTGTCGATGCCTTTCACGTCCTCCTGGGCTTCGGTGAGCTGGGAGATCGTCTTTTGAGCCTCCTGGGCATTGTCCCAAAAGCCCGGCGCGGCGCTTTTGGCCTCAAGCTCTGCGACTAGTTCACGTTTCTGCGGTACGTGCAAGTAGCCCTCAACGGCCTTGAGGCGCTGCTCAAGTCCGTCGAGTTCCTCTGCAGTGACGCTCTGTTCGTCTGCCATTACCGGTTCCTACCGTGGCAGTTCTTGAACTTCTTGCCGCTTCCACAGGGGCAGGGATCGTTTCTGCCGACGTTGGCATACGGATCAGGATCCTCCTCTTTGCGGTAGGTGTGCGGCTTGCCCTGCGGAGGGGTGGCTGGACGCTGCGGGTTGCGCTTCGCGGCTGCACTGGAGCGCACCTGCCGCGGGACCGGGTGCTGAGAGCCGTCCATATCGGAGGGTCCGGAGTAGCGGGCGCCTTTCGGCAGACCTGAATCCGGCACCCTCTGGGCTTGGGCCACAACCTGGATACGCAGGATGACGCGCAGGAAGTCCTCATACATCGTATTCACGAGCTGCGTGAAGGCGGCGTAGGCCTCGGTCTTGTATTCGACCAACGGGTCACGCTGGCCGTAGCCGCGCAATCCGATGCCGGTCTTCAAGTAGTCCATCTCCTGCAGGTATGCCATCCACCGCGTATCGATCACACGCAGCATGATGCGCATCGACAAGTCGTTCATCGGGTCGGTCTTTGAGGTGTCACTGTCCGCCTTCTGCATCGACGTGCCGATCTGGCGGATGAAGTCTGCCTTCTTGCGGTAGCGGTCGGTGACGAAGTCGAAGAACTTCTCGAGGATCTCCTCGCGGCTCATCTCGTCTGAGATCTCCGGCAGCTCCTTGGCGCCGGTCAGATCCGCAAGCCACTTGTTCAGGCCCTTGAGATCCCACTCAGCCGGCTCGCTGCCCTCCACGCAGTACTCGTTGACCTTGCGTTCGAGCGTGTCGTGGGTGACCTCAGAGATATGCTTGGTCAGGTCCTTACCGTCGAGGATCTTGTTGCGCTCCTCGTAGATGACCTGGCGCTGTTTGTTCATCACGTCATCGTAGTCAAGGACGTTCTTACGCATCGAGAAGTTGATCTCCTCGACCTTGCGCTGTGCGCCCTCGACGGCCTTGGTGACCATCTTGGCCTGGATCGGCATGTCCTCGGGCATGTCGGCCCTCTCCATCATGGCCGAAATCCTCTCCATGCGGGCACCGCCGAAGAGGCGCATCAGGTCGTCCTCGAGCGAGAGGTAGAACTGCGTCTCGCCCGGGTCACCCTGACGGCCGGAACGGCCACGCAGCTGGTTGTCGATACGGCGGGATTCGTGGCGCTCAGTGCCGATTACATAGAGGCCGCCGACCGCTTTGACCTTTTCCTTTTCCGCGTCGGTGATCTTCTTGGCTTTCGCCAAATAGTTCGGCATCTGCATATCGACGTTTTGGCGCTCGATACTTGCCTGAAGGACTGATCTCGGATCCTTCAGATCGATCTCTGCCTCCGGGTTCGGGTCGATCCCGTCCTCGCGCATCATATCCTGCGCCAGGAACTCCGGGTTGCCACCGAGCATAATATCGGTACCACGGCCGGCCATGTTTGTGGCGATCGTGACCGCGCCGTAGCGACCTGCCTGCGCGATGATCGCGGCCTCGCGCTCATGGTACTTAGCGTTCAGGACCTGCGGATGGATGCCGCGCTTCTCAAAGATGCGGCGCAGCTTCTCAGAGTTCTCGACGGACACGGTGCCGACCAGGCAGGGCTGCCCCTTCCTGTGGCGCTCCACCACGTCATCGGCCACCGCGTTAAACTTGGCTTTGATCGTACGGTAGACCAGGTCATCGTGGTCCACACGGATGACCGGCTTATTGGTCGGGATGACCTGCACTGGCAGGTTATAGATCTCCCTGAACTCGGCGTCTTCGGTCATAGCGGTACCGGTCATGCCGGCGAGCTTGTCGTAGAGCCTGAAGTAATTTTGCAGAGTGATGGTCGCAAGGGTCTGGTTCTCCTCACGGATCGGCACGCCTTCCTTGGCCTCGATGGCTTGATGCAGGCCCTCGGAGTAGCGTCTGCCCTCCATGATACGGCCGGTAAACTCATCGACGATCTTGACTTCCCCGTCCATGACCATGTATTGCTGATCGCGGTGGAACATGTACTCCGCCTTCAGCGCCTGCTGCAGGTGGTTGACCAGCTGTCCAGACTCGTCGGAGTAGAGGTCTGCGACACCCAACCGCTTTTCAACCTTCCTCAGGCCCTGATCAGTCGTGGCAATCGTGTGCTTTGCCTCGTCCATCTCAAAATCCTCATCGGGGATGAGCCCTCTGACCGCTCGGGCAAAGTCCTTGTAGGTACTTGCGGATTTAGTGCCGGCACCGGAGATGATCAGTGGGGTTCTCGCCTCATCGATCAGGATGGAGTCAACTTCGTCGACGATCGCGTAGTGGTGCCCACGCTGTACGCGCATCTCGGGACGTGTAACCATGTTGTCACGCAGGTAATCGAAACCGAACTCTGAGTTGGTGCCGTAGGTCACATCGGCCTTGTAGGCCGGGACCTTCTGCGCCGGGGACATGCCGTTCTGGATCAGGCCGACAGACATACCCAGAAATTTATAGATGCGGCCCATGTTTTGGCTATCGCGCTTGGCTAGGTAGTCGTTCACCGTAACGATGTGAATGCCTTTACCTTCCAGTGCGTTAAGATAGCCTGCCAGAGTTGAAACCAGCGTTTTGCCTTCACCGGTGCGCATCTCGGCGATCATGCCGCGGTGCAGAGCGATGCCGCCCATCAGCTGGACATCGAAGTGGCGAAGTCCCGTCACGCGGCGTGAAGCTTCACGGACGACCGCGAAGGCCTCAGGCAACAGATCATCGAGCGACTCCCCGTTTGCCAAACGCTCACGGAAGAGCACCGTCTGATGGGAGAGCTCCTCATCGTCCATCTTGTCGGGGCTGTACGAACACTCGAGCTCATTGATCCTATCAACGACATTCTGAAACTCCTTGAGCTGCTTATTCGCGCCCATCGAAAGTAATCGGGAGATAAAATTTGGCATACTACTCCTCACAGGAAAAGCGCATACTCCGCCCATCCGTCGTATGCACGTAGAGATATCTCATTTAGAATAACAATACCCAATTTCACCTAACTCTTGATGAGTCAGAATAGTAAAGGCGCAGGCTTTCTACAAAACTCAGAGCAACCGATCGGATCGGTTTTCGGGTGATGCAACCCCTTCCTCACTCTGGATCGCCTCCAGGAGCATCCTGAGCTTCGCTGAGGGCGCGGTTCCCATCACATCGAAGAGCTGCTGGGAGAACTCCCGGTAGGCTCCCCAGATCTCCGCGTACCGGCCCTGACGGGCGAGGACCTTAACGTACACCGCCATCACATCCTCACGGATCGGGGCGGCCTCATGGGCATGTTTAGCGAAGAGCGCTGCTGAGGGGATGGGGCCAACCTCAAGCGCGCGCTGTGCCGCCCTAGTCAGGGCGTCCACATAGGCGTGTTTCAGCTCCTCTTCTCTTCTCAGCATCATGCCCGACGTATCCTGCGGGGAGACAACCAGATCCCCCTGATAGAGCTCCAGCAGGTCCTGGGTCGCTTGGAAAAGCCGATCATCGTCGGTGCCGCGGGAGAGGATCTCCCGCACGAGCGCCTCACACTTATCCACATCGCAGATCACGCAGGTAGGGTTCAGCGAGATCCTGCCATCCCCGCCGACGATGAACTTCGTGGTGGTCCCCTTCTGCTTCACAACATCCCGAAGCGTAGAGACTGCTGCATAGATGCGGGGACGGCCGGTCAGATAGTCCACGCCGGGCCACACCGCATTCAGGAAGTCCACGCGCCTGATTGTGTGGCCGCGTTTGGCCACAAGCATGCCCAAAAGCACGCGGGAGGATCTTCTTGGCCAGCGGTTCAGGAGGATCGGCTCCCCGTCCACCTTGACCTCAAAGTGTCCGAGCATCGAGACCTCCAGCAGCTTGGGGCCTTCTCCCTTTGCCCGTACGCACGGTTTGCCGCCGAGCAGCTGTGAGGCCTGAAACTCACCGTGGTGTTTGGATGTGCCCCAGCGTCCGGCTTGGATGTCCCACTCCACCGGTGCGCTCTTCTGGAACTTCCGGTCGCTTTCGCGCAGCAGCTTCGCAAACCACAGCAGGTGGTCCGGCAGCGGCGCCTCGCTTCCCTTCAGCTCATACCCTCCATGGGCGGCGCGGATCCAGGCGCCGATCGCCTTACCGTCAGTGCTCCGGCAGGAGCCCAGGAGCTGTTCTGCCACCGAGGGCTGCTTGTCGTATTGGATCTGCGCACGCAGCAGCACGATTATCTCAGTCAGCGACGGCGCGTCCTGACCCCTGAGCATAGGCTGCGCCTTCAGAAGCGCAGGATACGCTGCCTGAGGCGAGCCGTTACGCATCAGCTGCACCGCACAGATAAGGTGCGCAAGGGCTGAGCCCAATGCGTCGCCGAAGACATCCCACGCCTTGGCTATGCCTTGGGCCTCACCCAGGACAGCCTCACCGGCAGTGAGTGCCTTGTAGCCGAGGAACAGTGTCTGGGCCCACAGGCCAAATGCATCCTCACGGCTCAACAGCTGCTGTGGCCAAACCCCGGTCTGCGCATCGAGTAGAGCGTGGAAAAAACAGCAGTCTGCCTGGAAGAGCTCCGCACACTGATCCTGCTCATCTATCGCCTCGGTGAGGCGCGCCCGCAGTTCCTCGGGTTTCGTGCAGGCGGTCTTCCAACAGGCGATATGGGATCGCAGTGAAACAGGAATGGTATCTCCTGAGAGCGCCTGTTCGGCCTCCTTGGGGCTGTTCAGGCTCTCACGCATGCTACGGAGCGCCACAAGCACTGGTTCGGCCTGAGAGCGGTCCCGTTGACTGAACTGCTTTTTGGCAGCCTGTACCTCCCTGTAGTTCCCACAAGCCAGCGTGCACGCCAGTTCGGCCTGCTCACGGTAGTGGGAAAGCGAGGATTGGCTTTGCGTGGCCACCAGTGCCTGTCTGATCAGCCTGATGCTTCCGGCCGCTACATAGTGAGGCGCCTCACGCACCAGATGCCGAGCCACTGCATCGGTGAGTCCGAAGGTGGCAATGAGATACGCGCTGCGCGCATAGGCGCCCTGCTGTTCCGTCATCGCGATGAGCCGCCGCTTCTGCTCCTGTGGGAAGGTCTTGATTGCCGCGACAGTCTTTGGAAGGTATCTGAAGACCCCCTCATCGGCGACGGCGCCGCACCAGAAGCTATTCGTCTTTTCCTCGACCGAAACGAGGGGAAGAAAGTGTGCGATGAAGGAAAGGTCTTTACCGCTCCCCTGTCCTGTGACTGCCAGAACATCGCTCAGGCGGCCTTTCCCACAGGCGATCATCGTATAGAGAAGTTGACGCTGCTCGCTTGAGAAGGTCTGTGCCGCCTCGGTGACAGAACGGTCAAGCAGCTCCCCGAAGTGGGCACAGTCTGCCTGCGTGAGCCCTCCTGCCTCATCTCCCTCACAGCCCTCCAAAACCTGCATCAGAGAATACGCACCGTTTGAGAGTGCAAGCGCCTGATCAAAGGCGACCGGAGCGTTCCAGAGATCCTCCTCTCCTTGAGTGATGCGGAACCTGTCTGAGCCCATCACCCCGGCACGGTTCAGGTACTCAAGCAGTGCAGCGTTCTTGGGCTCCACTAGGCAGACGATTTCGAGGTGATGACGATTGAGATAGCGGAAGAGACGGGCAATTGAAGAGAGCTGATCCTGTGGAATCTCGGGCAAGTCACAGACGATAACAATCGTGCGCCCACCGGTGTGTTTGGAAGCGAACTGTCGAACTATACCTTCCAGGCTTTCAGTGAGATCCGAAACTTTCACATGCTCATATGAGCAGGCAGCAACGTCACCTCCCCGTCTCTCGACCGCTTCGGCCATATGCGTAAAGAGGGACTCCAGGTTCTGTGGCAAGCAAGTCTCAATGCAAACAATATGATTCGCATCGAGCTCCCCTAACAGCTCTGAGCTGCTCTTCCACAGCATGTGATCAAAGAACCTCCCACTGGAGATCTTCCCGGTAGCGTCTGAATTGTGTAATGTGCGAATTTGTACTCCGTTCTTCATGTCTTTTCCTTCCAAAGACCTTGCATTTTTACGGAGCTCAAATGTAACGGTTTTCAATATCTAACACGATTCTCTCTCAGCTTATTTTGGATTAGTTCTTGTTACTATTTTGCATAATTTTCTTACAATATGCATAAGTTTACTTCCACATTTTGCACATAAAGTTTAAATACATGATTTACCAGGTGTTTTGCAATGTTAAAATACTTATTTTATTTGTTAGATGTTTCAAAACTCATATATATGTAGGATGCATTTACAAACTGTTCTCCGGTAATTAGTCATGTTTTTAGGCGACAGGGCGATATTTCCGATAAACGGTAGTTATACCGCCGTAAGCGTGAAAGAAATTAGCCCGATGAGGGTGGCAACGCAAATCCGTACCGAACAGACGTACACAGAGGCGTCATTGATGTTCAGCTACAAGGACAAGAAAAAGGTGATCGATCTCTATTACAACTACGGCAGGAAAATCACTGCCGTAACCGGTGAGCTTACCTACCTGGACAAGCACACTTTTGTACAACTGGATCAAAGAGTGTAAGACGCTAGGTATCGTCCCGCAGGACGGCCACAGCAAGAACAGCTACACCGACGGACATAAGTGCACTGCGATTGACCACTACCGCAGCCACAGCAGATACATCGCCTTCACATACCGCAGGCTTAGCTTTCCTTCAAAGGGGCTTCTGTGGAAACCCCAAAGCATCGCCACCATGGAACTTAAAGCAAAAGGCGCCCTTAAGGCTTTCTGGTAAGCAGGGCCTTGCGAGGAAAGTGGCAAAAGAGCTTGGGGTCAGCCGTAAGGTACACTGCTTGTGAAAGTACCAGCTGCTCGCAAAGAAGATACCCGCCATACCAGAGCCCAATGACAACGGCTCCAGAAGCGCAGGCAAAAGAGGACCGACCTTCTGCGGGAGCTCGACGAGCCCGAGCCATATCCCTTAAGTGGAAACGTAGTCGCTGTGCAGACACGACAGCCACAGGCGCTGTGGCGCCAGGAAGGGCAAGCTCGCCTCCTGAAGGCGCAGACGCGATAACGTAGAGGGTACACGCCTATGCACCCAACGAATCCAAGCTGACCTGCATCCTTAAGCGCGCCTTCGACGCTCACGTACCGCACACCCACCTTACAGGTGAGCTGACCTACGTGTGCGTGCTTTGCATCTGGTACCTGAGTCTGTCTGTACTTTGAGCTGGATATCTGCATAATCGGCGATCACATGTCCGGCGCAAGGAAACTTATGAAGTCAGCCTTTGTAAGCGTGGCGTTTTCGCTCTTTGCCAAAGACGTGTCCCACACCAAGTGCGGTTTTAAGTTTGACAGTGCGGCGATAGGCGAGCTCTTTAGGATCATGCAGTCGAGGTACAAGAAGGGCTGCCCTGTGACAGCGCTATCGTCGAGTCCACCAACACGATACAAAAAGCCGAGTTTGTCTACCACAAGAGCTTTGAGAGCCTCTATGAGCTGCAAGCTGAGCGCTTAGGTGTGGTGGTACAGCTACGAGCGGATGCACTTAAAGCTAAGTTAGATGGGCCCGGTCAAGTTCAAGGAAGAGTCCCTCACGATTCCGTCCAAATAGATGTTGCCAATCCCAAGGGCAACCTCGCCCACGCATGGACGCTCAAGGAGGACCTTCAGGGCCGTCTTAAAGCACGGAGGATGTGCAGCACCTGGATGAGGGCTGCCGCATACTGCAGGATCGCGCCTGTAGGCGGTATCGAGAAGAAGGTCAGGCACAGACGTACCGACATCGTGGCAGCCGTCGAGCTCGGAATCGGCAGTGGGCGCGTGGAGTCGATCAACAACAAGATCAAGGTGAGTGTGCGGATGGACTATGGCTTCAAGAACACGGACAATCTGGTATCGCTGCTCGTGCTGCGCTGCTTGGACCTGCAGCCTGTCATGTCCTGGGAGGAGCGAGAGGAGACAGGAAAGGTCGAAGCCAGCAGAAGACGCGACTGTGAGCGGTCAAGAAGACGGCGGAAGGAGCGCTTCTCTGCTGCCGCCTAGCTTTCAGCCACAGGGACCAACGAAGGCTCAAAAATATCCCTCGTTGGTCAGCGACGACCTACCCTCCCACGGACTACACCGCAGTACTCTCGGCGCTCGGGGGCTTAACTTCTGGGTTCGGAATGGGACCAGGTGTACCTCCCCTGCCATAATCGCTGACCAACGAGGGATATTCTCTTGTGAAGGGAAACGTGTACCTTCAGGGCCGCATAGCACACATATAAGGCAAAAGATATATCGCATACGTGATATCGTAAAAAGAAGAGCTCGGCCGATTAGTGCCGCTCGGCTCAATGCATTGCTGCACGTACACCTGCGGTCTATCAACCTCGTGGTCTACGAGGGGCCTTACCGAAAGGAAAACTCATCTTGGGACGGGCTTCCCGCTTAGATGCTTTCAGCGGTTATCCCAACCGGACTCAGCTACCGGGCAGTGCCTGTGGTAGACAACCCGTACACCGTAGGTCCGTCCACCCCGGTCCTCTCGTACTAGGGGCAGCCTCCCTCAATTTTCCTACGCCCACGGAGGATAGGGACCGAACTGTCTCACGACGTTCTGAACCCAGCTCGCGTACCGCTTTAAATGGCGAACGGCCATACCCTTGGGACCTGCTCCAGCCCCAGGATGCGATGAGCCGACATCGAGGTGCCAAACCTTCCCGTCGATGTGGACTCTTGGGGAAGATCAGCCTGTTATCCCCGGAGTACCTTTTATCCGTTGAGCGACGGCCCTTCCACTCAGAAGCCGCCGGATCACTAGAGCCTGGTTTCCCATCTGCTCGGCTTGTTTGCCTCGCAGTCAAGCCTGCTTGTGCTCTTGCACTCAAAAGGATGATTGCCGACCATCCTGAGCAGACCTTACGCGCGCCTCCGTTACTCTTTAGGAGGTGACCGCCCCAGTCAAACTACCCACCAGACACGTTCCCCGTGCCGGATCACGGCCACGGGTTAGGATGCCAGAACGTCGAGGGTGGTATTCCAAGGGTGACTCCACTGAGACTGGCGTCTCAATATCTCAGTCTCCCACCTATCCTCTACACGACGGACCGGCAGCCAATGTCTAGCTGCAGTAAAGGTTCACGGGGTCTTTCCGTCCTTCCGCGGGTAAGTCGCATCTTCACGACTAGTGCAATTTCACCGGGTCCATGGTTGAGACAGCGTCCAAATCGTTACGCCTTTCGTGCAGGTCGGAACTTACCCGACAAGGAATTTCGCTACCTTAGGACCGTTATAGTTACGGCCGCCGTTTACCGGGGCTTAGATTCGCTGCTTTGCTTGCGCTGACAGCTCCTCGTGACCTTCCGGCACCGGGCAGGCGTCAGACCCTATACGTCGTCTTACGACTTCAGCAGAGTCCTGTGTTTTTGATAAACAGTCGTTTGGACCTTTTCACTGCGGCCACATCCAGCTTGTGCAGCACGTGCACTCACACGCTGTGGCACCCCTTCTTCCGAAGTTACGGGGTTATTTTGCCGAGTTCCTTAACCATGGTTCTCCCGATCGCCTTGGTATATTCTACCCACCCACCTGTGTCGGTTTTGGTACGGGCTCCGAGTATCTCCCGAGAGGTTTTTCTTGAAAGTATGGGCTTGCTCACTTCGCTCAATCGTTTCGGGCGCCACCTCAGTTTATAGCGGCAGGCCGCATTTCACTGACCCGCCTACCTACGTGGCTCCACGGGGACGTCCAGAACCCCGCTTGAGCTACCCTGCTTTGTCACCCCATTGGTAAAAACGATACGTTGGAGGTGCAGGAATATCTACCTGCTGTGCATCGACTACGCCTTCCGGCCTCGCCTTAGCTCCCGACTGACCCTGGGAGGATTAGCCTTGCCCAGGAAACCTTAGGTTTACGGCGCAGGCGTTTCTCACGCCTTTCTCGTTACTCATGCCAGCATTCTCACTTCTTGCAAGTCCACGCAAGGTTATCCTTGCGCTTCACCCCATACAAGAAAGCTCCCCTACCAAAGTATCTATAAAGATACAATCCGTCGCTTCGGTACCATGCTTAGCCCCGTATATTGTCGGCGCATGTCCACTCGACCAGTGAGCTATTACGCACTCTTTAAATGAATGGCTGCTTCTGAGCCAACATCCTGGTTGTCTGAGCAAACGCACATCCTTTGCCACTTAGCATGAATTTAGGGACCTTAGCGGACGGTCTGGGCTGTTTCCCTTTCGAATACACGGCTTAGCCCACATATTCTGACTCCCAGGCTCTGAAACGCTGGCATTCGGAGTTTGATTGGTGTCGGCAGGCGGTGAGGCCCCCTCTACCATTCAGTGCTCTACCTCCAGTGTTGAACGCCTGAGGCTAGCCTTAAAGCTATTTCGGGGAGAACGAGATATCTCCAGGTTTGTTTAGCCTTTCACTCCTATCCTGAGGTCATCCCCTCAGTTTTCAACCTAAGTGGGTTCGGCCCTCCACGGGGTCTTACCCCCGCTTCAGCCTGCCCCAGGATAGCTCACCTGGCTTCGCGTCTACAGCATGCGACTCAATCGCCCTATTCAGACTCGCTTTCGCTTCGGCTCAGTTTCTGACTTTGACCTTGCCACACACCGTAACTCGCTGGCTCATTCTACAAAAGGCACGCCGTCACACTTACGCAAGGTAAGCGCTCCGACTGCTTGTAAGCACACGGTTTCAGGTACTATTTCACTCCCCTCCCGGGGTGCTTTTCACCTTTCCCTCACGGTACTTGTCCACTATCGGTCACGGAAGAGTATTTAGGCTTGGAGGGTGGTCCCCCCTGCTTCCCACCGGGTTTCACGTGTCCGGCAGTACTCAGGAGCAGGCTCATGCGCTCTATGTTGGATTCGCGTACGGGACTCTAACCCTTTTCAGTCAGCCTTTTCATGCTGTTCTGCTTCCGCAAGCGCTGCACTTTATTGCCTGCCCTACAACCCCGTCTGCGGTTTCCCTACAGGCGGTTTGGCCTCATCCTCGTTCGCTCGCCACTACTTGGGGAATCTCGGTTGATTTCTCTTCCTCCGGCTACTGAGATGTTTCAGTTCTCCGGGTTGCCTCGCCTAAGAATATGTGTTCTTCTAAGGCGTGCCAGAAAATGAGTTCTGGCGGGTTTGCCCATTCGGATATCTGCGGGTCAGCGAGCATGTGCCTCTCACCGCAGCTTATCGCAGCTTGTCACGTCCTTCATCGGCTTTCCGTGCCTAGGCATCCACCGTGTGCCCTTACCATCTTCTTTTTGCTTAAAACCTTGTCTTTCAATGGTTGGGATATCACTACCATCAATGTCTTTGCATTGATGCGATCAGATGCGATTATCTTTTGCTAGAAAAGAAAAGTTGTTGCTTTTGTTGTGCTATGCGGCTCTCAAGGTACACGAGGGGTAAACCCTCAAAACCGGATACTTGTGACTCACCTATCAAAGAAGTGAAGTGAAAAGACACACACCTATACAGTAAAGCTTTCTAAGTACTCCCTAGAAAGGAGGTGATCCATCCGCACGTTCTCGTACGGATACCTTGTTACGACTTCACCCCCCTTACCTTCCACACCTTCGGCGCCTCCCTCCAAAAGGTTAGGCCGACGACTTCGGGTGCAGACGACTCGGGTGGTGTGACGGGCGGTGTGTACAAGGCCCGGGAACGCATTCACCGCGGCGTGCTGATCCGCGATTACTAGCAACTCCGACTTCGTGGAGGCGGGTTGCAGCCTCCAGTCCGAACTGGGACCGGCTTTAGGGATTCGCTTGTGCTCGCGCAGTGGCACCCCGCTGTGCCGGCCATTGTAGCACGTGTGCAGCCCAGGACATAGAGGGCATGATGACTTGACGTCGTCCCCACCTTCCTCCGGCTTAACGCCGGCGGTCTCGCATGGGTGCCCGGCCGAACCGCTGGCAACATGCGACGAGGGTTGCGCTCGTTGCGGGACTTAACCCAACATCTCACGACACGAGCTGACGACAGCCATGCACCACCTGTTCAGACTCCTTTCGGCCACGGCGTTTCCGCCGCTTCATCTGAGTGTCAAGCCCTGGTAAGGTTCTTCGCGTTGCTTCGAATTAAGCCACATGCTCCGCTGCTTGTGCGGGCCCCCGTCAATTCCTTTGAGTTTTAGCCTTGCGGCCGTACTCCCCAGGCGGGGCACTTAATGCGTTAGCGTCGGCACGGAAAGTAAAGCCTCCCCACACCTAGTGCCCATCGTTTACGGCTAGGACTACCAGGGTATCTAATCCTGTTCGCTCCCCTAGCTTTCGCGCCTCAGCGTCAGTCATGGCCCAGAAGGCCGCCTTCGCCACCGGTGTTCTTCCCAATATCTGCGCATTCCACCGCTACACTGGGAATTCCACCTTCCCCTACCAGACTCGAAGCCCAGCGGTATCGGGAGCGGACGGGGGTTGAGCCCCCGGATTTAACTCTCGACCTACTGGGCAGCCTACGCGCGCTTTACGCCCAATGAATCCGGATAACGCTTGCCCCCTACGTATTACCGCGGCTGCTGGCACGTAGTTAGCCGGGGCTTCTTCTGCAGGTACCGTCACTTTCGCCTCGTCCCTGCTGAAAGCGGTTTACAACCCGAAGGCCTTCATCCCGCACGCGGCGTCGCTGCATCAGGCTTTCGCCCATTGTGCAAGATTCCCCACTGCTGCCTCCCGTAGGAGTCTGGGCCGTGTCTCAGTCCCAATCTGGCCGGTCGGTCTCTCAACCCGGCTACCCATCATTGCCTTGGTAGGCTTTTACCCCACCAACAAGCTAACAGGGCGCGGGCCCATCCCTTGCCGCTAAACACTTTCCCATCTTTTTCATGTGAGAAAGATGGAGTATCCGGTATTAACCACGGTTTCCCGAGGCTGTCCCGATGCAAAGGGCAGGTTGCCCACGTGTTACTCAGCCGTTCGCCACTCTATACACACCCGAAGGTGCTTTAACCGTTCGACTTGCATGTGTTAGGCGCGCCGCCAGCGTTCATCCTGAGCCAGGATCGAACTCTCCGTTCAAACCATTTGCAATCAAGCAAATAGAAGATGAAATGAAAGAGTGTGTGTCCTGTATCGAATGATCACGCTCGCCAAATAAAAAAGCGGATTCATCATGTAGTTCTCTTTTTTTAAGGAAAAAGAAAGAATTGACGGAAGTACATGGTGTTTAACTACCAAATACAACCGTTAGTACACAAATCACTGTCTTTTAGTGTTTGTCACACAGTATCCGGTTTTCAAGGTTCAGCGCACTTTGAAGACCAGTGCCCCGAAGCGCGAGCATTAACCCTACACGCCCACCGACCCCAAACATGTGGGATTTGTCATGTTCACAGAATGGACACAACATAGGACGTTTGGGAAATACCAAATATTTTAGGAAATGACCTATAGAGAGCTGGATCTGACTAGCTGAATCGCGGCTTTCATCAGCTTCATGCGCTCAACACTATTCGAGGCTTCCGCATAGATTCTCACCATCGGCTCAGTCTCCGAAGCGCGGATCATTGTCCAGGATCCATCGGAAAACGTCAGTTTCAGTCCATCGCCGTGCGAGACGCTCTTCGGTTTCTTCCCTGCAAGGCTGGAGGGATTGAGTCCTGGCAGCATCAGACGGAACGAATCGATCGATCCGTAATCCATACGGATATCGCGTCTTCCATAGTCGTAGTGGCCGATCGCACGCTCCAACTCCTCTTCAAGCTGGGCGATCGGTTCGTTGCGCATGGCACGATATTCCACCATTAAGAGTGCTGCCAAAAGCCCATCGCGCTCCGGGAAATGCGAGGGGATACATACACCCCCATATTCCTCAGTCGCGAGCATCACTTGGGCATCCCACATCTCCGCATAGAGCCGGTTAAAGCCGACGAGCGTCTCGGTCAGTGGAATCCCCAACCGTTTTGCCTGCGTCTTGATCGCAGAGGAGCAGGAAATGGTCGCCAAGACCTTTCCGTTGCGCTTTCGATCAGTTACCAGATGGTCCATCAGCAGCGGGATCATAGTTTTCGGCGTGAGCAGGTTGCCCTTCTCATCGACCACTGAGAGCCGATCGGCGTCTCCGTCAAGCACCAATCCCATATCCGCTTTTGAGGACACAGTCCCAGCTTCACAATCATCGACCCACGGCTCCATCGGGTCAGGATGGATGCCGGCAAAATCATCGTGCAGGCCTCCGTGGATCTCCGTCACGTCGCACCCGATATCGCGCAATATTCGGGCGAGATAACCCTCGCCCGCTCCGTACATCGGATCGACCATCACCTTCAGATGGGCATCGCAGATGAGATCTTTATCGACATAGGAAAGGATGTGGCACAGGTAATCATCCATCAAATTGATTGTTTCATAGGATCCACGGCCTTCGGGGGCGGAGGGCGGCATCGTCGCTTCCAGCTCATTCTTGAAGATCCGCGTCGCAGGGCTGCCGTCCCGCATCAACAGCAGGACCCCACCATAATCTGCGGGCGCTTCGCTCGCTGTAATCATTAAACCGCCGACTGCATCGGGATCTTTGGAGATGCTCCATCCCAGCGCCGGCGTCGGGCAGATACGGTCCGACAGGTACACCCGTAAGCCCTTAGCGGCCATAACCTCAGCTGCGAGCATAGCCATCTCACGCGAAGCAAAGCGCGTATCGTCTCCGACTAAAACCCGCGAATGGGGCTTTGCCTCTTGCCATATTGTGGCAACACCATCGGCTATGCGTGCAACTGATTCTTCATTAAATCCGTCATCATACCGTGCACGCCAACCGCGAGTGCCAAATCGGATGATGCTCATGGAGGCTCCTATAATTGTGTAGTACCCAGGGCTTCTTTGAAAGCTTCGGCATATTCAGGATCGCTCAGCGCCATCCTGGCATTCGTCGCAGCCCAAGCGGCTGGGGTTCCGGTATCGCAACCCTCATTCGGGTCGACTACAAGCGCGTAGATATCTTCCTCTGAAAGTAGTTTGACCAAAGAGTCGGTCAGCTGAATCTCTCCGCCAGCGCCCGGCTCCTGGGTGGCCAAAAGCTCCATCAGGCGCGGTGTCAGAAGGTAGCGGCCGACGATAAAGAGATGCGAGGGGGCATCTTTCGGCTCCGGCTTCTCGACCATGCCGGAGAGTTTCCACACGGCGCCTTCCTGCTCCGGGTCGCTGAGCTTGCACCCATCATAGGACCCGATGCAGGTACCACCAACGATTCCGTAGCGGGAAACCTGATCCTCTGGCACCGGAGCGACCGCAATCACTGAACATCCGCCGTGCGCCTTTGAGACGTCCGCCATGCGCACGCACATCTGACGGTCCGGCACAAAGTAATCCCCAAGCAGAACAAAGAACGGATCCCCATCCATCTTATCTGCAGCGCAGTGGATCGCATGACCCAAGCCCAGCGGCTGCTCCTGGTAGACAAAGGAGACGGGCAGACTGCCTGCCTGCTTTACGAGATCCGCAAAGGTATCCTTGCCACGCTTGCGCAGCAGACCTTCAAGCTCTAGGTCTTCAGAGAAATAGTGCTCGATTTGAGGCTTCTCATGGGAGTTCACGAGCACAACCTCGTCGACCCCCGCTGGCTCCAGCGCTTCCTCGACCACGTATTGAATCACTGGTTTGTTGAGCACAGGTAGAAGCTCTTTGGGCGTGCATTTCGTTGCTGGCAAAAATCGCGTCCCTAAACCAGCTGCTGGAATAATGGCCTTCATAGAAGCAATCCTCCTTATATCGGATGGACAGGTAAAACCCTTTTCTGGAACCAATTGTCGTAGGATACCCCAGCCGCTCTACGCACTGCCTTCCTATATGCCTAAGGCTTCAGATAATCCGTGGACGGCATCCGCATGAGATTTTCCACACCACTCCTTCATACCTTTTTGATACGAACTCTATGACTCAATCTCTTAAAGCTGATCGAAGGTGTCCGCCATCACGCCGGCCATCTCAGGCCCAGCGCCGAAGCCGGGACCGACGAACCTGATCCCTGACTGGGCCAAATCTCTCGTCGCGATCTGGACGGCTTGCATATCGTCCATCTGCGCCTGCTCAGTGCGCTCCTCTGCCCTCGTGTCAGCCTTAATCCTGACCAAGATGCTGATTCCCGCGTTTGAGGCAGCATCCACAAGCCTGCTGGAGCGCGCTTCAGCTCCCACACAGTCGAGCCCTTCGATGCTCACGCAATCCAGGTGCAGATCACGCGCCCGCTCAATCACCTCGTAGGGCGTCGTGCCGTCAGCCAGATTTCCGTCCGGGCCCAGCACAACTGAGCCAATCATGGGCCGATAAGCTCCCAGCTCGCGTGCGTGTGCGCCATAGTAAGCACCGCGCGCCGCAACCGTGAGGTGGTACATATCGGGCATTCCATCGAGGAATACCCCGTGGGCATGCTTGGAAACGAGCGTCCGGGCTTGCTTTTCGTAAGCCTCTTCCGCTTCCTCATCGCTTGAGGAGTCGTTCAGACAGCTCGGCCCCAGCGTCCCCACCACAAAGGGTGAGGCACTCTTAAAGGCCAGGCGTACCGCATGTGAGTTGGCATCCTCCATACGGATCCCACACTGCTGTTTCGCGAGTGTTGGGGCAGAACAGTTCTGTGTATAGGTCAGCGCGACATCCGCGCCGATATCGTGATAGATACGGGAAACGTGTGCAACCGTCTCCCCTTCGAACATCACCCATTCAGCATCGCGGATCGTGTCTGCCAAAGGATATTTCTTCAGCATATCCGCAACCGATCCGGCAAAAACCAGATGCTCCGTGCTCGTGGGTTGTAAGACCTCAGTCAAGCTGAGTGCGACTTTATCATCCGCGTCTAATTCTGGCACAAGCTGCCCCTTTTTTTATTTTTCGAACGTAACACCCTGTTTTTTCATGTACTCAATCCAGCGGCGCTGTGTGTCCATCGAAAGCGCATGCTCCATCAAGCAGGCCTCGGTATCGGCGGTCTCAGGATCGACTCCTAAGTCATCCGCGAGGAACGCGCGCAGCACCCGATGGCACATCCACACATGTTGAGCGTACTCTCTCCCCTTGGGCGTAAGTGTCACTTTTCCATAACGCGTCTGATCAACCATGCCGCTTTCTTTGAGTGTTGAGAGGGCCTTGTTGACCGAAGCCTTCGAAACATTGAGTTTCTCCGCTACCTCGACACTGCGGATACCCTCCCCGGCATCCGCGTCACCGTTCTCCTTCGCGATCCTATAGATCGCTTCAAGGTAATCTTCATTTGCCATGGTAAGGCTGTGCTGAGGTCCAACATCTGAGCGAGCCATACTTTTGCTCCTATAATCGATCGCTTTTTCGGTTAGTTTTCACCATCCTCATACCCCAGATACGTATGGTGCAACCAACCATCACTACATCCACCCATCCGGACGGGGTGAACGGCGCACAAAAATGCAGTAGCCATTCCTCCTGCTACTGCATCGATCAAACTTTTTACTGCTGAGGCGGACTCTACGAAGCAAGCTCCTCCTCAGTGTCCTCGATATTCGTGCGCACGATGTGGGCACCCAGGGACTGTAGCTTCTCGACAAAGTGCTCGTAGCCACGGTCGATGTGGTGGATCGCGGAGACCGTTGTGAGGCCCTCTGCGACCAGACCGGCCATAACGAGAGCAGCACCGCCGCGCAGATCTGGGGACTTCACCTGAGCGCCTGAGAGCTTCTTCACACCGTGCACGATCGCATGGTGGCCTTCGATCTTGATATCGGATCCCATGCGGTTGAGTTCGCTTGCGAACATGAAGCGGTTCTCAAAGATATTTTCGGTGATAATGCAGGTTCCGTCTGACATCGAGAGCAAACACATCGTCTGCGCCTGCATATCAGTCGGGAATCCCGGATACGGTAGTGTCTGGATATCGATCGGATGGATTGGACCCTTGCGGTAGATCGTGCAGCAGCGGTTACCGCGCTCGACGGTGAGCCCCATCTCTTCGTACTTACGCAGGACTAATCCTAAGTGCTGCGGCTCAAAGCCCTTCACGGTGATCGGACGGTCCATAAGGCCTCCGATTGCCAGGAAGGTCCCCGCCTCGATGCGGTCCCCCACGACCCGGTGGGTAACCGGGTGAAGCTTCTTCACGCCACGGACCTCGATGATCGGGGAACCAGCGCCTTTGATATCGGCACCCATCTCGCAGAGCATATTCGCTAGATCGACGATCTCCGGCTCACGCGCCGCGTTGTCGATGGTCGTGACGCCCTTCGCGAACACCGACGCCATCATCAGATTCTCGGTCGCACCGACGGAAGCAAAGTCCAGCGTGACGACCCGGCCGGTGATCCCGTTCGGAGCCGATGCGTGGATATTCCCATGGTCGATCTTGAACTTCACTCCTAGGGCCTCAAGGCCCAGGATGTGCATATCGATCTTGCGGGCGCCGATCTTGCAGCCGCCCGGCATTGCGACAACCGCCTTCCCGAACCGGGACAGGAGTGGTCCCAACACGGCGGTTGAAGCGCGCATCTGCGCAACGAGCTCGTAGGGCGTCTCCCACCTGTCCACCCCGGAGGTATCGATGCACAGGGTGTGCTGATCGCAGACATCGATGGTGGCGCCTAACTTCTTGAGTACCTTCCCCATCACATGGACGTCCGCGATATTCGGGACGTTGGTGAGTGTGGTGACGCCGGGCGCCATGATGGTCGCTGCCATCAGTTTCAACGCCGAGTTCTTAGCGCCTTCAACAGTGACCTCCCCCTCTATCGGGTGGCCACCCTCAACTTCAATGACTTCCATACTGCACCTTGTCTAGTTACGCTTTTGAGCAGTTGAGGTGGTTTTGACCTGCTTCAGCAACAGATCGCACCACTTGATCTTGTTTTGGTAGTACGCGCGGCGGTGGTCGTCCTCAGGCAGCGCATTGCGGGCATCGATCGCCTTCTGCTTTGTCTCGTTGACCACTTCCGGCTCGATATCGTCGATATCACGCGCATGGTCGGCGAGCACGATCACCGTATCGTTTGAGATCTCGGCGTAGCCGCCGGAGATAACGATACGGCGAAGATCGCCGCCGTCCTGCTTTCTGCGCGTGATCCTCATTACGCCGTCGCCGAGCGCCAGGATCTCGGCCGCATGGCCGGGCCAGACGCCCACTTCTCCGGTGTAGGAAACGAGGACTACGTGGCCGATAGGCCCCTCATACAGAAGCCTATCCGGACGTACAATTTGACAGTTCAGTTGTGCCTCTGCCATAGCTATCTTTCCTATTCAGCAGTCTCGGCCGCTTGCGTCTCAGCCTGCATCTTCGCGGCACGCTGGCGCACGTCGTCAATCGTGCTTGCGTTGCGGAACGCCTGCTCAGGGATATCATCGCACTTGCCGTCGATGATCTCTGCGAAGGAGCGGACCGTATCCTCGACGTGGACATAGACGCCGGGCTGGCCGGTGAACTTCTCTGCTACGTGGAAGGCCTGGGACAGGAACTGCTGGACCTTGCGGGCACGAGAGACGGTCTTGCGCTGCTCTTCGGAGAGCTCGTCCATACCCAGGATAGAGATGATGTCCTGAAGGTCCGAGTACTCCTGCAGGATCTCCTGCACGCCGGTGGCGACACGGTAGTGCTCTTCACCGACAATGGAGGGGTCAAGCGCGGAGCTGGAGGAAGCCAGCGGATCGACAGCCGGGTAAATACCCAGCTCGGTGATCTTACGGGAGAGGACCGTCGTTGCATCCAGGTGCGTAAAGGTCGTAGCCGGTGCCGGGTCGGTCAGATCGTCTGCCGGGACGTAGACTGCCTGCACGGAGGTGATGGATCCCTCACGGGTGGAGGTAATTCTTTCCTGTAGATCGCCCATCTCGGTCGCCAGCGTCGGCTGGTAGCCGACGGCGGATGGAGTTCTGCCGAGCAGTGCGGAGACCTCAGAGCCTGCCTGTGAGAAGCGGAAGATGTTGTCGATAAAGAGCAGCACGTCCTGGCCTTGGTCGCGGAAGTACTCTGCCTCGGTCAACCCCGCCAAACCGACGCGCAGACGGGCTCCGGGCGGCTCATTCATCTGCCCGTAGACCAAGCAGGTCTTGTTGATGACGCCGGACTCGGTCATCTCGAGGTACAGGTCGGTGCCCTCACGGGTACGCTCGCCGACACCGGTGAAGACGGAGGTGCCGTTGTGCTCCTGCGCCAGGTTGTTGATCAGCTCCTGAATAAGGACGGTCTTACCGACGCCTGCGCCGCCCAGAAGGCCGGTCTTGCCGCCACGGACGTAGGGCTCAAGCAGGTCAATAGCCTTGATGCCCGTCTCGTAGATCTCCGTGGTCGTGGTCAGATCGTCAAATTCAGGGGCGGGACGGTGGATCGGGTAGTATGAGACGCCCTGCGGCATCGGCTTGTCGTCGACTGGCTGGCCCATAACGTTCCAGACACGGCCGAGGGTTGCCTCGCCGACTGGCATCATCATAGGACGGCCGGTATCGTGGGCCTCCATGCCGCGCTGCATTCCGTTGGTTGACGCCATAGCGACACAGCGGACGATACCGTGGGGAAGCTGAGACTCAACCTCCAGGACCACGTGGACCTTGCCCACCGGCGTGGTGCCGTCGACGATCAGCGCGTTGTAGATATCCGGCACCTGGTTATCGAATTCAACGTCGACAATTGCACCGACGATACGATCAACAGTACCGACCCCGGCGCTGTGCTCTTTTAAGTTGCATTGCAGCGCCTCAAAGTCAACACTGTTCTTTTTCTTCTCTGCCATCAGTTGTTGTCCTCCAATGCGGACGCACCGCCGACAATATCGTTCAGCTCGGTCGTAATTGAGCTCTGACGAACACGGTTATACATACGGCTCAACGACGTTACCATATCGTTCGCGTTATCCGTCGCGGACTGCATAGCACGGCGGCGTGCGCCGTGCTCAGCCGCTGCGGAGTCAAGCAAGGCATGGAAGATGACCGTCCTGATGTAGGCGGGCATCAGATAGCCAAGCACGCGCGTAGCGGATGGATCGAAGGTGAACTCGGTATACATGGTCTGCCCGACCTTGCTGACTGCCTCGCGGGAACGCGGCGGGTTCGGGATCGCCAGATCCTCCGCCCTGACCGGGAGCAGCTGCTCCCGAACCTCATCCTGCTGCATACGGTTGCGGGCGTGCATGTAGTAGATCATGATGCGGTCGATAGACCCTGAGGTATAGCCGTCCATCGCATAGGATGCGATATGGTCTGCCTCATCGTCCGTCGGCTCACTGGAGATGCCCGTGAAGGACATGACCGGCTTCACACCACGGTAGTTGAAGTAATCAGTCGGCTTACGGCCACAGGTAATCAGCAAGGTCTGCTTGCCTTCACGCTGCAGCTTCTGCATCGCGCGCATGACCTCACGCTCGAGGTTGATGTTGAATCCACCGGCGAGGCCACGATCGGAAGCGATCAGTATAAACAGAACGGTCTTCTCTTTTTCATGCTCCTGGAGCAGGGGTTGATTGACATCGATCCCTGCATTCGCCACATTGGCAAGCATGTTTTTGATAGCGTCCTTGTACGGAGCCGCCTCCTGCGCACGCTCAAGGGCTTTGCGGATCTTCGCGGTGGAAATCATCTCCATCGTGCGGGTGATCTGCATCGTCGACTTGATCGAAGCGATACGTCTGCTTATTTCCTTAAGGTTCGGCATGTGCCGTGCCTCACGCTTTCTCGTTCTCGTCCGCAGAGTCTGTGGCGCCAGCATCCTGCTTTACGTGATGCTTCTCCAGGAAGCTCTGCTTAAAGTGATCAAGGTGTGTCTTGATACGGTCCCCCATTGCGTCAGAGATGCGGTTCTTTCTGATCTCCTGACGGATACCGTCGTGGCGCTCCTTCATGTACTGGACCATTTCGTCTCTGAATGGGATGACGAGATCCATATCGAGGTCGTCGACATACCCCTCTTTGCCTGCGAATAGGGTCAGAACCTGGTCTGCGACATCGAGTGCATAATACCGGCCTTGCTTCAAGAGCTCCATCATACGGGCGCCGTGGTTGAGCTGATACTGCGTCGTCGCATCCAGGTCGCTTCCGAACTGGGAGAACGCCTGCTTGTCGCGGTAGTACGCCAAGTCGGAGCGCAGGGTACCGGCAACCTGCTTCATAGATTTCAGCTGTGCGGAGCCGCCGACACGGGACACGGAGATACCGACATCGACTGCCGGACGCTGCCCCTGGAAGAACAGGTTGGTCTGCAGATAGATCTGGCCGTCGGTGATGGAGATCACATTGGTCGGAATATAGGCTGACACGTCGCCGTCCTGCGTCTCAATGATCGGCAGTGCCGTCATCGAACCCGCGCCGTTCTCATCGGAGAGCTTGCATGCGCGCTCCAACAGGCGGGAATGCAGGTAGAAGATGTCACCCGGGTAGGCCTCACGTCCAGGCGGTCTGTGCAGCGTCAGGGACATCTGACGGTACGCCACTGCCTGTTTGGAGAGGTCGTCATAGACAACCAGAACATGGCCGCCGGGGTGCTTTGCATCTGCAGGGTGTCCGTTCTTATCGTTGTACATGAAATACTCGCCGATTGCGGCACCCGCCATCGGCGCGATGTACTGCATAGGGGCCGATACCGCCGCCGTTGCGGAGACGATGATCGTCTTGTCCAGGACGCCGTGAGTGCGCAGTGCTTCACGGATCGTAGCGACCGTTGAAGCCTTCTGACCGATTGCGACATAGATACAGATGATGTCCGTATCTTTCTGGTTGACAATCGTATCGATTGCGATGGAGGTCTTTCCAGTCTTACGGTCGCCGATGATCAGCTCACGCTGACCACGGCCAATCGGCACCATTGCGTCGATTGCCAGAAGGCCAGTCTGCACCGGCTCGTTGACCGGCTGGCGCTCCATGATGCCCGGAGCCTTGAACTCGATCGGGCGGCGGTGCGTCGTATGGATCGGGCCTAAGCCGTCGATCGGCTGGCCCAGCGGGTTGACGGTGCGGCCGAGCATCTCATGGCCAACCGGGATATTCATAACACGGCCGGTCGTGCGGCACTCGTCACCTTCCTTGATCGCGTCAGCGTCACCGAACAGCACAGCTCCGACACTGCGCTCATCCAGGTTCTGCGCCAGGCCATACACGGTATTGCCTGTCTCAGAGCTGGTAAATTGGAGCAGCTCACCCTCCATAGCGCTTCTTAGACCCGCAATACGGGCAATACCGTCACCCACCTGGGTCACTACAGAAGATTCCTGTGTGTCAACCGTTGTCGTCACATCATTCAACTGTTTCTCAAGCTTCGATATGATGGCATTCGGGTTGATGGATTCACTCATTTACTCATCACTTCCGATGAAGGTTGAGGAAAGTTTCTTCCTGATGTTGGCAAGCTGTGCCTTTACCGATGCATCGTAGCGGTGACCATTCACAGAGACAATGATGCCACCGATGATGGAAGAGTCGACACGTGAAACAAGATAGACTGGAGACTTCAGTTGTTTTTCAAACTTCTTGATGATCTTGTCTCTCATCTCATCATCCAGTGGAATGGCGGTCGTAACCGTCACGGTGACGGTCTCATCGTCGTTTTCCATCATGGTTTGATACTGGTCAGCCACCTTACGCACCAGGTCCTGGTCATTGTCTGACCGCATCGCGGTCAGGGTCTCCAAGACCTCAGGGGTGAACTTCACAGCGTGTTGCCACTGTACCAAGTCCGCATTGGCTCTGCCCTCAGAGCGAGCGGCATTCAGCAGAGCGCGGGTATACGCCTCTACCTTTTCCTCATCATCTCTATTTGGCATCGTCGTTTCCTATTTCCTCAAGATACTTCTCAGCGAGATCACGCTGCTGTTGCTCGCTCAGGCCGTCTCCGATAATCTTGCCGGCGATCTGGACAGACAGATCGACGACGGAGTTTGAAAGATCGACCATCGCTTTGTGACGCTCAGATTCCACAACATCGTGAGCCTTGGCGATCGTAGCCGCAGCATCCTTCTGCGCTTTGGCCAGGACCTGAGAACGCTCAGCCTCAGCCTGCTTTTTCGCCTCAGCAACGATCTCATCGGCCTTGTGGTTTGCCTCATCGATGGCTCGCTTCGCTTCCTTCGCGCTCTTCGCTGCATCGGCCTTCGATTTTGCCGCGTCATCCAGATCGGATTTGATCTTATTCTCACGGGCATCCATTGCCTTTACCACGGAAGGCCACGCGAAC
This sequence comes from Atopobium sp. oral taxon 416, assembly GCF_018128285.1. NCBI lineage: Bacteria > Bacillati > Actinomycetota > Coriobacteriia > Coriobacteriales > Atopobiaceae > Atopobium > Atopobium sp. oral taxon 416. The sequence continues at coordinate 2,814,221 of NZ_CP072380.1, forward strand.
TTAGCGAGGACGATCCAGATAATGACAAAGGCAATGCAAGCCGGGATGAACTCTGCCGGTCTCGGGATCAGCAGCGCCATTCCACCACCGCCTGAAGAGCCATCGTCAGCCAGCGCTAGTGTCGGGAGCGCAAAGGCGACGAAGCCCACTACACTCGCCGCGGTATTGCGGAAGAAGCTCGTTTTGTTCAATTTCATAATGCTCCCTCTTCCAGCCCGTCGACACACCTACATAATGGCTACAACAAAGCCGATCAGGCACAAAGCCTCAATAAATGCTGCTGCAAGAATGAAGACCGTAAACAGACGACCCTGAACCTCAGGCTGACGAGCCATGCTAGTTGCAACGTTGGCAGCCGAGAAGCTGATGCCGAATGCAGCACCAATCACGCAGAGTGCGTAGCCAATAACGTTCACAATTCCTCCTTTGTCACTCGCCAGTCCCTTTGGCCGGCGACTTTAGACACAACTATATACTGCAGGCAAAACCTGCGAGTAACCTTAATCAGAATCCGCTTCTGCGCCGTTGATATAGACCGCAGAGAGCAGGGTGAAGATGTAGGCCTGGATGAAGGCGATCATGAGCTCAACACCGTAGATCATCAAAAGCAGGAGCATCCACAGGATGGACATCGCGCCAGTGCCCACTGCCTGAGCGGTGATAGCACCATTGATCAGCGGGTCCAGGAAGATTGAGCACATGATTGCGAATGTACCCATGACCACGTGGCCTGCAAACATATTGCAGAATAGACGAACAGCCAATGTGATCAGACGCAGGAACGTTGAGAAGACCTCAATGATCCAGACCAAAATACGGATCGGCAACATGATGCCGCTCGGCGCCAGGGACTTCACATAGCCCCACAGGCCCTTTTTGCGGATGCCGACGTAGATGAAGTAGATGAAGGACATCAGAGCAATGGCACCCGTAACGCCAGTAGAGCCGGTACCCGGCCTCCAGGTCGGGAGCATGCCGATGTAGTTTCCGAACAGAACAAAGAAGAACAGCGTTGCCAGGAACGGGAAATGCTTTCTCCAGGTGTCCCCCAGCATTGCCTTCGCGATATCGTTCTCAACGAACTCGATGAGGTACTCGATACCGTTCACGATCACGCCGTGCGGCACCATCGACTCGCTCTGCTTTTTGGTGAACACCAACAAAACGGCGACACACACCACTGCAGCGATAATCATCCATACGGTATAGACCGTAAGTCCGACTGTCGTATCGCCGACGACTGCCTGAGGATAAAACGTATTGATGAGGTCGGTCATCGACTTTGAAACCTCAGCAAAGGCTTCGCCCACGGTAACTACTTCCCTTCATTTACCCACACACGTCAACGCATGCGCACAAACGTGGATATACTTGCGATCACATAGAGAGCCAGGAACGTGCCTACCGCCCAGATACTGAACAGCAAAAGATTTTCTCGCTGTGTCCCAGATACGATAGCGATCGCCATCGTCAGCAACACAAAAGAGAAGATAAGGCACGCTATTGCCTTTCCCATTCCCGCTTTGGTCCGGTTAGCTTGTACCCGAATAAGAAGCACTATACCCGGTAATGCTGCCACGATCCCACATATGACGGCAGTAGGGACAAAACTCACCATCCGTCCTCTCTTCATGCTTTGCATGTACACGGTGCAAGAACATAATTATAGAGTACTAGTCTGTACATATTTTTGCATAATTACAAGAAAACACCTGTGAATCAAACGATTTTTCAGGTAATTGGGTCACGACAGAAGGTCCACTTCTCGGCCGGGCCATAACCCCAGCTCCCCTATGTCGTATCCATTATACTGCTCCCACAAACCATCGCAAACTCGCAAGCAGATGGGGTCACATGACAGTTTGTGACCCTCGCTGACACGAGTACTTTCCCGTCCTCAAAGCCAGAAATCACAGTCCATCTGGATGTGACAGGAGCCCGCCATGTTAGCTAATTGCACCCCCCTAGACGGATTCTTGAGCTCGACAGTTCATCTAGGGAAACGATGATTAATGCCCCATAACGTGTCAGAGGGGACCGACCACACGACTTTTCGCAGCCGGAATGCGGGAAAGGCAGAAAAGGTTGCTCATCCAGCACGTGCAGGGGCCGCCATCCTTACATTTGTCCTGCCCCATGCACCGCAATAAGGCTCCAAGATGGATCAAGCGACGCTGAGAGCCGGGAGGTGCAGCCTGCCGGCAAAAGATGCACATGGGTAAGGTTTGCAAGGGCGAGGCAGACTCGAGTGTGCAGGCATCTTCTCTATCCCCCTGTAGCGCTTCCTTAAGGGGTCGAAGCGCCGCTTCACGATGAGGAAGGGTGCTTCTACCTTTAAGCGGCCGGATGCCTTCCTGGACTCGATGCCTTTCTCGGACAAGAGTGCACAGGCAAGGCCTTCTATGGTCGAAGGCTTCCTTAGCAACGCTTTAGCGCACAGATGAGAGGTGTGGGTCTTTATGCGTCCTTAAGGGCGCTTCGCTATACCTCTATAGCCTAAAGTCTGCGCAGCAGAACCTGTCATCTTCCCTTACGAGTGTGTGTGCCACAGGATATGTCAGATACATTCTAAGCGATCGTCTCCACACCGTGCACAAGGCCACCTGCGGCATCCACGCCGATATGCGCCTTGTATCCGATACGCCAGGCTCCCCCTTTCTTGGACTGGTGCACTTTAAGGGTCGCGTGCAAGGTCTTTGTTCTTCGTTAAGCTTTAAGGCCCAGGTGAAGGTCACATCCACCATGGAGCCGCCCCGCATCATGATCCCTGCCTTCTTAAGTTCTAAGTCCAGGCGCAAAGCACAAGCCTTGCCGAACTCCTCTCGCTTTAAGGTTATGGCACATCTTCGCGCTCGTTGTTGTGTCTGGCACCTGCGCCTGCATGAGGTCTGCGTGCACAGAAGCGCTGATAGGAGTGGCAATCCAGGATAGCATCTTTAGGTTCCCTCGTCTGAGAGCCCAAACATGACCTGCAACAGATACATCCTAAGCATCGTCTTTGCAGCGCGCACATACCTGACAAGAGCCTGTCCGTGGTAGCTGGTATCTACCAGTGCAATCCAGCTATCCCACACAACGATTGTATCCATCCGCTCCAGGAGTGCCTCTCGCCCAGTCTTTCTCCTTAGACCTTAGGATTTAAGGTCCTAAAAGCTCATCAGGCTGTCCATATCTTCCTTTTGGATATGCTGGAATGTGTGGATGTAGCTATACCATATTCCGATGGGCATTGCGCAAGCAATCTGGACACTCTAGCCAGCAAACCGGCATGCATCCCATTTCAGGAGAAAGCATATTGATGAGAATTCTTCCAAACGAAGCAAACGCTGGATTGCACATAGCAAACCCAGACAAACCTTTTGTAGAGAACTTTACCAGCTTCGGAATCCAGCCCGCCATGATATCAGCATCGCTCAGCACAGGGACTTCCGAGCCTTTAAGCTCGGAAGCCCCTGCTAGTCATCTCTCCATGCTATGCCCCACAACCGCAATAGAAAACTACTCCATGTAGCCGCCCTTGATTGCCGAAACCGCATGCTCAGTGAAAAACTTGAGCGTACCGGAGGTATAGCGGTTTGGCTTCGGCTTCCAAGCAGCGCGGCGTTTAGCGAGCACGGCATCGACCTCAGCGTGGTCCATCTCTTTGCCAGCGATACCGACGATCTCGAGAGAGCGACCGGGAATATCGATGCGGATCAGGTCACCTTCCTCGACAAGAGCAATTGGACCGCCTACGGCTGCCTCAGGCGAAACATGGCCGATAGCCGGACCCTTGGAGGCACCGGAGAAGCGACCATCAGTGATAAGTGCAATGCTTGCACCGAGCTCAGGATCGCTTGCAATGGCTTCAGTGGTATAGAACATCTCGGGCATACCGGAGCCCTTGGGACCTTCGTAGCGGATGATCACAGCATCGCCCGGCTTGATTTCATGCGTAAGCACAGCATGTATTGCATCCTCCTCGCAGTCGAAGGGACGTGCCTTGAGCGTAGCCTTGAACATCTCGCGCGGCACGACAGTGTGCTTCACAACAGCGCCGTCAGGAGCAAGGTTTCCGTGGAGAATAGCGATGGAGCCATCGGTACCGAATGCCTGGTCGAACGGGCGGATGATATCCTCGCGCTTGAGGCCCCACTTCTCAAGGTAGTGCCCGCACCTCTCGTAGTAACCATTGGCCTTGAGGTCCTCGAGATTCTCGCCGAGCGTCTTGCCGGTAACGGTCATGACATCGAGGTGGAGCATCGACTTGATCTCCTCCATGATGCGCGGCACGCCGCCTGCATAGTAGAAGAACTGTGCAGGCCACTCACCCGCAGGACGGACATTGAGCAGATAGTGAGCGCCACGGTGCAGGCGATCGAAGTCATCGGCAGTTATCTCGATGCCGAATTCACGGGCAATTGTGGGGATATGCAGCAGGGAGTTGGTCGACCCGGAGATGGCAGCGTGGACCATGATGACATTCTCGAAGGACTCCTTGGTCACGATATCACGAGGGCAGAGATTATGTTCAGAGAGCCAGACAGACTGGCGTCCGGCTGCACGAGCGAACTCGCGCAGATCCGAACTCGTGGCAGGCAGCAGCGCTGTGCCAGGAAGCGTGAGGCCCAGAGCTTCGGCTGTCACCTGCATGGTAGACGCCGTGCCCATAAACGAGCAGGCACCACAGCTCGGACAGGCATTGTGCTTGGCAAACTCGAATTCTTCCTCGGAAATTTCGCCACGCTCGTAACGGGCGGAGATGGCGCCGAGCTGCTCGAGCGTGAGCAGATGGGGACCAGCATCCATGACGCCACCAGTGACGACAATCGACGGGATATTGATGCGGCCTAGAGCCATGAGATTTGCAGGCAGGCCCTTGTCACAGCTCGCAACGAATACGCCTGCATCGAACGGGGTGGCCTTAGCATGAATCTCGATCATATTGGCAATCATGTCACGGCTCGGCAGTGAATAGTTGATACCGTCATGCCCCTGGGCTTCGCCGTCGCAGATGTCGGTGCAGAAATAGCGAGCTCCGTGTCCGCCAGCCTCGGCGACACCTTTGCGGACTTCCTCGACGAGTTCGAACAGGCCCTCAGAGCCTGGATGCGAATCTCCGAAGGTGGATTCGATGATAATCTGCGGCTTGTCGAGATCCTCGACAGTCCAGCCAGTTCCCAGACGCAGTGGATCCATCTCGGGGCTTATCTTGCGGAACTTTCCAGAACGCGGCTGAAGCTTTGTAGCCAGGTCAGCAGCCTCCTGCCGAATCTTGGATTTTGTTTCTTCTTCCATGGTTCTCTCCTCTTTCTCTAGCTTGTTTGCTAACCGATGGCTTCAATAGAAAACAGAGCACAATGCGGGCAGGCACCGCTAGGCAAAGACCGAAATCACGAGCGCGCAGGCAAGGCCGACGATACCGATAATCGTCTCCATGACTGCCCAGCTCTTGAGGGTCGTCTTTTCGTCGATCTCTAGGAACGAAGAGCACATCCAGAAGCCTGCATCGTTGACATGGGAAAGCGCAGTAGCGCCGCCGCAGATGGCAAGGCAGATAGCAGCGCGCATGAGCACGGAAGCGCCAGAAACTGCAGGAATTGCCGCCATAATGCCAGATGCCATGGTCATAGCTACAATCGAGCTACCGACGGAAGCACGGACAAGCGCAGCTATAAGAAAGCCCACAACGACAAGCGGAAGCGGAGAGCTTTCGAGCAGGGGTCCTATGATCTGGCCCAAGCCACAGTCCTGGAGCATCCAACGGATAACGCCGCCACAGGCAATAACAAGAAGAATCATGCCGACTGGCTTGAGGGAACGATCGAGCAGTGCCCTGAGCTCAGATCCAGAGTAACCACGACGAGCGCCGAGGAAATACATGGCAATGAGCGTAGCAATCGTAAGGGCGACAAACGGCTTACCAAGGAAGGAGAGGACAGACGCTACAGTCTCAGACATCGCGATGCAGGACGAAAGCGTGCCAAGAAGTATCAGACAGAGCGGCGTAAGTACGATCGCGATGACCATGCCGAATGACGGAGGCTCCTTCTCGTCGCCCACCCTTTCAGCTGCGGTGATGTGCTCGGGGACCGGTGCGAAGATGCGGCTACCGACATGGCGGCCCCATGCGATACCTGCAGCACCCATTGCGATGAATGCAGTGGGAATGCCGACAAGAATCATCGTACCAAGGTCGACGTTGAGTGTGTCAGCAACGAGCACCGAGCCAGCCGAAGGCGGCACGAACGCATAACCCGCAGCAAGTCCAGCCAGAAGGGCAATCCCGTAGTAGAGTGTGGACTTCTTAGTCTGCGCAGCAATACTGAAGGCAAGAGGAATCAGTACGACGACGCCGGCCTCAAAGAATACGGTGGTGCCGATAATCAAGCCGGTAATGCCAAGTGCCCAGCTGGAGTGACTCTGACCAAACTTCCTAATAAACGTCTGAGCGATTTCCTTCGCTCCACCACTTTCCTCGAGGATCTGGCCAAACATAGAACCCAAGCCAATAAGCAGGGCAATGTTCTGCAAGGTCGTGCCCACGCCTTTGGTGACGGTCTCCGCCACAAGGTCAAGCGGCATTCCAGCACCTATGCCAATGACAATAGCCGAGACCAACATGGAAAGAACCGGGTGCAGCTTGAACTTGATGATCAGAGCAAGCAGCAATGCGATGCCGACAACCGCTGAAACGGCGAGCCTGGCTGGATCAGCCGCGAATACAGGGTCTGCCATGTCTCCTCCAAAGTCATCAGACCTTTTAAATTCATCTGATGATTATAGCGGAAATAGAATCATTTGATATTTAAAACCGTGATTTTGGCCTAATTCATCTGATGTTTTCTCGTCTACGGTAGGTATTAAACTGCAAACGGTATATACAACACATCATTTGGCAGGCAACCGCCTACTAGTGCCGTAAGATAGCTCTGATGGATTCAAACGGAGAAGGCGACACAATGGCTCAACCAAAATCTGGACTCCCCGAGCAAGTATCGAAACAGATCATTCAGCTCATCCTAAATGAAGGCCTCAAGCAAGGCGACCGTCTGCCTAATGAGACCGTCCTCTCAGAAAAGCTTGGCGTAGGACGCAGCTCTGTCCGCGAAGCCATGAAGCTTCTCCGGTCCCGCAATATTGTGAGCATCCGCCAAGGCTCAGGCACCTACGTCTCATCAAACCCAGGAATTGCCAGCGATCCACTTGGATTCACGTTCATCGAAGACAAGCGCCGTCTCGCACGAGATCTGCTCGAAGTCCGTTTTATGATAGAGCCCCAGATGGCTGGCATGGCTGCTGAAAAGGCTACCGCCGATCAAGTTCAGAACATCAAAAAGCTCTGCGACGAGACCGAGAAGCTAGCAGCGGCCGGAGAAGACTACTCTGCCGCCGACACCGCATTTCACTCTGCCATTGCCGAAAGCTGCGGGAACATGGTAATCCCCCGGTTGATGGGCATCCTCAAGTACTCAGTGCCACTCTTCATCGATGTAACGGGAAAGCAGCTCATCGCCGAGACGATCCGCACGCACCGCGCTATCGCCGATTCCATCGCCGCGCACGATTCCACCGCTGCGCATGACGCCATGTACCTGCATCTCGTCTACAACCGCAACATCATCGTGAACGAGACCGACCAGGAGTAGCAGGTTCTGACTTGGATCCCGCATTTCGCACATCACAACTCAAATCCCAAATAAACATGATTTGAGTAGGCAATGAGCCTCAGGAGAAATGACGACTCGTGTATGATCGACAATACCTCACCAAAGAGCAACACGCCTACCTGCTTGAACTCGATGCGCTAGGGAAACGATAATTAATTCGCCTCGATGAGGTAGCTGGGGCTGTACGCTGTATGCCGCCGGCTTAAAATGTCTCGAACCACACAGTGCCCATACCCACATAGATACCTATATGTCTTCTGGATATGGTATAGCTACATCCACACATTCCAGCATATCCAAAAGACAGATATGGGCAGCCAGATGAGCTTTTAGGACCGGCAGATTGTCAAGCTGAGTGCAACATCTCCCTAAAGACCTCGTTGGCTGTCCTGTATCCAAGGACCTTCCTTGGTCTGTCGCAGATCAGCTCCACCGCATGCTGCACCTCCTCGTTTGTGACCTTTTCGAAGTCGCTGCCCTTAGGGGAAGAACTTGCGCAGGAGCCCGTTGGTGTTCTTAACTGTTAGCTTCTGCCATAGATGGTGAGGGTCGCAGAAGTAGAACTGCACGCCTCAAAGGGCCTTTGTGAGCCCTGTATGCCCTGCGAACTGCTTGCCCCTATCCGGGGTGAGCGTCTCGAGGGGACGTCCCTGCAAAAGCCCGAAGGCGGCCTTAGAGACGCTCCCGCTGTCGTGGTGGCTCTTTCCGCGGCCAAGCAGCCTCACTGCCCTGTCGGCAAGCACGAGCAGGCACATGGGCCCGGCTGCCACGAGCGTGTCGTCTGCCAAGTCTTCGAGGCGAGACCTCTCATCGGCCTGCTTGGGCCTTTCCTTTACGCCGTGTAAGATCTCGATCTTGCCTTTGGTCTTAGGCCTCTTGCTGCGCAGGTGGTGCCGCACCTGGCCTTCGGGGCCGAATCCCGACAGGTCGAGGGCGGCGGCTATGGACCTGCCGGTAAGAATAGTCGGCAGGCTCAACGACGCACCTGCCGCCACCCTCGAGCCTGAGATGTCGTCTATCTCCTCCAGGGACCAGTGTCTGTCCATGATGAGTAAGCGCACCTTCTGCGTAAGCGCAGGGTCTGAAAGCCGCCTTTTCGCCCTGTATCTCCTGCGGCGCTCATCCGCCCTCCTTTTGAGCAGTACATGCCCTAAAGTGTCCGTGCCGTGCGTTCCTCTTGAGCTTGTGGCAGACGCTGGAGCTGTCCTTGCCGATCTCTGCCGCGATATAGCCGATTGGCCTTCCCTTGTGCCATACAGCGTGGCTATGCAGTCCCTCTCCTGTAGGCTTGAGATGCTTGTAGTGGCACATTCCTTCTATCTTTCGACGTTGATTGAGACAACCAACATCGTAGCCTTCCGGAGTGTGCCACGCTTGCATTCAGCGGGCCATCCTGTTGCACTCAGAATGCTAATCTGCCACCTTAAATCCTAAGGTCTAAGGAGAAAGACCCGGCGAGAGGCACACCTGGAGCAAATGGATGCGATCGTTGTGTGGGATAGCTGGATTGTTCTGGTAGATACCAGCTACCACAGACAGGCTCTTGTCAGGCATATGCGCGCTGCAAAGACGATGCTTTAGACGATGCTTTAGATAATATGAAGTGACCTCACATTAGTAGCAACGTGGATTTGCCGCTATACGATAGGTGTTTAACATAAAGTAAGCTGGTTTACCACATACAAAAGGAGATCACTAATGAATAGAGTACTCAAAATCGCAATGGATGTCCATAGTTCGAATTACACTTTGTGTGCAATGGAGCCTGTGGTTGGGGCAGAGGACAGGGTCTTCGCCAACATCCAGGTACCCCCTGATTATAAAAACGTTCTCCAATTTATTGAGAACCTTAAAAAGAAACTTGGCCTTACCGATACTTATTCTGTTGAATGCGGCTACGAAGCCGGATGTCTTGGATACTCCTTATACCATCAGCTAACGAACGCCGGTGTAAAATGCGTCATTCTTGCGCCGAGCACAATGCTAGCCCCTCAGGGCAAGCGGGTGAAGACGGATGCACGTGATGCCAACATGATCGCCCAGTGTCTTTGCTATGGCGGGTATCATGCGGTTCATGTTCCCACCGATAAGGATGACTCTGTAAAAGAATATCTCCGTATGAGGGATGACCACAAACTGGCACTCAAGAAGATCAAACAGCAGATCAATGCTTTCTGCCTGCGTCATGGCTTCTTCTATGATGGCAACAAATGGACAATCAAGCACTGGAACTGGCTGAAGACACTTGAGGTGGATGATCTGCTGCGCGAGACCCTCGACGAGTATCTGGCATCCTATAAGGAACACTCATCAAAGATCGAACGCTTCGACAAACGGATCGAGGAACTTGCTGGCGATGATGATTACAAGGAAAGTGTCAAAAAGCTTGGCTGCGTTGTCGGTATAAAGACTCATACGGCACCTTCACTGATTGTAGAGACCGGCGATTTCAGTCGTTTTGCCAAAGGCAATACCTACGCTGCATTCCTCGGGCTTGCGCCGGGAGAATCTTCCAGTGGAACAAAGATCCAACGTAGCGGAATTTCAAAAGCTGGCAACAGTCATCTTCGTACGCTTCTCATTGAAGGGGCAAAAGGAATCTGCAAGGGACAGATCGGACATAAATCCAAGGAACTGCGCTGCAGGCAGGACGGAAATACAGCTGATGTCATTGCATATGCTGACAGAGCAAACACAAGACTTCGAAGCAAGTATTACCGGATGATCCGCCATGGGAAAAAAAGAAATGTAGCGGTTGCTGCAGTTGCCAGGGAACTTGCCTGCTTTGTATGGGCAGTGATGACAGGCACTATCGCTTTCAGAGAAGCCTAAAAGAAGGCAGCATGAGTAACATCTGGTCCATTTGTCTGTCAAGGGTGCTACGCACCGCTTACGCGGCAAGTCCTGTGACAGCCATCTGTCCATGATGTCTATGGGCAGCCAAGGCATAAATCCACAGGAATCTGCGGATTTATGCAGTAATAGACAAAGTAAATACCTGACAGCATCTGGAGGAAGCTGTGATCACTGTAAGGTTTAAGCCATCCGCGTCCATCCTATGTTGGCACTGGAAACAGTAATCCACGCTTTTAGATCGCAGGGCTCACGGCAAAACCATTAGCCTGTTGGTAGCCAATCCACGTATAACAGAGTGGCCACATGCCGGGAACTGTTAAATCAGAGCTCTTTCCAGATGCTGTCAGAGAAACACAAATGTGGCTAGCCAGGGGGGAGGAAAATTTCCTGAAATTGCCTCTTGACAACGGTCACTTCATAACAGGATGTAGCCTGCTTTAGGTCATGTTTGCTCTCTTAAGACGAGAGAACCTAAAGATGCTATCCTGGATTGTCGGTCCTAGTGGCGCTTCTGTGCACGCAGACCTCATGCAAAAGCAGGAGCCAGATGCAACGACACTTGCGAGGATGCGCCATAGCCTTAAAGCGAGAGGAGTTCGGCAAGGCTATGCTTCACGACCTGAACTTAGAGCTCGAGAAGGCAGGGACCACGGCGCGGGGCGGCTCCATGGTGGACGCGACCTTCACCTGGGCCTTAAAGCTCCACAAAGAACAAGGACCATGCGCGCGACCCTTAAAGCGCACCAGTCCAAGAAAGACTAACTATTAAAAGTCAATCATGAAATTACGATTTTTCGAATGAAACGCGGAGACGTGTTTTAGATAGATCAGTACCTTGAAAACTGCATGACGAACAGAGTCTCGGGAATAGGGCTCTAAGAAAAGGCTATGGGTTGTAAGATTTACGCTGCCTGGTATTCGCTATGGGTCAGCTCCATCCGGTAGATGGTTCTGACTAGCTTCTTTGCCACGTGCGACAGGGCGACATAGAAGTGCTTGTCCTCAGCACGCTTTCTGGCCAGATACAGGCCAAACCGCTCGTCCCACTTGGAGACGTATATAGCGGCGTTGAAGAGGGCGAAGCGGAGGTATTTGGAGCCTCGTTTCTCCATATGGGCATAGGTGGATGTCAACTGCCCGGACTGGTAGGTAGATGGCGACATGCCTGCATAGGCAAGGATCTGGTCCGCATTGTCAAAGCGGTTGAAATCGCCAATCTCGGCCAGGATCATGGCTCCCATCCGGTAGTTGATGCCGGGAATTGTCATGATCGGAGAGCTACTCTTGTCCATAATCTTTCGAATGGAAGCTTCTACTTTTTCGATGTCGGCAGTCAGGGCATCGATCTGGCGGATCGTCTGCTTGAGTTCTATGGATCTTACAGACATCTCTGATCCGACAGAGGATCTGGCCGCATTCCGGATCTCGATCGCCTTCTCTCGGCCATACCGGCCACGGGAGGCATCACAGAGCAGGGACTTCAGATGTGTGAGGTTGGCATTGGCAACACATGACGCACCGGGCATTTCTTCAAGCAGGCGCTAGACGGTGTTCATGTGAAGCGTTGGGACGAGGCCTTCCAGTTTGGGGAATACGATGTTCACCAGCCTGGTGATGGATGTCTTCAGCGTCGCTCTCCTCTGGATGAGATCAAAGCGGTATCTGGTCAATGACTTCAGCTCTTCGCTGGGGTAAGATGTATCCGTGTAGGGCCTGAGGGTCTTATCAGTCACAAGCATTTCGGCAATGGCGCGGGCATCGACTTTATCCGTTTTCGTCTTTCTAAGGCGCTGACCTTTTCTGTAAAGATTTGTGTGAAGTGGATTGATTACAAAGGTGCGGTAGCCTCGATCAAGAAGCGAGCCCAAGATGTTGTAGGAATAGTGGCCGGTAGCCTCGAGCCCTACTTTTATCTGGGACAGGTCTTTTGAGGCCGTCTCGATTCTTCTGAACAGCTCATCATAGCCTTCGCGATTGTTCCGGATGGTAAAGACCGGGAACAGTTCTTCAGCGTCCGGACCAAGAATGCAGCAGTCGTGCTTGTCCTTGGCGACATCGATTCCAACGTAGATCATCTTTAAGACTTCCTTCAAAGAAGCGGCTGATTGTTCTGATGCTGTCGTCAGACCACAGGGCTTTCTGCCAATCGTATCCTCGTTCTACATAAACCGTCATGCGGTATCTAACTGATCAACAATGCAGCAAAGAGGCTGTGGCTGGAGCCCCTCTAAAACCGTCGAGCGGTAGGGGAGCAAGACCACTCCACAGCATCTGATGACAATGTAGCCGTTTACCAGGAACAGGTAAAGGAAAGCTACCACTTAATAATACGAGGGGGAGCCTGGCGTATCGGATACAAGGCGCATATCGGCGTGGACGTCGAAGGTGGCCTTGTGCATGGTGTGGAGACGAGCGCCTAGAATGTATCTGACATATCCTGTGGCACACGTACTCGTAAGGGAAGATGACAGGTTCTGCTGCGCAGACTTTAGGCTATAGAGGTATAGCGAAGCGCCCTTAAGGACGCATAAAGACCCACACCTCTCATCTATGCGCTAAAGTGTCGCTAAGAAAGCCTTCGACCATAAAGGGCCTTGCCTGTGCACTCTTTACCGAGAAGGGCATCGAGTCCAGGAAGGCATCCGGCCGCTCAAAGGTAGAGCATCCCTTCCTTATCGTGAAGCGGCGCTTCGACCCCTTAAGGAAGCGCTACAGAAGGATAGAGAAGATCTCCTGCACACTCAAGTCTTTCTCGCCCGTACAAACCTTACCCATGTGCATCTTTTGCCGGCAGGCTGCACCTCCCGGCTCCCGGAGTCGCTTGATCTGTCTTGGAGCCTTATTGCGGTGCATGCGGCAGGACAAATGTAAGGATAGCGACTTCTGCACGTGCTGGATGGGCAACCTTTTCTGCCTTTCCCGCATGCCGGCCGCGAAAAAGTTGTGTGGTCGGTCCCCTTTAACACGTTATGGGGCATTAATCATCGTTTCCCTAGATGGACTGCCGCTCGCCGCCAGCATTCAACGGCCCGGTACTGTCGACTAGTGGCGGGCTCCATGGTGGGAGGCGCGCGTCATGCCACCGTTGCGCCCACACGCTTGGAGCGTTACGGAGAGGTTTCCGGACGCGCCGCCACGCGTGATGCCACCATACGCGGCGCCCCTTGCCCCTATGCACAATGCTATCTTACCCCATATGGAGCGAGGCGGCATTACCCGGCCGAGGGCCAAGCCTCAGGGGTGGGTCATCAAAAGCTGCGCGTCCAGAGCCACGCGCCGTGTCTATTTGTACTTGATAATTTGGATGACGCTTCCTACCTGCAGGGCGGGAACCTTGCTCTTTTCGACGTAGATGGTCCCGGCCATGCTGGCGGCCGTCTCGCCCGTGAAGCTGATTGTACAGTGCCCCAGCCCCTTGAGGGTGACGGGCACCTCGGCACCCACCGACGTGATCTTGAAGAAACCGTCATCTACCCTCAGGATGTCACCAGCTGCAATGTCACCGTCAATGGGATTGACGTTTACCAGGTAGCAGTAGTCCTTGAGCTCTGCCGGTGCGCTAGCACCAAAGATGATGAGCATGTTGGCGACACGGAAGTCCTGGACGTGCTCGCCGACCGCCAACACCTTGTTCTCGTAGATGACCCTCATGAGCATTCCCCTCTATTCACGTTTCCGCTCGCATGTGAGACTATGACTTAGCTGTACAGGCTGATTGATGCCAGGAAGGCGATGCCTACACGAATCCACCCCGTTAAGAAGCGAGAGTACATAACTGACAGGACGCCAACCTCGATAGTCTCGGTTTCCGCCTCAGCCAGCCCCAGGCCGACAGGGATGAAGTCGCAGGCGCACTGGTTATTGATGGCAAACAGGGCCGGCAGCGACATCTGTGGGGCAATGGCGCCCTTACCAATCTCGGTACCGATAAGCGTGCCAATGATTTGGGCAATGACCGCGCCAGGGCCGAGTAGGGCGGACAGACCGGGAATGGACACGATGATGCCGAGCACCATGAGACCAACGGGGTTGCCCGCGAGTGGCGTCAGGACGTTGGCGATGAGGTCGCCGAGGCCCGTGCCGTTGATGATGCCCATGAGCATGGCGACGAATGCCATGAAGGGTAGTAGCGTAGTGATGCAGGTCTGGATGGCGTCGCGGCCGGCCTGGTAGAGCGTGTTGATGAACTTGCCGACACCCATACCAATGGCAGATAGCCAGCCGTTCTCCTTCTGCGGCGTGTTGGCCATGTAGTCTTTGTCGGCCTGCGCCTTCTTGACCTGGTCGGTCGCGGAGGCTATCTTGGCCGTGGGCTCTGGGGCAGCCACCTCAGAAGAACCGGACACGGAATTGGATGTCGAATGTCCAGCCTCAACCTCGCTGGCCAGCGAGACGCAGCTTGAAGTCACAGCCGAGACATAGATGTCCTTACGGATGTACTGCGCCAGCGGGCCAGACTTCCCCGTCGGCATCACGTTGATGGTGGGGATACTCTTCTGCGGATAGATGCCGCAGCGCAGGGTCCCACCACAGTCAATGATGACACAGGCAATCTGCTCCTCGGGGCACGAGGTCTTGAAGCCGTTGACGGCCTCCATGCCCGAGAGGCTGAGGATCGTCTGAAGGCACTCGGGCTCCGCCCCACCACCGACGATGTACATGACCTTGTTGCGCTCGGGCGTGGGCTTGATGACCAGGGGACCGCCCCAACCGCCGCTGCCGGCAACAACCTTGATAGCATGAAGCTCTGCCATGATAGCTGTCCTTTCTGGCTCTATGCTGCCTCGACACCATCACCGATGGTGTCAGTATGAACGTTGTGTTCGTCAAAGGTCCGCGCCAGACGCACGTGCATCTGCTGCTCGACAATCTTCGTCGTGAACTCGGTCGACCAACCGGAGATGAAGTTGGCGACGAAACCCACGAGCATGTAGCGCACGGCAAGCTGCGAGGTGTCAAGGCCCAGTGCGGTGATGCCCGAGGCGATACCCAGATAAATGAAAATCTCCTGGGGGTTGATGTGGGCAAAGATGCCGCTGTTGGTATGACAGTGGTACGAGGCGGCAGCATAGTAGGCCGGCTTGTAGAACTCCGGGAGGAACTTGCCCATGGAGAGCGCCATAGGGTTGCAAAGCATGATCGCCGAGATGAAGGGCAGCACGAAGTAGCGCGTGACAGGGTTGCCTCCCGCATGGACCGCAAACTTGTTGACGCGCTCCTTCCCGATAAACGCCACGAGGGAGTTCATGAAGACCAGCAGCACCACGATGAGGGGAATGATGCTGGTCACCCACGACGTGAACTGATTGCCGCCAAGCTGGAACAGGTTGATGAACCATGAGCCGGCGGCAGAGATTCCAGATACTACATCCATAATGCGTCTCCTTTCAAAACATGCTTATGGACTTGATTGACAAACGTGCAGGGCAGCCCCTATTGCATGCTCTTTGTCTTGCTGTGCCCTAGACCGTACGGCACCAGCGCTTGAAGGGCCGCGCCCGCACGCCTGAGGGGTGAGAGGGTCTCAGGCAGTGGCTCGCCATTCGTGTAGATCTGATACGTATGAGCCGCGTCTTCCAGGGCCCTGCAGAGGTTGCGATGCCCCCTCTTGGGACCATCCTCCCGCGTGAGGCTTGTGACCAGCCGTCCCTCAAAGCCGGGAAGCGGCTTGACGCGCGCAAACGATGTCACGCCCTCCAAACACTTCCCCTCTTGGATGCACCCGCCGTCATCCACTAAAAACATGACGATGGCGCCTGCGTTGAAGCCCCCACTCTTGCGTCCACAGACGACCTTGCCCCGCTTCCTCATGTCCGAGAATGCACGCGCGAAGTTCAGCATCTGGCGATAGGTGAGCAGAAGCTGCGCGGCAACGGCCAGGACTACAATTAGAGCGATTCCAACCATACTTGCTCCTATATTCACTGCGTTGCATTTATTGGCCTCATATCGGATGCTTTTAGATGCAATAGAGAATCTCCGGTGGCAGGAATGTCTTCATACTGCCTGAAGAGCTATGCGGCTCGTAAAGGAGATTGGTATCCTGTCCCATCTGGAGTAGATCGCAGATAAGCTGGGCGAAGGCAAGCTTTTGGCTTGGGCTTCGCATCTCTTTTAGAAGCGTGCAGATCTAAATGGCTATAGCGGGGAGTCCGCCAGACTGGCTTTGTAAGGAGATACACCTATGCTCTTTGCAGGTGTGGATATCGCAAAGGTAGACCACCGAATCGGAACCATCGACAACAAAGGGAAAGATAGGTGCCTAATCTCTTTCAGAAGTACCAGCGAAGGTTTGGATAGGTGCTCCTCGTGGGCTAGAAAGTCTGGCAGAACCAGAATTGGATGGCCTGCCACTCGTATCTTGTGGAAAAGGGATAGGCAGTGTGTGTCCTTGATCCTGTGCATGTAGAAGCTCTACGCAAACTCAAGGGCTTCGCAGGGTCAAAAATGATACAGCCGACAGCTCTCTCATCGCAAAGACCCTGCCGTGTAGGTGAGGTAAAGCCAACGAAGCTTGCAGATGATACTCTATAGGCTCTGCGATTCTTAATGCGTTTTTGTCAGTCCCTAAAAGAGGTGTAGGCTATCTGCCTTTTGGATTCTCATTTCCCGAAGTGCGAGCCGCTTTTCACTAACATCTTCAGCGTCCCTTCCTTGGCACCTATTGCAGATGACTCGCTGCCCGAAAAGATCTTCCACATACATACTGGCACTTTAGGCAAATCACACGGGGCGCCTTGGTGAGGCTAAAGCAATAACAGCGAGGCAACCAAAAACTCCTGTGAGACACACCTTGGGAAGAAGGCTGTGGGTTTTAAGATCAAGCACTGTATCTTTGAGATCGAATATTTGGAAGGCGACATCAAAGACACCGACAAAGCAATGATAGAAGAGCTGCTATGTAAGGTGGAGCCCTCATCATCACTATCCTTGGAGTCTTGTCACAGGTAGGGTTCACACAGCTACAAAGACAGGTGATGTGTCTCGGCCTAAGGGCAGCTCTCAGATCGTAAACTACGCCGGGCTGACCCACAGAGCGAATCGATCCGGCAAGCTTGAGGCTAAAGGGTTGCCTATCACCAAAGCAGGGTCTTCCTACCTGAGACGCGCTCTGTGGCTTGCTGCAGCAGCTATATTCCTAAGCTCAAAGAGTTCTGTAGAAAGAAGCGATTACTGAGGCAAACCCTATAGGGTGGCTATAGCTGCCGTGGCAAGAAAGCTCTGTCTCATCATCTTTGCCGTGATGCGAGACAAGGTGGCCTACAACCCGAACTGTTTTGTATCAATCAAAAAACTGCATACTTTTGTTTGCTGCTGTGCTTATGTTTCACAGCTGCTTCATCTATTGCGCCTAAAAGCATTCGATATTCGACTGTCAAAGTGCAACTAATCCAACACTTACAAAAACAATCTTTAGACATCTCTCCAAAAGATCATGGTTTTTTACTTGACTTCATATAGCTGGTCTCCTTCCTCTATCTCATGAAACATGCGGATTGAAACGTGTGCACCCTGGCGCCCGTACAAACAGCCGCAAGGACGAGCCCCGGAGGCCACACGGCCACTCAGGCCTGAAGCGCCTGTCGTGCCTCTCTGAAGTCACACGACTGGGAAAGCCGGTCGACCATACGCTGGTCCTGAGCGACCGAGACTATCTCGTCGTAGTAGCGTATAATATCCGCCCCACTTAGATCGCTACGAATGGGGGTTCCCAGCAGGAAGACGACCTCTATAGCCCCGCCGCCATAGCTGACGGGATGGTGAAAAACACCAAGCGCCAGCACCACGGCGTGACTTGTACTTTGCGCGCAGTGCGGGAGGGCGACGGAGGTTCCGAAGATCGTGGGCCGCTGTGTCTCACGCTCGCACAGCCGGTCAGCAAAGCCCGCGTCCAGCTCGCCGGCAGCCGTCAGGTTACGCACCATGCCCATAACGGCGGGCAGGTACCCGCCCTGCGCGCTCAGCACGAAGAAGTGCCGCTCGTCCAGATGACTCGCAATGGCCACGTGCACACCAGTCGTCGCAAACGACAGCGGTATAGCCCACGAGAGAGAGCGCTGTATGCGCCCCGCAAGCTCGACGGGATCGAACACCTCGTTGATCAACAGCACCGGCACGGCAGTCTCGAAGGGCAGCACCGTCGTGCTGAGAACGATGTCAAACTTCTCGAGCACGGGAGCCGATACCTCGGAGCGTGTGAAAAGCGACACCTCCGCCTTGCTCTCGTCAAGCGAGCGGCGCAACTGGGACTCTATGAAGAAGGCCGTAATGCGCTCTGAGCCGCCCACGATGGCGATGCGCGCGACGCGCCGTGAGGAGCGGCGCTGGTGCTCCAGGATGACACTTAGGTACTCAGCTAGGTATCCACGCTCATCATCGGTCAGGGGAAGGCCAAGACGCTTGTCCAGAACCTGGCTCGCTATGCCCGTGGCCTCCCACTCCAGAGGGTAGTGACTCCGCATGTCCTCGACCATCGGGTTCTTGAGGCGAATCGAGTAGCGCAGGCGGTTGAGCATGGCCTTCAGGTGGTATAGGAACTCACACGTTAGGTCGCCAAGCGAAATCGGAACGTTAAGGTCGTCCGATATGGCCTTCACGAGGCTCTGAGCAAGTGCTAAGATATCGGTGTCAAGCTCGACGGGCATGACGTCAGATACGTCCCCCGGGACCCGCGCGCCCATGACGGAAAGGGCGACGAACACCCGCTCGTTCTTGGGATAGGTGCACCCTGTGACCGCCCCAATCTCGCTCACGAGCGCGTCGACAAGACCAAACGCGACTCCCTCGAAGACACCGTGCGCCAGATTGCCAAGGCTCCGTATGGTGTGGCCACCAGAAAAGCGATCCACCATGACCGTGCTGTAGCGCATGAGTGCTGTGAGCACATTCTGCTCGGAGGAGATGCGCCGTGCCCCCGCGCGCACCACATTCGCCACTGCCTCGGGAAGTTCCTTGTCCCCATAGGCGGGCTCAAAGGCCCTCTCAATCGCATAGAGGCGAAGCTGTATCTCATCCCCGTCGAGCCAGAGTCCGCTGTTGGGCTTTCCCAATATGGAGATGCCATAAGGTGCCGCGTCCTGCTTCAGCTGGCGTGTGACGGTCGTAAGGGTGCTCCTGCTCATATGGAGCTTGTTGGCGAGCACCTCGGTGGTGACGGGGCCGGTGGCATGCAGGAGCAAGCCAAAGAGTCTGCCCTCTCGCCACTGTGCACTATCTTCGCGGGCGGGCTCCCCTGCTTTGAGCAGGCCTGCCAGCTTCGACGCATAGCCCTGAGAGTCATACACGAGCATGTTGAGGACGCCTTGGTGCGCTTCCAGCGATGCCGTGCCATCAAGCAGCTCGTTCAGCCGCGCGACATCATCGCGCGCCGAGCGGACGCTCACGCCCAGGCGCGCCGCAAGCTCCTCGAAGGTTCCCGTTGAGTTCTTGGCGAAGTAGCTGGCTATAGCCACGATGCGATTGTTGACTATCGGGCTCACAGCCGCCGTCCCCCCCCCTCACATGCGCACGCCAACGTGCCCTATGCCACGATTCCGCCGAGCGTGACGCCTAGCCGCGCGACTTTCCTCCCGAGACGTTGATAGTGGTGCCGGTGATGTAGCCTGCACGGTCGGATGCCAGGAAGGCGACCGTCCAACCCACCTCGTCAAGCTTGCCGGGCCTGCCGATGGGAATTGACTTCTTATAGTCAGTGTTAAGTTTGTCGGGCGTGGTGCCCCGCGTGTAGGCAAGCGCCTCCTCGTAGGCGGGCGTCCTGAGGCCGGTGGCTTCCATGATGTCGGGCGCCACGGCCACGACGCGGACACCGTGCGGGCTAATCTCCTTGCCCCATGACCTCGTAAAGGAATCGACAGCGCCCTTGGTCGCCGAGTACGCCGACTGGCCGACCGAGCCCTCCTTGCCGGATGCGGACGACATATTGACAATGACTCCCTTGCCCTGCTTGATCATCTGGCGTGCGCAGGCCTGCGCGACGAGGAAGAGCCCCTTGACGTTGACATTGAACATGAGGTCGAAGTCCTTGACGTTGAGCTCATACTCGGGCCGCTCGCCCTTGACGTCAACGAGCAGGCGTGGCCTGTTGAGGCCGGCGTTGTTAACCAGGATATCGATGGAGCCGTACCTGTCGATGACTGTCTTCGCCATGGCGTTGACGCTGTCAGGATCGGCGACGTTGCACTTGATGCAATACATGCCCGCGAGCTCTTCGCCCGTCTCGACGGTGAGGTCGGCAACCACCACTGTGGCCCCCACCGCCTTGAGCACCTCGGCCACGTGCTTGCCAATGCCCGACGCCGCGCCCGTCACGATTGCGACCTTCTCCTCAAGCCCAAGCCACTGCTTTTCCACGGTACGTTTCCTTCCTCTTCGATACGCCTCATGCAAGGCCCCCTTGTCCGGGAGCCTCGTTACCCGTGAATATACCTGCGGCGTTGCCACGCAATAGCGTTGCCCTTCGCAGCCATACTGCAGACGGCTGAACGAATGGCACAGCTGCGCGACCAGCTCAGCCATGCGGTGCCCTCGGCCGTGCGGCGGCTTCAGCTGCGCGATGGACCCTGCGTCCCCAAATCCTTAGCAGGCTTCTCGAACTTTCTTTAACATGTCTCCTGGCTTGCGTGATTCCCCAGATTGCGATATTGGGCCGAGAGGAGATACGCAAACTCGAGCTACCTCATCTTGGGTGCTCTGGGAAACTCGTTCTTCAGCTCATGGGTGTAGGAGCGACTGTGACGCGTTAGGATGTCATAGCTCATCTCGCAGCCCTTGCTCGTCTCCTGCGGCAAGGTCTGCCTAATCTCGGAAGGAAGCTCCTTGGCAGGGGCGTAGTCACCCTGCTCCAGGTAGAAGTTGAATTTCTTGACGATTGGCTCATGGCACTGGTGCACGGGAACCCGCGTGCCAAGCAGCTCCGCTATAGGGCGCCCTGCACGTTCACCGCCGCCCCGTTGGACGTATGCATTGAAGCGAGCAATCTCCGTGCCGTAGCGCCCGAACACGAACGACGGGAGGCCCCTCTAGAGATACCAATCGAGGAGGTCGAAGTCTCCTATCGCAAAGAGGGCATCCGCCTTTGCTCTGACGACGTAGCGTAGCAGCGATGTCACCAGGTCGTAGACGATGATGCCCACAAAGACCGCAACCAGCGCAATCGTGGTGGCTGTTCCGCTCATGGCACCCCCAATCACCCGTGCCCGTCAAAGCTCCGGCACCGTGGCAAGGGCGTAGTCCTCCGCCTCCGTGCTCCAGATGCCATGCGTCTTCGCAAGGATGGCTCCCAGCTCGGAGGCCGAGCCTATGTCAGACAGCTCGCGCAGTGCAAGGCGCTTGTACGTATAGACGAGTCCCTCCCCGCCAAGCTCGTCGTGCTCATGAACTGCTTGTCCAGGAGGAATTGATCTGGACCCCACATTCCGCACACCGAAAACGGAATCGCGAAATAGTTCGATTCCGTATGACAGCGGGCTCCGAGAGGATAGGAGTTTCGTATATGATCGATGGCAAGTTCACGAAGGAAGAGCACACCTATCTCATCTCGCTCGACGCGCTGGACGAGCTCAGGGCAAGATCGCTCGTCTATTTGAAGCACTTCAGGGAAGAGTGCATGTGACCTGTGTCGATATTTCGGACGGCGGATTAGCATTCTAAGTGCAACAGGATAGCCCGCTGAATGCAAGCGTGGCACACTCCGGAAGGCTACGATGTTGGTTGTCTCAATCAACGTCAAAAGCTAGAAGGAATGTGCCACTACAAGCATCGTAAGCCTACAGGAGAGGGACTGCATAGCCGAGCTGCATGGCACAAGGGAAGGCCAATCGGCTATATCGCGGCAGAGATCGGCAGGGACAGCTCCAGCGTCTGCCACAAGCTCAAGAGGAACGGCCGCTACGGACGCTTTAGGGCATGTACTGCTCAAAAGGAGGGCGGATGAGCGCCGCAGGAGATGCAGGGCGAAATCAGACCCTGCGCTTGCACAGAAGGTGCGCTTACTCATCATGGACAGACACTGGTCCCTGGAGGAGATAGACGACATTTCAGGCTCGAGGGTGGCGGCAGGTGCGTCGTTGAGCCTGCCGACTATTCTTACAGGCAGGTCCAAGCCATCGCCCTTGACCTGCCGGGATCCAGCCCCGAAGGCCAGGTGCGGCGCCACCTGCGCAGGAAGGGGCCTAAGACGAGGGGCAAGATCGAGATCTTACACAGCGTAAAGGAGAGGCCCAAGCAGGCCAATGTAGGCTCGCGCCTCGAAGACTTGGCAGACGACACGCTCGTGGCAGCCGGGCCCGTGTGCCTGCTTATGCTTGCCGACAGGGCAGTGAGGCTGCTTGCCGCGGAAAGAGCCACCACGACAGCGGAAGCGTCTCTAAGGCCGAGGTCGGACTTTTGCAGGGACGTCCCCTTAAGACGCTCACTTCCGGATAGGGGCAAGCAGCTCGCAGGGCATGCAGATGTCACAGATGCCCTTTGAGGCGTGCAGTTCTACTTCTGCGACCCTCACCATCTATGGCAGAAGCTAACAGTTAAGAACACCAACGGGCTCCTGCTAGAGTTCTTCCCCTAAGGGCAGCGACTTCGGTAAGGTCACAAACGAGGAGGTGCAGCATGCGGTGGAGCTGATCTGTGACAGGCCAAGGAAGGTCCTTGGATACAGGACAGCCAACGAGGTCTTTAGGGAGATGTTGCACTCAGCTTGACAATCTGCCGTGGCAAAGAAAGACCTCTCTACGGCACTATCGCACAGGTGCCCTAAGCGGCTGCAGGAGAGCCTCACATCGTTTCTCTTAAGCCCACAGAGCAGACAAGCCTAAGAGGTGTATTGGGCACCTTTGTCTGAATGAAAGACTGCATTTTCTGCCACATATCCTCGACACTGAGCCACTTCCAGTGCGTCTACCACAATATCGGCTCCTGTTCTATCTGACAGCGATCAAGCCCACCACCATGTAGGTGTTCAGCTCTCACACAGCAAGAAAGATAGAGCCAGCCCTTTTCTGTGGAGAGATAGGTAATATCTCCAACAAGCTTATAGGTGGAGTCAGGGCTTGTTAACGCCGGGAGATAATCGCCACCTAGCGCCGGGGGATTCTGGCCGTTTCCAGCCGGACGATATTCGCCAATGTACCGGCATCCGGAAATGCTATCTATGACTGCGCAAGGGGCCCCGAAGCCTCTGCACTAGAGGCCCATCGTGCCGGAGCCCCTCTGCCTCACTGCCTCCACAGAATAGGTGTCGAGCCCGTATCCCCTGTAGCTGGGGCCCCGCATCATGAAGACTGAGGCATCGTCGAAGAGCCGGTCGAAGGCGCACAGCAGCGCATCCTCGCCCGTGAATGAGCCCTTCCAGTCGCCCGGGGACATGTTGCTGGTGAGTATCATCGTGCTCGGGCCATTCTTCTCGTAGCGGCGCTCGACGCGAAGAACATGTCGGTGCATGCCCTGTCGAATGTGCACCTGCCAATCTCATCCACGATGAGGCACGACGACTTGACGAGGGCCGCCACCTCCCGCTGGACGGACCCGCGCCCGGCTGCCCTGGAGAGCCTGTCGCGCAGCTCGCTTGCCTTGAGACAGTAGGTCTTCAGCCCCTTCATGCAGCATTCGCGCTCATATGCCTGTGCGAGGTGTGTCTTGCCGATGCCCTCGGGGCCTATGAAGGCGATGTTCCTGTGTGCAGGGAGCCTGTGGAGCATGTCCGCATCGCGTCTCTGTATCCTTGTGAAGTCAAAGCCCTCAAACGTCTTCGGCTCCTTCGACGACAGCCTGCTGAGGCGCAGCAGCGTGTCCACCGTCTTCTGCCTCTTCCGCTCGGCGAGATAGGAGAAGAGCGTCCTGACCGCAGCGATCTCGCTCTCGCCCATGCCCTTCTCGGATGCGAGCGTGGCAAGCTCCTGCACCGGGACATGGATGTCTATGGAGGCAGCGGCCTCGGCACTGTCCGAAAAAACGATACAGGTCAGTCCTACGTCAGAGGCTCCTGGCAAAGAAGGCTGTGGCTTTTTTAGGAACTCGTTCTCGCTCTCGAGCTCGTGTATGTGCCTTCTCGCTGCGTCGAGCTCCTTCTGCTCGTCTGTCCTCTCCTGGGTAACCTTCCCGGTCTTCGAGTACTTGAGGATCCAGTCGTTCAGGGTCTTGTCGTTGATCCCGAGCTCTGCGACGCACTCTCTGATGCTCTTCTTCGGATCGGCCTTACGTGCCTTCCTGTAGTACCCGACGGCCTCGAGGCGATACTCCTGCGTGTACTGCCTGGGAAGCCTGTTCCTATCCCTGGACTTTGCCTTCTCGATCTCGCTTGCGCTTACCGACATCTCATCGCTCCAATCTGCTGGTGTTGGTGGGTGGGCATTTGGGCAGAGGATAACCACTGCCAGTCCCTGCTGTCCCCCTGTCCACCAAAAGATTACAGCGCACTGATTACAACCTATCTCCGAAAGGGCCAGATGCCACAGCTCAGCTTCTCTATCGCAGCAGCGACCGCGTCATCCGTACAGGCGCCGATATGCCACGTCGCAGCTGCCGCAGCCTCATCAGTCGCATTCGAGACCGCGACGGAGTTCTCTACGGCGTCGAACATCGTAAGGTCGTTGTTCGCATCGCCGAAGACGACGACCTCGTCTGTCGTGCAGCCCAAAGCCTCGCAGAGCACCTCGATGCCACGTCCCTTGTTCCAACCAGCAGGCATGACATTGAGATAGCCAGGAAATGCCAGATCGAAATCGAGTCCCTTTGCTTCTCTACTCAGAGCATCGACAAGCTTCTGCGTCTCGGGACGCGTAATGCCGGTACGGAATATGTTCGCCTTCGTAATCGTTCCGTTGGGCAGCGTGTCTCTCATCTCAGCGGCCTCGGCATATGCCGGGAAGGACTCAGAAAGCTCTTCCCGTGTCCCGCGCACGATATAGGACTTTCTGTCCTCGAAGCAAAGAAACCCACACCCCGGATGATACTCGAGCACATCCAGAAGGCCCGTAAGGGCCTCGTGACCGAAGTATTCATGATGGATGCAGGTGCCCTCAAGATAGATCTCGAGGCCGTTCGTGGTCACAGCTGTGGCACAGCACGCCTCATCTCCCGAAAACATCGGTGCGATCCAGCTTCTGGCCCTGCCTGAAGAGGGGCCTATCGGTATCCCTACAGAAAGCGCCTTCCGGAATGCCTCATGCGTCCTTGCACTCACGGTCTTTGCCCCCTTAGGCAGGATCGTGCTGTCCATATCGGAAAGGATGAGGCGGCACTTGTACACGCTGCCATCCTGTGTAATCTCTTTCACTGCATCTTCTTTCTGCTCGTGCCTCTCAGACATAGCCCAGATGTGCCAGTGCATGGGCAACCCCGTCGTGATGCACATCGTCGGTCACAATGGTTGCCACTTCCTTTGTTGTAGAAGACGCGTTACCCATGACCACTGCGATATCGGCTGCACGCAGGAGTGGGATATCGTTTTCCGAATCGCCGAAGGCAAGCGTGCGTCCGACGGGTCCGCTCTCCTCTTCTAGCGCAAGGACGAGGTCGTGTGCCGCCACATCCTTACCGACACCGGGGCACACAAGCTCGTAGTAGTCGGGAGCGGACTGGTAACAGGTAAAGTGAGTCTGGAAGAAACTGCTCTCGCGGTAGTGCCCAAAATCAAAGTAGCGGAAGGCCAGCTTTCCCGCCTCAAGAGAGGGCAGAACAGACTTCAGATCCTCCATGCTCTCGACCTGCTCCGCATGCCACTCGAAGCCGCACCGCTCACCCGCGAAGGCCCTCCCCTCGGGTCCGCTGGAAAGGATCCCCATCTTGTGGCAAAGGGCTTCGGCAAGCGCTTCCGCAAGATCTGATTCCGGGATGAAATGTGCAGAGACGCGCTTCCCATCCAGGAGAGCCAGAGCCCCATCGAAGCAGAGCATACCTCTGAACGGCAAATCCTTAAGGCAGGCAGGAATGCCCTGAGGGGCCCTTCCAGTAGAAAGCAGGGCGACATTACCGAGCTCGCAGAAACGCCTGATAGCATGCTTCGAGACTTCGGTGGCCTCGTTTCCCCAGCCGGTCTTCGGGTCCCGCCATATTAGCGTATTGTCGATATCAAAGAATGCCATATCCATCCGCGCGCTCCCTCGCCTCTGCGTTCCCCCAAAGTATACCGGGTCAAAACATCTCCCGTCCGCTCTCATGCGGACCCCACTAAACAGGGGGAAAGGCCCCCAGAAACACGACACTTTCGGAGCGTCACGTTTCGGATGCCTTTTGGTTTTGGATATCTATATGGGTATGTAATAGGCTAGCCAACGTTGGTTGGCACATCCTGTACAGGAAAAGGAAGCGAGGCTCAAGATGACACAGGTGTATTCGGAGATCGGCCGCCTCAGAAAGGTGATGCTCCACAGGCCCGGGCGCGAGTTCTGCCAGGTCCTTCCCTCGCAGCTCCAGGGCATGCTCTTCGAAGATACACCATATCTGGCCGGAGCCCAGAGGGAGCATGACACCTTTGCCAAGATCCTAACAGATGCCGGCGTCGAGGTCCTCTACCTCACCGATCTCATGAAGTCCGCTTTCAAATCGCCGAAGGTCCGCTACGAATTCGTCTCGGAGTTCCTCGAGGCCTCCCACATCATGTCTCCGGCACTCTTGGAGAGGCTCGAGGACCTCTACCTGCGCATGTCGGTAGACGAGCTCGTCGAGACTGTGCTCTGCGGCATCAGGAGCGACGATCCGCGCCTGGCCGATGTGACCTCGTTCGGCAACCTCGGCACCCGAGAGGCGGTCTTTGCCGTCTGCCCACTCCCGAACATCTACTTCATGCGCGACAACTCGATCTCGCTTGGCCACGATGTGATCTACTCCCATATGGAGAAGCATGTCCGCAAACGTGAGGCGATTGTGCTCCGCTATGTACGCCAGCATGCGAAGGCCTTCCAAGGAGAGCAGGAGGAAGACCTCTACGACCTTTCGTTTCCTCAGCGCATCGAAGGCGGTGACGTGCTCGTCCTTTCCAACCATTCTGTTATCATCGGCTGCTCAGAGCGCACGAGCCCCGTCTCGATCGAATACATCGCCCACAGCCTCTTCGAGCGTGGTTACACCGAGGTCTATGCTTTCGATATCGGCATGCACCGCTCCTCGATGCATCTCGACATCTCGCTCTCGATGGTCGACGTAGATACATTCCTCTACAATCCCCTGATCGATGGCACAACGGACATCTACCGTCTTTTCCCGTCACCTGCAGGCGTCGGCTATGACTACGTCGGCAAGGACTGGCACCGAGCTCTTGCCCAGGCGACAGGAAACCCCGATGTGCGTCTCATCCCCTGCGGCGGCGACAACCCCGTGGATACGGAATGGGAGCTCTGGAACCTCGGCGCCAATGTCCTGGCGATAGCTCCGGGCGAGGTCGTAGGCTACGAGCGTACGCCGATCACACTCGACCTCCTCGACAAGGCAGGCATCACGGTCCATACCTTCCCGTCAGGCGAACTCTCGCGTGGGCGTGGCGGCGCGCATTGCATGAGCATGCCACTCGTACGTGACCTTCTGTAAACAAGATATACGCAAGAAGAATCTGGACGCCCTAATAGAGGCCGAGCGCCTTCTGGTGCTTGCAGGCGTTCCAGAAGATTGCATACGCCTCGGAGCCGGCCCCGGACGCCATCGGACGCGTCCCGACCGCACCACCAGAAAGGGGCTCGCCCGTAAGGTGCCCGGAGAGCCCTCACTTGGAACCCTGGACATTTTCCCGGATCCAGGGAAACGATGATTAATTCGGCTCGATGAGGTCGCTAGAGCCACACGCTGTATGCCGCCGGCTCAAAATGTCTCGAACCACGCAGTGCCCATATCCACATAAATGCCTATCTGCCTGCGGATATATTATAATTACAGCTACGTATTCCAGCATATCCAAAAGGCAGATATGGACAGCCAGATGAGCTTCGGGGACCTTAAATTCCAGGGTCAAAGTGTGTTTAGTCAAGCCTGAGTTTGGGTCCTAGGCAGATTCTCCTTTCGGGTCTCATCACGAAATATTTTCGGGTTCCGTCACGGGCGCGCCGCATCTCTTTCTACCTGCCGGACTTGCCGAGCATGAGGCTCTGCTTAAGCCTGTGGCTGGGCCCGCCGAACTCCACGAGCCTGCCCGTGGTGGACCACCCTGTCGACGATGGCTGCGGCGAGCTTGTCGTCGGCGAACACTGTGTTCCAGCGGCTGAATTCGACGTTGGTGGTGAAGATCACGCTTCTCCTCTCGTAGCTTTCCGATATGACCTGGAAGAGCAGCCTTGCTCCATCGACGTCGAACGGGACGTATCCGAACTCGTCGAGTATGAGCAGGCGCGCCTTTAAGATGTCGGCGAAGACCCTGTCGAGCGTGCCCTCGCGCTTGGCGCGGCCGAGCTCGCAGACGAGCTGGGCCACGGCCATCATGGTGACCGCCGTGGCCATGTGGGTCTTGCCCCTGCCCGTCTGCCCGTAAGAGGACAAGGTCTTGCGCCGCGCCGACGAAGCCGAGTAAGAGCATGTCCTTTCTGCCCCAGCTGTCAAAGAAGGAGACGTTCGTCCAGTCGAAGCCATCTGCTGACTTCGGCACGGGGAAGCGGGCCTGCCTGAGCAGGCGCTGCCTGTGGGCGAGCTCGCCCTCCAGCATCGACGTGCAGGCCGATAGCTGCCCCGGCGTGGCCGTGGTAAGGAAGGTATCTATCGTGTCGCACGATATGAAGAGGGAGCGCGCCGCCTCCCTGAAGGCAAAATGCGCTGCCCCGCGCTCAGAGCTCGACTGCGGCATCTGCAGCGCCTCCCTTCTGGATGCCCTGGGCCACGTCGTACATGCCGAGGTCGGGAGCATCCTTCCCGTAGTCGATCCTCGCATCGCCCGATGTGGCGCTCTCCGCGCACAGCGACACCGATGCCTGGCTGTGGCCTCCTGTCGCCCCGAGCGCGTACTGCATGCCCTCGACGGCAGCCTTCCAGCCATGCTCTGCGCTCTCGTCCCTCAGCATCCTCAGCGATTCGGGGAGCGACTCCTTCGGCTTAGCGTTGAGGAAGCTGTCGAGCTCCTCGGGAAGCGACTTCCTCACGACGCAGTCCCTCCAGCCGCCCGGCCTTATGCACAGCAGACGCAGCTGCGCCACAGGATTCGCGCTGTCCGTCGGGACCTGCCCCCATTCCCTCTCGTAGCTGGCGATCTTATCTCCCGTCTTCGGATCGAAGATCTCCACACGGAAGGCGCCGAAGAAGACCGCCACCTCCTTTCCCGCCCAGGCGGGGCCTGCGCAGTAGCGCTGTATGCCGCCGAGCGTGAACGTGTCCTGCTTGCTGCACTTCCTCGTCTCCCACCTCCTGCAGGAGAACCTCTGCGGCGCGAGCGCCGAGAGGGCCGCCTTGTCCTTTCCGAGCAGGTCGAGCTGCGGTGTGCCCTTCTTCCAGTGGGGCTTGCCCTACGAGAGGGCGAGGCTCTGCTCGAGAAGCCTGCTGTTGAAGGGCTCCACGTCGCCCACGGCCGGCATGGGCACGAACATGTTCCGGCAATGGGTGCCTACCTTGTTCTCCACATTGCCCTTCTCGTTGCCTAAATAGGGGTTCGTGAAGGAACACGAGAGGCCGTAGTGGGCGCAAAATAGGCGGAAGAGCTCGCTTCAGGCGGATCTCGTCGCCGACCATCCTTCCTATGCCGAGCGCGTTGTCGAAGACCGCGCGCTTGGGCAGGTCGCCTATGAACTCGAACACATCGGCAAGCCCCTCGCACACGCACTCGGCCGTCTCGCCCCACAACACCTGCGTCAGGCTCACGTTGGAGTGGGGGGAAGCTCACGGTGAGGTACTTCCCCCTTTAGACGTTACACCCCTCACCGTGAAATCGGCCTTACCGAAGTCGACCTGGCACTTACCGGGTAGCCATTCGAGGGCAAAGAAGCCGGCAAGGCCCCTCGCGTCCCTGTCGGGTGCCATCTCATAGCGCTTCTCCTTCACGTAGCGCTGCACGGTGAACTGCGCCCCAAATCCTGGACGCCCTAATAGAGACTGAGCCTAGACGGCCTGGTTCCGGAATTCCTCCGGGGTCAGGCCGCCGAGCGCCTTCTGGCGCCTGCGGGTGTTCCAGAAGATTATATATGCCTCGAGGTCTGCCTTGAACGCCTCGAACGTGTCCCAGTCATTCCCGCGGAAGAACTCGTCCTTCATATGGCCGAAGAGACCCTCGGTGCAGGCATTGTCGAGGCAGTTGCCCTTCCTGGACATGCTCTGCACGATCCCTGCCCCCTCGAGCTTGGAACAATAGGCCTCATGTTGGTACTGCCATCCCATGTCGCTGTGGAGCAGCGGATGCTTCCATGCGGGGAGCTTCTCTATGAGCATGCAGAGCATGTCCGTCTGCTGCGCCATGTCGGGGTGCTCCGATATGGACCATGCGACGATCTCCCTGCTCGAGAAGTCGTAGAGCGGCGCGAGGTATGCCTTGCCGAACGAGCACCTGAATTCCGTCACGTCTGTCCCCATCTTCTCCCATGACCCTTCGGCCGCGAAGTCGCGTCCCAGCAGGTTCTCGAAGGTGCTGCCCACGACCCCCTTGTACGAGTTGTATCTGTGGTAGTCGGTCTCGCGCCTGATGCCGCAGGATATCCCCATCTCGTGCATGATCTTGAGCACCGTCTTGTCGGCTATGCGCGCTCCGTCCTCGCTGCGCAGGCACATGGCTATCTCCCTGTGGCCGCATCCGTTGGGGCAGCGCGAGAATATCTCCGTCACGCGCTTCCAGAGCTTTGGCCTGGTGGGTCTGGCGGGATGGGAGAGCGCATAGTGGTACGTCGACCTCGCGAGGCTCGCTGCCGCCAGCAGGTCGTCGAGCCTGTAGCCCTCCTGCGCGAGCGCATGCACGGTCTCTGCCTTCGCCCTGGTCAGATCCTTCCCCTTCCGGCCAAGGACCGCAGTTTTTTTAGGTACGCCACCTCGGCCTCGAGCTGCTGAACCCTGCGCTCGAGCTGCTGCTCGCGCGTGAGCGGCCTCGCTGCGGCCCCCGATCCCTTCGGGCGTCCCTTGGGCTTCGGCCTCAGCGCCTCGGCGCCGCCCTTGCGGTATGCCCTGCACCACCTGTCAAGCGGGGCCAGCGACATGATGCCATACCTAGCCATCGCATCGCCCTTGGACATGCCATCCTCGACGACGGCCTTCGCGGCCACGACCTTCTGTCCGTATGTATACCTTGCCGGCTTCCCGTCCATCGACAGCAGCGCCTCGCTTCCGAACGCCTTCCATATCTGCTGCCATTTTCTCACGGTGCTGCGCGGCATGGAGAGCTCCTTCGCCACGCTCTTGTATCCACGTCCTTTCCCGAAGAGCTCTGCCGCCTTCTTCCTTGCCTCGATGTCGTGCTTGACCCTCAGATCGGTATGCATGAATATGCCTCCCATTTCCTATGTCCAGGAAATGGGAGGCAGTTCAAACTGATCTGGACCCTGTATTCCGCACACCGAAAACGGAATCGCGAGATAGTTCGATTCCGCTCGACGGCGGGCCATGGATAGAACTGGATTTCGTATATGATCGATGAGAAGTTCACGAAGGAAGAGCGTATGAGGCGCTTACACAAAGGCGAGAGGTCAGGAGAGATATTTGCCCGGGCGGGGCTCCCCGCCTCCCTCATCTTCGCGGGCAGTCACTTCACTCGGGGCGTATCCGAGGAACACATGGTGCCGGAGGGAAGAAGACTACAGGACAGCTGTTGGGAGCCCATTCTGTCATCCTCTGCCACGAAGGTCAAGAGTGGCGGGATGCCCGGTAGGACAACCCTCACGTCCTCCTGTATCCCGCCGAAGGGGCGGAAGGTGGAGATTGAGGAAGACCTCGAGCGTCGTGAGCGCAAATAGAGCAGTGGGCCTGTTTTTTCGTTCGAGAGGAGAAGCCTTGACTTTGGAGAGAGATACGAGCGTTCCGCTCTATATCCAGATAGCCGACTTTCTAAGGGATAAAATCTCCGCGCATGAGTGGGAGCCGGGTACGAAGATTCCCACAGAGTACGAGCTCTGCGAGATGCTCGGTGTTAGCAGAGGATGCGTAAAACGTGGGTTGCGCATGCTCGTCGACGAGGGTCTGCTCGTGCAATATCGCGGGAGAGGAACCTTCGTAACTGAGAAGAGGATAATTCTCCACCCAACCGGGAACACCCTGCTCTCGTTTGCGGAGTCGCTTAGGTCCCAGGGAATAGACTTCAGGACCGAAGAGCTTGAATCGGGAATGGTACCTGCTGATGAGTTTCTCGCGAGGGAGCTTTTTATAGAAGAAGGAGCTCCTGTCTTCTTTCTCCGTCGTGTGAGGTACGTTGGTGACGAGCCCATCATGTATATAGAGAATCGCGTCAGGGCAGATGAGGTTCCCGGAATTGAGAAGGTAGATTTTTCAGTAGAGACACTCTTCCAGACAATAGAGAGGCTTGCTGGCAAGAAAATCGGGTTTTCTAACGCCAGGTACTCTGCAGAGATTGCAGGAGAGATTAGGGGGAGGGCGCTCGGGGTTAGTGCTGACTCCCCAGTTCTGCATCTCGAGCAGCACGTCTTCTACTCGGACGACCAGCCTGCCGAATGGGGAAACGTCTGGCTGCAGGCTTACCGATATGTAGTTGGGACAGTGCTCCCTCGTGCATAATACCACTCACCTTGAAATCGCAACCGCTGGTGGCAATACCCGGCGATTCTACCAAGTTTTTCCGACCCCTAATTGACCTCCTTTGTACACGCAAGGTGGACAACAGGGTCGATAGCACTTGGAAAAAGGATTGAAGTAGAAATCTCGAAGAACTTGTTTTACAAGGTAAGCGTGTTCTTATCTGTCTCATTATGCAATCAACACGCATTTGTCAATAAGAAATTATGCGAGATTTGTATATCTCCATTAGTCTTGCATAGATTTGTATACCTTTGTATAAATGTTCGCGAGTAAGGACATGTATTTATTCCATTTGGAGGGAAAATGCCACTCGTGAACATGAAGGAACTCATGAACATAGCCAAGAAAAATGGCTTGATGCTCCCAGCCTACAACTCGACCGATGTCCAGATGACCCTTGCAATCATGGACTCGTTCCAGCGTGCGGGTATGCCGGGTATCATCCAGATCGCTCCGACGAATATCAAGCTTACCGGCTACGACTACATTGCCGAGACCACGAAGATGGCAGCAGAGCACTACGTCACACCATTCGTCCTACACCTCGACCACGGGAAGACGCTCGACGACGTGAGGCAAGCAGTCCAGGTGGGCTTTACGTCGGTCATGATTGATGGGGCTGCGCTTCCATTTGAAGAGAATATTCGCTTCTCTCGCGAGGCGGTTGACTTTGCCCATT
Organism: Atopobium sp. oral taxon 416; assembly: GCF_018128285.1. Taxonomy (NCBI): domain Bacteria; kingdom Bacillati; phylum Actinomycetota; class Coriobacteriia; order Coriobacteriales; family Atopobiaceae; genus Atopobium; species Atopobium sp. oral taxon 416. The sequence continues at coordinate 2,848,034 of NZ_CP072380.1, forward strand.
GTTACGATGTCCCTGTCGAGGCTGAGCTCGGTCCAATCAAGGGAAAAGAGGACGATCACGTCAGTGAGGCCAATTGCCACACCGATCCATCGCAGGTTGCTGAATTTTGCGAGAAGACGGGCTGCGATACGCTTGCCGTCTCGATCGGCAACGTTCACGGGCTTGAAGAAAAGCCGAAGATTGACCTGAACATTCTTGCAGAGGTCTCCAAGGTGGCGCCCGTTCCCTTAGTGCTGCACGGAGGGTCGGGAATCCCGTTTGAAACTATCCGTGCGATGAGGCAGTACGGAATGATGAAGATAAACATCGCGAGCGATTTGAGGCAGGCGTATATACGCGCGGTCGCAAAGCGCTACGAGGCGAACCACAACGAGGCAAACCTTGCCTCGGTGCTCATGGACGCAAGACAGGCTGTCTCCGACATGGCCTACAAGCTGACCATGGAGATTAACAAGGACTCACTTATCGGGCCGCTCGCAACCGAGAAGGGATAGAGTCGGCATCATCGGCAACCGGACGAATGAGAGGAGAAAAAACTTGAAGGTCTCTATTAATGCTGAAGCGGTCAAGTGTAACCTGGACGTTTCAACGCAGGATGAGCTCGTGAGAAGCCTCTCCGACTCGCTTGTTCGGACAGGTTTTGTCAAAGCAGATTACCCGGACCATGTGCTCTCCAGGGAGGAGAAGTACCCGACAGGCCTTCCATTCGATGGGTTTGGGATTGCAATCCCGCATACCAATCCTGAGTATGTACATAAGCCCACCATTGCGGTTGCCACTCTTGCCAAGCCCCTAGTGTTTAGGGTGATGGGAAGTCCGAACGAGACAGTCGACGTCTCGCTAGTCTTCATGCTTGCGTTGGATGATGGGCACACACACCTCGAATTCCTTCAGAAGGTAATCAAGCTCGCCCAAGAGAGGGAGAAGGTCCAGCAGCTTTTCTCCGCCCCCAATGACGAGGAACTATTTCATTTAGTTAGTGCCTATTTATCCGAGGGAGCGCTCTAGACAATAAGATGCGAAAAGGGAAGGAACTCTCAAATGCAACAACTAAAAGATAGGAGAGGAAATGTCGAAGAAGAAGAGGATTTTGTTCGTCTGTGCAACGGGGATAGCGACGTCAACTGTAGTCGAGGAGAAGGTCTGTAATTACCTTCGGAGCCAAGGAATCGACTTCGAAGCTGATCAACGCAATGTCGGGAGTGTCCCGAGCATCGGGAACGACTTTGATCTTATCGTCGCGACGACGCAGATTCCTTATGAGGTCAACGCCCCGGTCATTAGCGGGTTGTCGATTCTGACTGGGCTTGGGGCGGACGAGACCCTTCAGAAGATTAAGGACATCCTAGCGAAGTAGAGGCTCTTAACCAGGCTCAAAGTTAGCTTAAGTTCGAAAGATAGGAGAGAATAGGCAATGGAAGGCATTTATAAGGGCCTGTACGACTTTGTCCAATATTTCTTGGGCCTAGGCGCAATCGTGATACTGCCTATAGTAATTTTCGTCTTGGCGCTGTGCTTCAGAATCAAGCCTAGCAAGGCATTCAGGTCTGCGCTGACCGTCGGTATCGGCTTCGTCGGCGTGTTCACCATTTTTAGCCTGATGGGGGATCAGGTTGGGCCAGCCGCGAAAGCAATCGTGACCAGGACCGGTCTCAATTTACCAGATGTCGACCTCGGATGGGCGCCGCTCTCGGCAATTACGTGGGGATCGGTAATTGCCCCCTTTGCTATCGTACTCACCCTTATCGTCAACCTTGTTATGCTTGCGTTCAAATGGACAAAGACGGTCGATATCGATATCTGGAACTACTGGCACTTTGCCTTCGCCGGAGCACTTGTCTACATCGCGACAGGGAATTTCTTCCTTGGACTCCTTGCAACAGGAATTGCGGCAGTAGTAATCATCAAGATTGCGGACTGGTGCGCTCCGCTCACACAGAAGTACTGTAATCTTCCTGGCATCTCGCTGCCAACACTCTCCAGCGCAGTATTCTTCCCCATTGGTCTGCTTGGAAACTGGATTCTTGACAAGATTCCTGGTCTGAACAAGCTGCAGGCGGATCCGGTCCACATCCAAAAACGCTTCGGTATCTTCGGTGAGCCCATGATGATTGGATTCATCCTCGGTGTCCTCCTGGGCCTTTTAGCTGGCTATGACTTTAAGGGTATTCTCACCCTCGCTATCTATCTTGCTGCTGTTATGTACATCCTTCCTAGGATGGTGCGCATCCTCATGGATGGTCTCATCCCCGTCTCAGATGGCGTGAAGGACTTTATGGCGAAGAGGTTCCCGGATCGTAAGGACTTCTACATCGGTCTCGACATCGCCGTTGCAGTCGGTAACCCAGCGATTATCGCAACCGGCCTTCTGCTCACCCCTATCTCAATCTTGCTCGCATTCATTGTCCCCGGTAACGAGACCCTGCCTGTCGCCGATCTTTCCAACCTCGCCGTCTTTTGCTCCATGATTGTAGTTGCGTGCAACCAGAATATCGTTCGTGCGGTCATCATCTCCATTCCCTGCCTCATCGGCGACCTTCTCATTTGCTCCGCTGCTTCCCCACTCATCACCCAGCTTGCGACAACGGTCGGCTATGACATATCCGCTGCCGGTGGGAGCAATATCACGGCGTTCCTTGACGGCGGTAATCCGTTTCGTTACCTCATCTACCAGGTATTCTCTGGGAACGTTGTAGCGGTGGTCATCGCGGTGGTCGTTGCAGTATTGGTGTTCCTTACCTATAAGCTTACCTACAAGCAGACTCATCCCGAAGCCGTTGAGAACTAGGCTCCTTTTCCCAAATGGATGGCACGGGGCAGCAATGTCTCGTGTCATCTGTTTGGCTATTGTATTGCCCATCATGATGCAGGAGGTGACAGGAATTGTCGTACGCGATTGGTGTGGACGTCGGAACAACAAACACCAAGGCAGTGCTCTGCGAGCTTCCCTCATGTGACCCGGTCTACATCGAAAGATTTCCGAGTCCCAAAATTACAGAGGGGAGGAACACCGACTACGACACTCGGAGGCTTGTCAATGGCGTTTATTCGCTCTTGGAAAAATGTACCAACTGGCTTGGCGAGAAATCAGAGGAAATCGAGTTCGTCTCGGTAGCGAGCGTTGGAGAGTCGGGAGTGCTGGTGTACCCCGACGGGTCATTCTCGAAAAGGTCGATCTTTTGGTATGACAGCAGAGGGGAGGAGTACTCGGAAGAGGCAATCCGCTCCGGCTACTCCAATACACTCTACCGTGTCACCGGGATTCCGGTCCATTCAAACTCGGCGCTATTCAAAATCCTCTGGATGCGCGATCATGGGTTCCGTCTCGAGGGTGCCAAGTGGCTGACCATGGCGGACTTCGTCGCCTGGCGGCTCTGCGGAAATGCATTCCAAGACAGGACCTTTGCCTCAAGGACCTCAGCCTATGACATCGTGAGTGACAAGATGTCGGCGGAGATTCTCAACCACTATGGAATTCCCAAGAGTCTATTTGCCGAGCTAATTCCAAGCGGGGAGTCGAGGGGGAGTGTTACTGCAGAAACGCGATTTCTGACTGGGCTCCCACGAGGCTGCATGGTTCGTGTTTCGGGTCATGACCATATGTCAGGAGCAATAGCTTGTGACCTCAAGGAGGAGGGAGAGGCCCTCAATTCGACTGGGACTTCGGAGGGTCTGCTCATCTTAGAGAAAGCCCCGAGACTCGATGATGATGCCGAGAAGAGGCAAATTACAAACGGCAGATTTGTCTTTCCTGATGTGTTTACCACCTACGTCTCTGTCCCCGCAGCCGGATTGTCTTTCGAATGGATTCTGAAGACGCTCAATATCCCACAGGAAGAGTTCTTCGGTGAGGGGCAAGAGAGACTCTATTCCGCGTATTTGAGGGGCGAATTCGCCACATCGAATCTGGTCTATGTGCCTCACCTTCGTGGTAGCGGACCTCCCCACAGAAGCAGCGATTCAAAGGGTTGCTTCTATGGCATGAGCGATACGACCAGCAGGGAAGAAATCCTTTTTTCCACGCATCTTGGTGTCAGCATCGAGTTCGCCAGACTCTGCGATTGCATGATAAAGGACAGTGGCCTCCTAGATGATATGCTTATCAAAGTGATTGGCCCTGCTACGAATAACCCCCTCTGGATGCAGCTGAAGGCAGATGCTCTGGGGATTAGGTTTGTCGCATGCGATGTCGCCGAGGCTGTCGCGCGGGGCTCGGTGATTGTCTCTGCGCGTAGCGCTGGTTACCGAGTCCATCCGCACTATCAGACTAAAGAGTATTTGCCCGATTCGAGTCGGCATGGGCACCTTGTCGATTTTATGAGACGCCTCTACATCCCCATTTCAAATGCAATAGGAGACGTCGAGAGCCGACTGGGGAAGTAAGGATTGCACGGAGTAGTTTAGCGGTTTCCCTACTTAGGTTGTCTCACATGGGGTGGCAAAGCCTTTCTTGTCTAGGGAAACGATGATTAATGCCCCATAACGTGTTAGAGGGGACCGACCACACGACTTTTCTAGGCCGGTATGCGAGAAAGGCAGGGAAGGATGCCCATCCAGCATGTACAGGAGCCGCTATCCTGACCATCTGTCCTGCCCCATGCACCGCAATAAGGCTCCAAGACGGATCAAGCGACTCTGGGAGCCGGGAGGTGCAGCCTGCCGGCAAAAGATGCATATGGGTAAGGTTTGCAAGGGCGAGAAAGACTCGAGTGTGCAGGCATCTTCTCTATCCTTCTGTAGCGCTTCCTTAAGGGGTCGAAGCGGCGCTTCACGATAAGGAAGGGATGCTTCTGCCTTTGAGCGGCCGGATGCCTTCCTGGACTCGATGTCCTTCTCGGACAAGAGCGCACAGGCAAGGCCCTCTCTAGTCGAAGGCTTTCTTAGCAACGCTTTAGCGCATAGATGAGAGGTGTGGGTCTTTATGCGTCCTTAAGGGCGCTTCGCTATACCTATATAGCCTAAAGTCTGCGCAGCAGAACCTATCATCTTCCCTTATGAGTGTATGTGCCACAGGATATGTCAGATACATTCTAGGCGATCGTCTCCACACCATGCACAAGGCCGCCTGCGGCATCCACACCGATATGTGCCTTGTATCCGATACGCCAGACTCCCCCTTTCTTGGACTGGTGCGCTTTAAGGGTCGCGTGCATGGTCCTTGTTCTTCGTGGAGCTTTAAGGCCCAGGTGAAGGTCGCGTCCACCATGGAGCCGCCTCGCGCCATGATCCCTGCCTTTTCAAGCTTCTAAGTCCAGGTCGTGAAGCACAAGCTTTACCGAACTCCTCTCGCTTTAAGGCTATGGCGCATCTTCGCAAGTGTCGTTGCATCTGGCACCTGCGGCTGCATGAGGTCTGCGTGCACAGAAGCGCTGCCAGGAGTGGCAATCCAGGATAGCATCTTTAGGTTCTCTCGTCTGAGAGCCCAAACATGACCTAAAGCAGGATACATCCTAAAGCATCGTCTTTGCAGCGCGCACATGCCTGACAGGAGCCTGTCAGTGGTAGCTGGTATCTACCAGTGCAATCCAGCTATCCCACACAACGATTGTATCCATCCGCTCCAGGTGTGCCTCTCGCCTGATCTTTCTCCTCAGATCTTAGGATTTAAGGTCTTAAAAGCTCATCTGGCTGCCCATATCTTCCTTTTGGATATGCTGGGATACGTGGATGTAGCTATACCATATCCAGAAGACAGATAGGCATCTATGTGGGTATGGGCACTGCGTGGTTCGAGACATTTTAAGCCGATGTCATACAGCGTGCGGCTCCACTGGCCTCATCGAGCCGAATTATTCATCGTTTCCTTAGGTAGAAGCCCAGCTGCAGCGCCAGGTAGTAGATGGCATCGGAATCGTGATTACCGGAGCGAAGGCAACCTCCGAACGCTAGGTAGATGTACTCCCAAGAGTAGTCAATCCCGTGCTCGCGAGCGACCGTCTTACGAAACATCTCCTCCGCAGCTTCTAGGACTTCCCTAGGGTCCAAAAGGTCCCCTTGCGCAGCCATCGGCCTCTCTCCACTCTCACTCAACCGTCAGCATTCACAGCTATAAATCTCGTTCGTATAGTACGGGCATCTTCGCACTAACTAGCATATAGACACCCCGGCACCAACCACCACCAAAGGCGCGGGGTTTAGTCCACAGGTACGCCATGAATGCCCAGCCCCGAAATGACAAAGCTTCCTGAGTAGATGGACTACCGTTCGCTGATTTGTGCCAGTTTGTGACACTCCAGATGGATTGTTACGCGCACTTTCGCGTGAACTGCAAGTAAACGAGCGTATGGAAATGACCATCTACCTGCCGAAATGCTAGAGTCTGTAAGGTTCTTCCTCGACCCGGATCAGGTAATGTGCAGTATCCTACTTTGTTCCGTAGATACGGTCCCCTGCATCGCCCAGGCCAGGCAGGATATAAGCGTCGCTATTGAGCTCACGATCCAAGGCGCAGGTATAGAGCCTCACCTTAGGATCATAGTTGAGCACCGCGCGGACACCTTCCGGGGCGGACACCAAGGTCAGACAGCGGATATCTTTGACGTTGGCCTCTCTCAGGAAATGGATCGCCGCAGTGAGTGAGCCACCGGTGGCGAGCATCGGGTCGACAACGAGACAGGTACGCTTGTCGATGTCAGGTGGGAACTTGCAGTAGTACTGATGCGGCTCATGGGTCTTGGGGTCACGGTACATGCCGACGTGGCCGACACGCGCGGATGGCACCAGCGTCAGAACGCCGTCGACCATGCCGAGGCCGGCACGCAGGATCGGGATGATTGCCACCTTTTTGCCGGCGATACGTTTGCAGGTGGTCTTCTCCAACGGGGTCTCGATCTCGACGTCCTCAAGCGGGAAGTCGCGCATGGCTTCGTAGCCCTCGAGGACGGCGAGTTCCTCTACGAGCTCACGAAATTGCTTGGTGCCGGTGCTCTTATCACGCAGGATCGAGAGCTTATGCTGTACCAGCGGGTGGTCAATGATTTTGAAACGAGGATCTGAAATGGTCTCCATGGGTTCTACTCCTGCTCCCTATCGATCGCTTGTAACACCGGTAAAATTCGGGTCGTCCTCGCGCATGATCTTTTTGATACGGCGCTCGTGACGCCCGCCTTCAAAGGCGGTCCCCAAGAAGGTCCGGACAAAATCCATATTATCGACGAGACTCACGAAGCGCCCCGATAGGCACAGGACGTTGGCATTGTTGTGCTGACGCGCCAGCTTTGCGAACATATGGCTGGTCACCGTAGCGGCACGCACACCGGCTACCTTGTCTGCCGTGATTGCCATGCCCAAACCGGTGCCGCAGATCAAAACACCGTAATCCGCTTCCTGGTTTGCCACTTTACGGGCCACAATGTCCGCATAGTCCGGATAGTCCACCCGATCGAAACTATCTGGCCCGCAGTCTTCTACTTCATAGCCAAGCGACTCAATGTAGCGCGCCAGGGGCTCTTTGAACCCGAATCCGCCATGGTCTGAAGCAATAGCAACACGCATCTTCTATGCTCCTTTCGGCATATTAACCTCTTCGCTTTCTCTATTATTACACTCAGCGGCGCTTGCACGACATACGTCACACACAATTGGCGTATGGAAGCAACCTTGAGATACACCTATATCTGCCTTGCTCATACTGATGTTCATTGCGCATCAGTCCGCTCTACGGGCACCACCGTATCACATCAAGGCTCTATCTATCTGCGCTGTATCGATCGCACCCTGGCGCAATACTTTCGGTTTCGCTCCGGTGCAATCCACAATCGTGGAGGCCTGGGCAAGTGGTACCACACCTGAATCGACGACAATGTCAGCCTTTTGCATGACTGCAGGATCGAGCCCGGCAGCCGAGATAGGCGAGGGTTTGCCGTGCAGATTTGCGCTCGTCTGCGCAAGGGGTCCTACCTCTCCAACCAGCTTTTGAATGAGGCGGGAGTCCGGCACGCGTACCGCAACTGTCTGCGTATCCTGGCACACATATTCGCGGGGCCATTCCGCAGCAGCTTTCACCACCAAGGTGAGGGCACCGGGCCAGAAGACTTGGGCCAAGGTGTGCGCCCATGCCGGCACTTCACGGCCATAGGTAGCAAGATCTTTTTCTGAGCCCAAAAAGAGCGGCAAGGTCTGTGCAAGATCCCGCTCCTTGATCGCAAAGATGCGTCGATGCGCAGGATTATCCTTGCTCGCCCGGCAGATCAGCCCATAGACCGAATCGGTCGGCACCACGGCCACCCCGTCTGCTTCGAGCACCTGTACCACCTGCTTGACAATCTGACGGTCAGGCTGCTGCTGATCACATGTCACCATAACGCTCATACCTGTTCCCTCTTAATCGCATGGATGATGCGCGGGTGGTGGGTCAGATCTTCCTGGGTCCCGATCTCATCCCAGCTGCCCCGCTCTTTCAGTAATTCTGCAGCGGCATCCAAAGACTCTTCAAAGAGCTCAACGCAGAAGAGTCCCCCATCTCTCAATTCCTGCTCCGCTACCGGGATCAACCGTCTGAAGACGTCCAATCCGTCCTTCCCTCCATCCAAGGCGAGCGACGGCTCGAACCCGATCACTTCTTCAGGGAGCTTCGGTAAAAGTGCAGTCGGGATATAAGGAGGATTTGAGACAAACACCGCGAAGGTCCCCGCCAATGCAGGGTCCACTCCGCTCGCCAGGTCTCCCAGCACGATATCAACCGCCTCGTGCAGCTTCAGCGCATCCCGATTCCGCTCGGCGAGATTGATCGCCTGCTCAGAAATATCGGTCGTCACGACGTGCGTCCCGGGCCGCTCTGAGGCAAGCGAGAGGGCAATACAGCCGGTGCCACAGCCCACCTCTAACACGCGTGGGCCACTTTCAGGGATCTTATCGGTCTGAGGTAGCACCTTGAGCTGCTCTATCTGAGCTTCAATCGTCTCCTCGTCGATGCCCTGATCGCGCGCCTTCTGCTTCAGCTCATTAAGACGCTCGTTCTCCGCTTGGGCTTCATCCTCCAGTTGTTTGCGGACACGCTGGGCCACGTCGTCGTACACCCAGCCCTGCTCTTTTGCGGTGTCAATCCCCTTGAAGGCAACATCGACTAAAATCTCAGTCTCCGGACGCGGGATCAAAACACCTTTCTCGCAGCGCACAATAATGTGCCTGAAAGGCATCTCTCCGGTCACATACTGGAGCGGTTCCCCATGGCCGCGCCGCACAACCCCGTTGTGCATGCGTTTGAGTTCCTCAGGAGTCAGCGGCTTATCAAAGCTTACATAGATCTCAACGCGGGTCAGCCCGGTCGCATTGCTGATCAGCCACTCCGCCGAAAGGCGGGGGTGCTCATCGCCTTTCTTGGTGAGATATCCCGTTGTCCATTTGAGCATCTTCCCAACGGTCCACTCTGTTTCAGCCACCCGGCTACCCCTTTTCGTTAAAAAGGCATCCTTCCAAGAAGGATGCCTTGGCACTCACAGCCTCTGTGTGAGGATCAGACGGCTTCTGCTAACTTATCTGCTCTGTCCTGCGCCGCAAGCGCTTCGATGATCTGGCCTAATTGGTCTCCCTCAAGGACACCGGTATAACTCGCATTGTAGCCGATCCTGTGGTCGGTTACGCGGTCTTGCGGCTGGTTGTAGGTGCGGACCTTCTCCGCACGCGCACCGTGGCCGATCTGGGCGAGGCGCGCTGCACCCTCTTTGGCCTGCTGTTCCTCAAGTTTCTTCTCGTACAGGCGCGCTCTCAACATCTGCATGCAGACCGCACGGTTCTGGATCTGCGAGCGTTGGTCCTGTGACTGCACAACCGTGTTCGTCGGCAGGTGCGTGATACGCACAGCCGAATAGGTCGTGTTGACGCCCTGGCCACCCGGGCCGGAAGCGCAGTAGGTATCGATGCGCAGGTCCTCCTCCTTGATATCGATATCGATCTCATCAGCTTCAGGCAACACCGCGACGGTCGCAGTTGAAGTCTGAATACGGCCTTGGCTCTCAGTTTTCGGGACACGCTGCACCCGGTGTACGCCGCTCTCATACTTCATGATCGAGTACACCTTGTCACCTGCGACCTTGAACTCGATGGTCTTGAAGCCGCCGGCTTCACCGGGGCTTGAAGAGAGCACCTCGGTCTTCCAGCCGCGGGACTCTGCGAAGCGCTTGTACATCTGGTAGAGGTCACCGGCGAATATTGCTGCCTCATCCCCGCCGACGCCGGCACGGATCTCAACGATCGTATTCTTCTCGTCGTTAGGATCCCCCGGGATCAGCATGCCTTTAATTTCGTCCTCGAGGCCAGGGAGTTTCTGCTCATTCTCGGAGATATCCTCCTGCAGCATCTCCTTGTCCTTGGGGTCGCCGGTCTCTTTGAGCATCTCCTTCGCCGCGTTGATATCCTCAATCGTCTGAAGGTACTCATGTGCCTTGGTGGCCAGAGACTGCTGGTCGGAATGCTCTTTTGCCAAACACGCGTATTCTTTCGGATTTGAAATGACAGCCGGGTCACTCAGTTTTTGCTCAAGCTCGCTGTAGGCTGACACCAGCTTCTTTAATTTATCTTGCATCGTCGACATCATGGGCTCCTCACGTCACCGCCTCAAGGCGGCATAATTTTCTATGCATAGATATACCCTTGGTGGGTGTGGTCTATCAAGCATAAAAGTACCCCCAGGGACGCTCCCCAAGAAGTACTTCTGCGAAAGCATCGACTCAGTTAGCTACAAGCAGAAGCCTGCGACAACGCCCATATCCTCATTGGAATCCGCAACGGAGCGCGGACCGGAGTCCTGTTCAATGATACGGAAGTGCGGCGACACTGAGGGTGATGGGGTACGGGTCCACCAGGTGGAGGAAGCGCTGCTGTGAGCGGCCGCGATAACATTCGGACCGTTGACGGTACCCTCTGGGCTTACGCTGGCAAACATCGCATACTGTGTACCCTCGGAATTCAGGACCCGGTTGTAACCGCTCGTGTTTCTGGACTCCCAGTTCCAGTTGGTCACGCCAAAGACTTCCACATAGGAGGGGATCCACAGGCTGTCCTGCGTCTCGGTGACTTCCTCTGAGTCGCTGGTACGTCCGGCGTTGTTCGTCATCTTATTCACCGGAACGATCAGCTGCTGGAGGTCATCCGGAAGCTCACCCAACACATCGTTGTTGAGCCAGTGGCGCATCTCAGAATCCTTCCAACCGCCTTCAGAGGAACGCGAAGAGTTCATCGCGTGGGTGAGGTTGGAGTCTGAGGTGATAAACGTGATGCCTGCCGGTGTGCCATCTGCCTTCGTATCGTGATAGATATCGGCGATCCGCAGGGTGACAGTTGAGCCATCCTTCAAGGTGATGTCTTTGGTCTCGTCGGTGAGGGTGCCTTCTGTATCCGCCAAGTTGTATTGCTCAGCGATTGCCATTGCCGCATCACGAGACCCAGACTGCTCCATCGCCTGCGCGATACCTGCGAGGTCCGACCAACTGTACTGCGAGAACGAAGAGACCTGTTTTGGAAGCACCAGTTGTGCGCTGGAACTATCACCGGTATCAGTGGTGGCTTTTTCACTTTCCTGCACCGGCTGCGTCGCCGTCTCAGCGCTCTCGGGCGCCTGGCGGACATAGGCAAACGCGACGGCTGCTATCAGCACGCAGGCAACAAGCAGTGCCACCCACCCGGGAACCCCCTGCCACTCACGCTTCTTCTGAAGCTTCCGCTTTGTGCGGGAACGCTGGGTATGTGTATCAGTGCTCCGTTGCGGTTTGGGCTCTTCCGACTGTGCCGGTTGCACCACAGCTTCTTGAGGTTGAGGCTCCTCAGGCTGAGTGACCATCGGCCGGTCCACGGACTCAGGCTCCTCGACACTCTCCTGAGGTGCGGGCTCTTTCGGCTCTGTAACGGGTTCCTGAAGCTGCTCTTGAGGGATCAGGGTGGCAATTGCATCAGCATCGTTGGTCGCTTCTGCTGCCTTTGCTGCCTCGTCCTCGTTCAGCATCGTTGTCTTGTCGGAATCTGAGAGCATTTTGGCAGCGTCAGTGTTGCCGATTACATGAGTTGCGTCGTCGCTGAAGTCAGCCACGGGGCCGGCAGCGGATTCACTCGGCTGTACCGGTGGCTCTTCCAGCGGCACCGGCAGCGTCTCAACACTGTGGTACTGCGCCCCACTGCGATAGTACTTACGCTTGCGGCGGTTGACCGCTTGGTGCATGGGCGAGCGGAGCGGTGCAGAGTGCATCTCAGTCTCATCCAGATCGTTTGAGTCAATCGGGATCTGATCGATCCGGCCCTTCTCAGCCCGGGCGAGGTCCTCGTCAAATCGCTCGTCGTCGTGCATCCCCTCGGTATGCATCATGTGCGTAGCGTCGGGGCTGAGGTCCTGACGGTTGATCCGCGCCGTCTGCTCGACAGCCGGTGCATAGTTCTCCTGGGAAGCTTCCTGCTCCTCGGTAACCTCTTCTTTGCCGTGGATACGGATATCGTGCACTGTAGGGCCACGCTGCACGTGCACGTAGGGCTTGGACTCCTTGTGCTCATCCGCGTTCACAGCGGTATCGTCGAGCACGGATTCCTTTACGTGTGCGACATTCTTCTCGTCTTCAGAGACGATGTATTGCGCTGCAGCCTTTCTCTCGCTATCTATAATCGGCGCGTGAACCGGCATGACGGGGCTCATCACGCTCGTCTGCGTCTCGTCAGAGAGTGCAGATGTCTCTGTATCCGCGGTCTGTTGCGTGCGGTTTGAGGACTGGGCCTTCGGTACCCGCATGCCGCATTGGGGGCAGAACTTCATACCCAGCCGAAGCTCATAGCCACAATTGCTGCATTTCATGAGACACCTCTTAGTTTTTGTCAGTGACTATCTATGTGATGATACCTAAAGTTGGTCCACCTTTACTAGTACCCCGAATAAAGACAACAGATGCCACACCTACCTGATCACCACATACAGGTATACGAAGCAGGCTCTTTAGGCACGCTGCTGTCTCATATCCAGCAATCTGCTCAGGTGTCCCCTCGGGAGGGCATCATAGGTGAAACAAAGCAATCGATCCGATAGAGCTGAAAAGAGAGCCCGACGCTTGAATCGCATCAGACTCTCATGCTCTCAAACTGAGATTGGTTGAAGCTTACTTCTCCTTAGCCGGCTTTGCATCAGCCTCGGCAGCAGGTGCTTCCTGTGCGGCGGTTGCCTCTACAGAAGCAGCCTCGGCGGCCTTCTTGGCCTCCCCAGCCTTAGCGTGGGCCTCGGCCCTCTTCGTGTATTCAGCAGCACGCTTTGCCTTAGCGGCAGCCTTAGCCTCGTGCTCAGCCTTCTTCTGAGCAGCAAGTTCAGCGGCCTTGGCAGCCTTTGCAGCCTTAGCCTCTTTGGCGGCCTTCAGCTGTTCCTGTGCAGCACCACCGAACTTGTCAGAGAAGCGCTGAACACGGCCGCCGGTGTCAACGAGTTTCTGCTGGCCCGTATAGAATGGATGGCACTTGTCGCACAGATCGACGTGGATCTCGCTCTTCGTGGAGCGTGTGGTAAAGGTGTTACCGCAGGTGCAGTGTACAACACAGGTGCCATACTTTGGGTGAATTCCTTTTTTCATAATCTGACTCCTTATCATGGCCTGGTTTCCGAACAGGCGAGGGGTTGAGATGCTCTCCTGGAGAAGAGGGCGTGCAAGTTTCATATTTTACGCTATATTCCCCAATCTTTGCAAGAAAATCCGTTAAGCTTGATATGGGGGTGCATAGATGCCTTCACTCTATTCATATGCGCCACACAGGCGCTGTACCACCTAACCGAAGGACAGATCGCCGATGCTCATCGCAGTCGATGTGGGTAACACGCAGACCACTCTGGGGCTCTTCGATGCGGAAGGGACGCAGAGGAAGTGTTGGCGGCTCAAAACGAGCCGTGAGGACACCTCCGATGATATTCTGATCAAGCTTCACTCACTGCTGACCACCGCCGACTACAGATCTGTCCACATCGACCACGCCGGCGTCGCCAGCGTGGTCCCTGCCCTCAATGCCGCCTGGAACAAGGCTCTATTCACCATCACCGGCAAAAAGCCGCTGACGGTTTCAGCGTCGCAGGAGCACTCCATCCCCCTCAGCATCCCCTATCCCCAGACGATCGGGGCAGACCGCATCTGTAACGCTATCGCCGCCCGCACCACCTACGGGGCGCCGGTCATCGTCGTGGACTTCGGCACTGCAACCAATATCGATGTAGTGGATCAGAAAGGAGCCTTTCGGGGAGGCGCCATCGCGCCGGGCCTCATGCTCTCGGCAAGTGCGCTCTTTCAGCGTGCCGCGCAGCTCGCCTCAATCCCGATCGAAGCCCCAAAGCAAGCGCTCGGTGAAGACACCAAAGGGGCGCTGCAGTCCGGTCTCGTTATCGGCACCGCCTGCATGATAGAAGGCCTGGTAGGCCGCATCAAAGACGAGCTTTCCATCCAGGATGCACCGGTGATCGCAACCGGCGGCCTCTCCACCGTCATCAGCAGAGCCACCGATCTCTTCACTGAGGTCGACCCCTCGCTGACGCTGCGGGGCATCTATACGATCTGGCACGATCAAGAGGCTGTAAACAGCGACTAATGCTGAGCCCGGCGCATTGAGGCTTCCTCGTGAGAGAAGCTGATCTCGCTGCCGTCGTCGGCAACCACTGAGGCTCTGCCCCAGACATCGACGCCCGCGAAGCGTCCCTGAGCCTTGAGGCAACCGTTCGGATAGCGGATCTCCACCCGCTCTCCCATTGCGTCGAGCGCATCAAAGTAATCGTTCAATACCGGAGCAAGCGGTCCAGCACCACCCTGTGAGAATCCCTGTTCCCAACCGCGCAGTGCGGAGAGGATCTCATCTCTGAGCGTTGCGGCAAGCTCACGGTCTGAAAGGTCACTCTGCACTCTGCACTCTTCTAGTAGGGCGCAGGCGTGCGTACCCTCATCGAGCGCTTTAAGCGGCAAGGTCAGCTGCGCGACCGCAAAGATCCCGCCTTTCCCATACCCTGCATGGGTCTCAAGGCTCACGAGCGGTTTGGTGTCGTGCACTACCGCATAGGGCCAGCCGATGCACATCTCATCTGCACAGAGTCTATCGAGGGCTTCACGGATACCGAGGCTCACCACGTAGGGAAGGCCTTCAAGGTATCCCATCGCCACCTGAGGGCGCAGGATATAGGCAACCTCAAGCGACTCGATACTATCCTCCTGGTCCTGGACCCGTGAGAATGCGCCGCTTCCCTCGTCGGCTCCCTGGTAGGCACGATTCTGCAGCTCAGCTGTATCGACGCCGCCGGACATCTCCTGAAGATCTGCCATCGCTACCTCAGATCCTCCCAACCTAAGACGCCGAGCTCGCCTTTCATGCGGCCCACGCGCTTCTCAGGCGCCACCACGTCGACGCCGCTGTGCTTTAAGAACCGTACCGGGTCGTGCATCAGATCTTCCATCGGCACGAGCACATAGTCGCGCTCCCCCAACCCTTTGAGAGGTAGGGTCAGCTTTCTGCCGGCGTGCTCTTCCCCCTCATACCAGCACAGGTCCAAATCGATCGTGCGCGGTCCGGGTTTGGTCGCGCCCTCTACACGGGTGCGACCGAGCTTGGTCTCGATATCAAGCAGCTTATCGACCAACACGAGTGGATGCAGCTCCGTCCTAATCTCTGCCACGGCATTTGCCACGGGTGTTGCGATCCCGTAGGCCGGCTCCGTCTCATAGGCTTTGCTGACATTCACCACGCATGTCATCGGCAACTCGTCGATCATATGGGTCGCCTTTGCCATCGTGTCCATCTCCTGCTCAGCGTCCCCCACATTGGAGCCGAGCGAGATAAAGGCCTGACGGGAGTCCGGGTGGCGCACCGCCCAGAAGGTATTGACCGCCTGGGAGACCACCGCCACGTTGTGGACGCGCAGCAAGCGTGCCCCACCTTCGATTGCGGCCAGGCACACCCCGATCGTCGCGGCGTCGCGCGCTTTGGCGTCCTTCACGCCGCAGACCGCGCCCACGAAGCGCTTGCGCGAGGGGGCACACAGGTAGGGGTAGCCCATGCTCACCATCTTACTCGTGGCGCGCTGAATTACGATGTCCTCGTCGGCGAACTTATCGAAGCCGGGACCTGGGTCGATGCAGATGCGGTCGTGACTGATGCCCGCCCGCATCAGCTTGCGGGCCTGGTCACCCAGAAAACCCATAACCTGGCGCATGATCGGGGCCTCTTCAGGCATCGTGAAGCGGCGCATCGAGGGGACGCGCCGGGCGATCGGCCGGTTCGGCCGATCGACATCCAGCTGCACGGTCTGACGGGTCGCATGCGTCCCGAGCCCCATCTTGTTCCAGTACATCACGATCAGGCCACAGTCGGTATCTGCAACGACGTCGACCATCGCCGGGTCAGTGAAGCCGGTGACGTCGTTGATGATCGAGGCGCCCGCATCCAGGACCGCCGCCGCCACGCTGGCGTGGCGGGTATCCACCGAGACGCAGGCCCCTGCCGCAACCAGTTTCTTCACGACCGGAAGGACGCGCCTGAGCTCTTCTGAAGGCTCCACCGCCTCGGCGCCGGGACGGGTGGACTCTCCCCCGACATCGATGAGGTCAGCCCCGTCGTCGAGCATCTTCATGCCAGCTTCAAACGCTTCATCGACATTCGCGTAGGATCCCCCATCACTGAAGGAATCCGGGGTAACATTGAGAATGCCCATAATACGTGGACGAGTCAGAGAAATCTCGTGTCCTGCACACGTCCATGTGGCATAGTCTTCTCTGAGCATCAAATCCTCCTGAACATAAAAAACAAAGCGTTGAGCACTTTGATTGTAATGGTTGTATACACAACTGCCCATTACAGAAACTTTCAGAAATCAAACGTTTTGGCGATATCGCAGGCGCAGACCAGATCCGCTGAGCGATCCTGTGGGGTCGCCTGCAAATTGCAGATCACCAGCTCGTCACCGTTGAAGTAGTTGGCTAGACTGGCCGCCGGATACACCACGAGCGAAGTGCCGCCGATGATCAGCATGTCGCAGGCCGCGATCTCTTTAACAGCCCCGAGGAGGTTCTCCTCCTTCAGGTTCTCCCCATAGAGGACCACATCCGGTTTCACGACGCCACCGCACTTCGGGCATTTTGGTACGCCCTCGGTTGAAAGGATCCACTCCTCAGAGTAGACTGCCCCACACGTCTGGCAGATATTGCGGTGCGTGGAGCCGTGTAACTCGATCACATGCTTGGAGCCTGCCGCCTGGTGCAACCCGTCGATATTTTGGGTGATCACGCAGGAGACTTTCCCCTGCTGCTCCAGCTGTGCAAGCTTTCTGTGGCACTGGTTGGGTTTGGCACCCGGGACGCACATCACGTGGCGGTAGAAATCAAAGAACTCTTCGCGGTGGTCCATATAAAATTCGTGTGAGAGCATCTCTTCAGGCGGATACTTGTAGCCGCGCTGGTTATATAGACCATTGGGACTGCGAAAATCAGGAATACCACTGGCCGTGGAGACACCGGCGCCGCCAAAGAAGACGACATCGTGCGCTTTATCGATGAGCCCTTTCAGCGTTTGCGCTGCTTTGCCTGGATCGCTTATATAGTCACCCATGGTTTTCCCTTCCCTTTTCCTTTACAGTTGATAAGGCTCCTCTAGCTTATACCAAGCTGCGCTGAGTACCTCTTTTGGTTGTTCTGAAAGGTATGAGACAAATGATACCAACCGAAACCCATCTCGCCCATGTTCCCGATACAGCCCTGCTCTTTGAAGGCGGCGGCTACCGAGCGAGCTATACTGCGGGGTTTGCAAGCGTTCTGTTAGAGCACAAGGTTCAGTTCGACGTGGTGTGCGGCGTGAGTGCCGGGGCCTCCCATACGGTCGACTACGTCTCACGCGACCTCAAGCGCATCCATGATTCGTTTATCACACTTTCCGACCGCAGGCCACAGTCAGGCGGCATCCGTTCTTTCCTCCATGGCAACGGCTACTTCAATGCAGACTACGACTATATGGGCTGCATCGAGGATAACTACATGCCCTTTGACTGGAAAGCCTACTGCGAAAACCCGGCGAACGTCGCAATCGAAAGCTTCGAGGCGGACACCGGCAAGTCCGCGGTGTGGACCAAGAAGGATATGCCGACATTGCGGTCGATGATGGAGCACGTACGGGCAAGCTCGACCTTGCCGGGTATGATGAATCCGATCAAGATCAACGGCCACACGATGTTCGACGGTGGGATCGGTGCCGGAGCTGGCCTGCCGCTGCAGATGGTCAGGGACACCGGCGTAAAGCGGGTCTTTGTTCTGGCGACCCGTCCCTTTGGCTACCGCAAGAAGCCGGTCAGCCGTGCCTTAAAGCGCCTCTACGCCAGAGTCTCACAGGGCTTCAAGCCACTCTATCAGGCACTGGTCACCCGCAACGAGCGCTACAACGCCTCACTTGACCGACTGAGAGAGCTCGTCGAGCAGGGCATCGCCTACGTGGTCTACCCGGATGAGATGCCCGTGAAGAACACGACGAACAACCGCCAAAAGCTCGAGGATTCCTACATCAAGGGCTACACACAGGGCCTCAACGACTGGCCCACGTGGCAAAAATGGCTGTTTGAGGCGTAGGGGACCACACATATATACACGTTACCTGATCGAGGGGAACCATATGGATAGTGAACCGTCGGTGAAAAAATGTATCTCCTGGAACGTCAATGGCCTGCGTGCCGTCCTCAAGAAGAGTCCGAACTTCATGGAGGTCTTCAATGACTTCGATGCGGATGTCTTTGCAATCCAGGAGACGAAGTGCCAGGAGGGGCAGGTCAACCTCAAACTGCCCGGCTACACCCAAACCTGGAGCTATGCGGCGCGCAAGGGCTACTCCGGCACCGCAGTCTTCTCCGAAGAAGAGCCGCTGCAGGTGATCCGTGAGATCGGCTCCCCTGTCGCCGAGGACGAGGGCAGGGTCTGCGCACTTGAGTTTTCAACTTATTGGTTTGTCGACGTGTATACGCCCAACTCCAAGCAGGGCTTGACCAGACTCGATGAGCGGATGGTCTGGGACAAGTGCTACCGTGAGTTCCTGTCCAAGCTGGCGAAGGATAAGCCGGTCGTCACCTGTGGAGACTTCAATGTCGCCCACGAGGAGATCGACCTGAAGAACCCAGGCACCAACCACGAAAACGCCGGCTTCTCCGACCAGGAGCGCGCCGATTTCACCGACCTTCTGAACGCGGGATTCCACGACACCTTCCGTGAGGCCCATCCCACACTCGAGGGAGCCTACAGTTGGTGGAGCTACCGGATGCGTGCACGCCAGAAGGGTATCGGCTGGAGAATCGACTACTTCCTGGTCTCTGACAATGCAGCTAAAGCAGTGTGCAACACCGCGATCCACGACGAGATCTTCGGCAGCGATCACTGCCCGATCGAGCTGGATATCGCCTTATAAGGTAACATCCGCCACGTGAGCTTCCCGCAACGTATCCAAAAAAGCCTTCGCTGAACGGGTTGCAATCAGCTCCTCGGGGAAGTGGATCTGCTCAAGCATCCGCTTTGTTCTGTCAAGCTGGCCGATCTCACAGGAGATATGAGCATCGCTGTTGACCGCAATCTTAACACTGAGCTCTGCACAACGCTCGGCAATTTTTGTGCACCGCTGGATCCGCTTCTCTGAGGCGTGGTCAAAGGAGTGCTCATTGATCTCGATCATCTTACCTAGATCCTTTGCGGCGGTAAGCACTGCGTCAAGATCAAACGGGACCCCTGCCCGTCCCGGATGGCCGATAATTGCGACCTTCGGATCCTGCAGGGCGTGGATGTACATATCCGTGGTCTGGACTAGGCTTGCGCCGCGGGTAAAGTCACCATTGTGGACGCTTGCAACCACGTAGTCGAGCCCGCGGAAGATCCTATCCTTCAGGGTCGTCGGCTTCCGCTTTGACCCATTGATCCCTTTGGTGATCGGCACTTCCCAACCGAAGAGATGCCCGTCCAGATCCACAATGTCGGCCTCGCAGGCTCTGAGCAGGATTACGTTGTACTGCGTCCATACCCGGGGCCAGGCGTCCAGATTGATAAAGTACTGGTAGTTCTTGAATGTCACCTCATTGAACAGCATCGCAGAGAAGTGGTCCGCCGAGCCTAAAAGCTCAAGTCCCGCTTCATGCGCCGCTGCGACATTCTCCTGAATCGTCGAGTAGGCATGGCGGGAAAAGAGTGTATGGGTATGCGTGTCACATGCAAGTTCCATGGAATCAACCACCCTAACTGCCAGGCATCAGCAGTGCCTCCGCGCTTGATCCGTAGGAGGCACTGTTCAAAATCTATTGCTTCGTATCGTTTTCGCTGTCGCGTGCAGCCTTCAGCTGTTTCTCGAGGAGCTTGGCCTTTGCATCCGCTACGGCAGCCTTCGCCTCCGCGGCTTCAAGTTTGGCCTCCGCCGCCTTCACCGCAAGCTCATCGGGACTGAGCTTTGAGTAGTCCGGATGCTCTGCAGCTCTCTGTTTCTGCGGGGTACCCCTGAGTACAGCGCGGGGGCTGGGGGCTTCGCCCTTCGCCCAACTCGTGACGGCGGTCACAACCCGCTCGGCGTTTTGCTCCTGCAGTTTTGAAAGGTACACGCTGCAGGCGGCCCCGTTGTGCTTTGGATCCACCTTCGGATCCTTGGACATGCACACAGTTTTCGTTCTCAGGACGCCGCTTCGCTCCACTCCGAACATGCAGGTGTCACAGCTGCGTTGATGCTTGTTCGCCATATCAGTACTGCTCGGCGAGCTTTTCCCACGCCGGCATAGAGTTCCCGATGATCTCATAGTTGACACAGTAACCGACACGGACCCAGCCCTTGCAGCCGAAGGAGTCAGACGGCACCGGGAGCAGCTCAAACTGCTTTGCTTTCTCAAAGAAGGCGTTCGCATCAGGCTCCAGTGACTTCACCCACAGATAGAAGGCACCCTGCGGCTCGATGAAGGAGTAGCCGAGCTTACTTAAGCCCTCAGTCAAGGCTTTGCGATTCTTTGCATACGCCTCAATGTTTGACGGCACATCGCAGCAGTCTGCAATGACACGCTGGAACAGCGCCGGTGCACAGACGAAGCCGAGGGAGCGGCCGGCACCTGCCACAGCGGGGATCAGCTTATCGTGAAACGGGTTGGTGTCCGGAACCAGCACCCAGCCGATACGCTCGCCCGGAAGCGAGAGGCTCTTTGAGTAGCTGTAGGTCACCATCGTGTTCGGATAGATGCTCGGGACCCAAGGCACCTTGGCGCCGTAGACGATTTCACGGTACGGCTCGTCGGTCACAAGGCAGATATTGTGGTCAGCATTGGTCAAAACCTCTGCCAGATCCTTGAGGTTCTGCTCAGAGTAGACAGAGCCGACCGGGTTGTTCGGGCTGTTGATTACGACAGCCTTGGTCTTCGAGGTGATCGCGTTCTCGACCGCCTCCACATCGATCTGGAAAGTCTTCTGATCCGCCAGTACCTCGACGCAATGGGCGCCAGTAGCCTCGATAAAGACCTTGTACTCCGGGAAGTATGGGGCGATAACGATCACCTCATCGCCGGGGTTGTACAGCGTGTGGAAGGAGATAGTGAGGGCTGCTGCAGCGCCGCAGGTGATGTAGAGGTCATTAGCTGAGTAGTTGGTACCGTAGCGCCTGTTGAGGCTCTTTGCCAGGGTGTCGCGGACAATCGGAAGGCCTGCGGCAGGGGTATATCCGTGGAGCTGTACCGCCGGGAGCGTCAGCGCCTTCTCAATCGAGAGACGTACCTCTTCAGGAGCCGGTACCGAGGGGTTGCCGAGTGAGAAATCAAAGACCTTGTCTGCACCGATTTCGGCTTTGCGTGCCGCGCCGTAGGCCGCAATCTCACGGATGGTCGATTTTGAAGCGCCATAGGCGTAGCTTTGTTCATTGATGTCCATATTCGATTCCTTCTTTAGCGACTGGAAAACCCATTGGTTTCTATCGTATATAGGGCAAGGACAGCCCGCAACTGAGCACTATTATCGAACGTTAATACAACCTTTGCAAAAGGCACCTCCCACAGTCCGTGAAAGGCGCCTTGAGGCTCATGCGTTGATGCGATGCTGCTACTCGCCCCCAGCCGAGTCAGGCTCAGCGGCCGTATCCTCACCCTGATTGTTCTCAAGCGCCGGCTTGGCTTCCTTGGGATGAGATTCAAGGTATGCATCCCACTTGTTATCCAGGAGGGCTTCCAGCGCGTCCCCGGACACGGTTTCACGCTCAAGCAGCACGTTCTTCATCAGATCGAGCTGGTCCTTACGCCTGGAGAGCACCTTGCGGGCACGCTTGTGCGCTTCACACATGATGCGTTCGACCTCGTCGTCGATGCGCTTGGCGGTCTGCGCGGAGTAGTCCTGGTGATCCGCATAGTCACGGCCCAGGAAAACCTGGTGCTGCGCTTCGCCGAAGACCTGTGCTCCAAGCTCGGTGCTCATACCGTAGCGGGTGACCATCTGCCGCGCGAGCTTTGTCGCGCGCTCCAGATCGTTTGAGGCACCGGTCGTGATATCGCTGCAGCAGAGCTCCTCGGCGGTACGACCTCCCAAGAGCACCGCAATCTGGTCAAGCATGCTGTTCTTGGACTCCAGGTAGTGGTCCTCGGTAGGCAGCTGCATCGTATAGCCGAGCGCCTGGCCGCGGCTCACAATTGAGATCTTGTGGACCGGATCGGAGCGCTCAAGCACATGCCCCACGAGCGCGTGGCCGCTCTCGTGGTAGGCGATGGTCGTGCGCTCCTGTTCCGTCATGACCCTCGTCTTGCGCTCAGGACCCGCGATCGTGCGCTCCATCGCCTCTTCGATCTCGCCTTCACCGATCGCAGCCTTATGGCGACGAGCAGCCAAAAGCGCCGCTTCATTCATCAGGTTCGCGAGGTCCGCGCCGGTAAAGCCCGGGGTCATCTTTGCTAGGCTCGCAAAGATGACCGTCTTGTCGAGCGGCTTGCCCTGCGCGTGGACCTTGAGAATCTTCTCACGGCCCCTCACATCGGGGCGCTCGACGGTAACTTGGCGGTCAAAACGGCCCGGACGCAGCAGCGCCGGATCCAGAATGTCCGGACGGTTGGTCGCCGCGATCAGGATAACCGCTTCGTTCTCTTCAAAGCCGTCCATCTCAACGAGGAGCTGGTTCAACGTCTGCTCGCGCTCGTCATGTCCGCCGCCGAGGCCTGCGCCACGCTGGCGGCCCACTGCATCGATCTCGTCGATAAAGATGATAGAGGGAGCGGCTTCCTTGGCCTGTTTGAAGAGATCGCGCACACGGCTCGCGCCGACACCGACGAACATCTCCACAAAGTCAGAGCCGGAGATCGAGAAGAAGGGGACACCAGCCTCGCCGGCTACAGCCTTTGCCAGCAGGGTCTTGCCTGTTCCCGGAGGGCCGACGAGCAGGACGCCGCGCGGGATGCGCGCGCCCATCTTGTGGTAGCGGTCCGGATCCCGCAGAAAGTCACGGATCTCCGTGAGCTCCTCGACCGCTTCGTCGATGCCTGCCACATCCTTAAAGGTCACATTCGGGCGCTGCGCTTCGGTCATCTTCGCCTCTGTGTGGCTGAAGGACATCGCCTGGTTGTTCTGCCCTTGGATCTGGTTGATAAAGTAGATCATCACGCCGATGATCAACAGCGTCGGGATCAGGTTGAAGAGGGCAGATACCAGCATATCGTTGGAATCGGTATTCACATTGAACTGGATATCCTTGTGCGTCTGCATCAGGTTGTCGAGGTTGTCAGTCCCCACGTAGGTGGACTTGTACTGCTCAAGCTTGCTCTGATCCCCGACATCGCCGGTGGACTCCCAGTAGTCGCCGGTCAGCTCCCCGGATGCGGTCGAATAGGTGGCAGAGCTGACGCGGTCTTCCTCTACCGCGCTCAGAAACTCACTGGTGGTGATGCTCTTCGCATGGTGCTCTGAAAAGGCACCTGAAGCACTGAGGACAATCACGACAATAAGGGCAATGAAGATAGTTGCAGAGATAACCGTAGCCCTCCGCGAAGCAGGATCATAGGGTGACCGATGCGGTCCCTGCGTACCGCTCGGTCTGTTCTTATGTTTCACTCAATAACTCCTCTGGGACGCTCCGGGGCGTCAGATATCTGTCACTCGTGCGCTATCAACTATAAACCTCCGGCTTTAAAACGCCTAGGTACCCCTAGGTACAGAAGACGTATCAGCACTTAATCCTTCTGCGAGCTATAAACCTCCGGCTTCAAGACGCCTAGGTACAGAAGGTTACGATATTTTTCTGCATAATCGAGTCCATAGCCCACGATAAAGGCATTCGGCACGGTGATCCCCAGGTAATCCGGCTTGATCGCAGCCTTCTTGTTCGGGATGTCCTTGACTGCGAAGACGCAGATGCGGATCGATTTGGGGTTGCGGGCTTTCAGGAGATTGTAGAGATAGGAGAGGGTGAGGCCGGAATCGAGGATGTCCTCGGTGATGATCACGTCGCGACCTTCGATTTTAGTCGAGAGGTCTTTGGTGATACGCACGACGCCGGAGCTTTGGGACTCAGAGCCATAGCTAGAGACAGCCATAAAGTCCACCTCGCAGGGGACTTTGATCGCGCGGATCAGGTCCGCAGTGAAGATAAACGCCCCCCTCAGGATACAGACGATCAGGGGATTTTTGCCCGCATAGTCTTTGGTGATCTGATCGCCGAGCTTCGTCACTATCTCGTGAATCTGATCTTCAGTCAAGAGTACTTTCTCGACATCCGGATGTATGGTTTCCATTGGCTGCTAACTCCTATCTGTGCCGTGAGCCAACCTACGTGTGCGTCCTAGAGAATATGGAGCTCTAAGAGCACTTTTGTCGCATGCGTACAGCGGTAGCGCTCATCCGCGCGCAACCCTCCTACCCAGATGATAGGACCTGTGGGAGAAAGATGCACGATTGGGAGACGATTACGCTGAGCAGTTGGAATCTTAGCATCACAGAGCAGGTCAGAGAGCTTTTTTAAGCGTCCCTGCATGCCTAGCGGGCAGACGACCTCTCCTGCCTGTGGGGGCTCGACCCAAAGCTCGGCACCGGCACCGGCAACCCCACAGGTCTCCGCATCGAGCAGGACCGAGGATCCAGCCCACTCGTGGCCGTGCGCTTTGGCCATCGCGATCGGATCGGACCCCTGCGGCACTGGGCTGAGCCTGGCAGTCAGCGTCTTACCCCTGCCCAGATCGAGGGAACCCGGGACTGGCAGCCAGCCGCTCAAGCCTTTCTCCTGTGCCTTTTTCGTCATGATAAACAACAGACCGTATTCAACCTTAACGTCGATGCTCAAAGGGATCGTCTGCGAGCCCTTTCTGCGGGCGATGAGCTCCAAGGTTCTCTCTACGTGGCGCGCCTCAAGGCGGGCTTCCGGTGCTACATGCAGGAAGGCAATCCGGATCACGCGGCGTGCGATTGCGACATCGGTGGCTTCGAGACGGTCCGCATCGAGGGTGACCATCCCATCCGCTTCCCGGCGCACCAGGTCGCGATAGGTCCGGTTAGCGACCATGGTGAGGAAACTGTCCTCGTCGGACAGAATGTCGCAGGTCGAAGAGAGGTTATTCACGACGCGAGGATTGCGCTCCTTGATGCGAGGCATGAGTTCATGGCGTACAAAGGCCCTCAGATAGTGCGTGTCATTGTTGGTCTCGTCCTCCCGCCAGACAATCCCGCGCATCCGCAGGAAGTCACAGAGGCTCTCGTGGGTTCTGTCCAGAAGCGGCCGCACGATTCGGTTACGCACCCGTGGAACCGAGGCTAGACCCGCCGGGCCGCTGCCTTTGATCGCGTTCATAAAGAAGGTCTCTGCCCGATCGTCGGCGGTATGCGCGGTCACGATGCGGGCGGTTGAACGGGGTACCCCGAACTCAGCGCACAGCTGATTGGCAAGCTCGTTTGCATAGGCATAGCGCAGCCGACGGCCGGCACTCTCGATATTCTTGTCCTCCTGGGCGGCCTCAGCCTTAACATCTACGCGACGCACCGTGCAGGGGATGCCGCAGCGTTTTGCGAGTCCCCGGACGAACTCCTCATCCTCCAGTGCGTCAATGCCGCGCAGTTCATGGTTCACATGCAGGACGTGGAGCCGCTCCCGTGCGATATGGGCGGTCCCTGCCCCGTCATTGATATCCAGCTTTGAGGTTGCTGCGAGCACCATGAGCGCCGTGGAGTCCGCCCCGCCTGAAACCATCAGGACAACCGGCGCCCTGCGCTGCGCCTCCGTAAGGTCATTTGGCACACCGGCTGTAAATCGCTTGCCTACGCTCGCCATTCCATTCCTCACTTACGTATCTGTATATAATCTGTATCATCTATATATTGTGTACGCTAGAGTTAGTAACACACAACAATTCTAAAACGTATCTGAGAGATCTGGTAATGCAGTGACTCCGTTAATACACCTTTTTGTCTTCGCGAGCGGCTCCAAAGGGAACTCCGCGCTGGTACAGGGCCCCGAAGGCTCCGTTTTAGTCGACGACGGTATCTCCTTCAAAGCACTGAAACAGCGGGCCCACGAGGTGCAAGCCCCGCTCTCTGATTTGAAAGCGGTACTGATCACCCACGAGCACACCGACCACACCAAAGGCCTCAGGGTTCTGTCACACCATTTTCCAGGCCCCTTCTATGCGACGAAGCGGACCTCACGCGCAAGCGAAGTCCTCTCGGAGTTGCCAATCCAGACCCTGAATAACCGCGAGGGACTTGATCTCTGCGGGATGCATGTCCAGTGCTTCCCGATCTCGCACGATGTGGTGGATCCCATCGGCTTCCGCTTCGAGGTCAGAGACGGTGCGGATACTGTCGAGGATGCCTTGGGCTGGTGCAGCGATACCGGCTACCTCACCCCACCGGCTGAGCAGGCGCTTTCAGGCTGCCGCATCTTATGCCTTGAGTCCAACCACGACAAGGGGATGCTCACCCACGGCCCCTACCCCGCGATCCTCAAGAAGCGGATCGGCGGCAACTATGGACACCTCTCAAATGACCAGGCCGCCGACGCCCTGGTCAACCTCGTCAGCGATGACACGCGCTACGTGGTCGCCCTGCACTTATCTGAGGAGAATAACCAGCCAAGCCTGTGTGTCAAAACCTTAGCGAACGCCGTCGACGCTGAGCCGGTTGATTCCACCTTCACTGAGGCGAAAACCGGCAAGCTCACGATCGAGCCGGCAGCTCAGCACCGCGCGATCAAAGTTTGGTAATAAAATCCCGAATGTAGAAAAGCGTGTGGATAAAGATGGGTCTGCCAGTTGCGGAAATGTGTGTCAGTCGCAAATGGCGAAGCACCCTCGCAGCTTTGGGCTACCTCTTCTCGCCCTGACAAACACAGAACAGCGACACAAACCTATTCAGGCAAGACTGGAGGCTAGATTTCTTCGTGTCTGGGAACCCGAATAGGTAGAGCAGCACAGCTTGTTTGCAAGCCCCATGGCCTTGTGCAGGTATGTCAGGTCAGCGATGTCTGCCCTATAGGCCTCGTCAGTGCATTTGGTTGCCTTCACGAGTGAGAGATGAGACCTATGTGTGCACGACTATTGAACCTTCTGCTCTATGCGAAAGCAGTGTGTCTTCGATTCACTTGGAAGAAGGCTTTCCATGCCCTAAGATCACGCCGACGCTCTTGAGTGCGTCGAGGCCTGCCACAGTGCAGATCTTGTTCTTGGAAGGCCCGCTCTTCTGCACGATGTCGGAGTCGGTGAGGTAGGGCTTGTCTGTCCAGATGTGGCCGCACAACACGAGCCGGTTCTAGTAGCCATCGGCGGTGGCAGCGCCGCTGTGGTGCCACACGAAGGCACTCATATAAGTGAGGCCGCACATCTCAAAGATGAGGTCGAAGGATGTGGTGTAGCACATACAGGTGATGGGGCACTTCCAGCTCAAAAGTTCCTTCTTAGCGTATTTCAGCGCTAAGAGCTAGGCTGTGCACCTTTGATGCCCTGGCGGTGTCTGCTTGTTTTTCCAGCTTTCGGCAAACCTGCAAATGTGGCAAACAGGATGGAACCATCACAGCTCGGTCGCCTCTTTGAGCGTTTCTGCGCCTATCCGTCTTGCGACATCTGCGTTCTACAACCGCAGCGCCGAGGGACGACACCGTGCCCTTGTAGGGGTTTGATAGCGACCATGGTGGATTTCTATCCACGCAGGCGGCCATCCGCTCAGGAATATCGTCAAACATAGGGCCAGATAGCCACTTGGGCAAATCTATGCTTGGCAACGCCAATGGTAGCGCCACAGGGTTACAGGTGAGAGATCCTATCCACACGCTTCCCTACTCTCGGATAAAATCATGACCACCTGCGTAGCGGGTGGTTTGCTCTAAGGGTATAGCCCTATAAATGCCAGCCAGGGACTCAAGTCCCTGGCCTTCGCTTCGTTCAGGCCGCATGGCCGCCTGACTCGTGGCCAGCCCGTCAAAACGGGCATGTGCCGGCCTACTTCCTACCAAACGGGTCCTCATACTCCTTGACGCTGAGCTTGTCGGGGGCGATGTCGGCGGCTTCCTGCTCTCTTATGTACTTCGCGATCGTGGCCTCGTTCAGCCCGACGGTCGAGACACAGTAGCCCTCTGCCCAGAACTTCCTGTTTCCGAACTTGTACTTAAGACTTGCATGCTTGTCGAACATGAGCAGCGAGCTTTTGCTCTTCGGATACCCCACAAAGCTCGAGACGCTGATCTTGGGTGGAATGCTCACCAGCATGTGCACGTGGTCGGGCATCAGGTGCCCCTCTATTATCTCCTCCGCCTTCTACTGGCAGAGGTTCCTGAAGATCTGGTCCTTGCGGTATTGGTTGTAGATGGCCTTTCTTCTATACTTTGGACAAAACACGATGTGGTACCTGCACACCCATTTCGTATGCGCCAGGCTGTTGGCCTTCTGTGCCACGGTGTTCTCCTATTTCCTTCATGTCCCAGCACACTGCCAGGTTTTCTATTGCCCTCTATCCACCCGATACACCCTTGGAGTATCAATGCCCCACAATGCTTCCTTACTTCCTTACTATAGGAACTCTGCATATCAGGCAAGCTGACCTCTTCTTGTGGGCGCTTGGAGGAATCAGCCCTGTTTCATGCATAGAGTGTCCGCTTTCGGCAACAAGTCCCTCAGAGAAGATGGGAGGTATCATGGGTAGCAGGAAGCGCTCCGCACGTGCAAAGGAGAGGGAAAAATTTCTTTCAAGCCTTGGCAGCATGGACGATGTCTTTACCGAAGAAGAGACACACCAGCGCAAAGCGGGAGACGAGAAGGAGGAAGCACGCCTCATGAAGGCCTGCCTCTCGAAGCAGCGCTATGCCACCCGTCAAGAAGCGGAAGAGATTGCTGCACTCTGTGCACAGCACGGAACGTATGGCCTCGAAGTCTACCGCTGTCCATACTGCAAGGGATGGCATTTGACATCACATCCCTGGAAGGACAAAGGACAGCGCTAGCGCGTCTGGACACATTGTCATGCTTTACTGCCCATTCGGCAGACAAAGGCAGCACGAAGTGATAGCAAGAAGGCTACCTTTGTTTTACATACCTACGGTTTTTCCCGCCGCCTTCTGCAAAGATGTCTCCATCTGATACTATCTGGGCAATATGCCGATGTGCCGTTTTTTCAGAGACAGATGCCGCAGCTGCAACGATAGAAGTCGTTACATAGCCATAGGCATCAAGCAACAGGGCAATGACCTCATCGACATCCCTCTGAGGGCTCCCCTTCTCCTCATGAGTCTCAGGCAGATAGACGTGCGCCCGGAAGATGTCATCCTCAGTCAAAACGGGAGCTTTGCCGAAATAGACGAGCGAATATTTAAGAGGCATCTGCACAATGTGTGAACCGAAATGTGAGCTTTAGGCCATCTCCAGCAGCGACACCTGGAGTCCCGAGCATCTGAGCATCACCATCGCGAAGAGGTTGTCGAGGCTGCGGAAGCTATAGGCTATCCTAACGGTCAGCTTGATCTTGTTGTTGATGGCCTCCACGCGTGCGTTAGACAGGCCGCTCTCCAAGGTGGCGACGATGGTATCCAGATGCCTCCTGATTTTCCTTTAGGGAAACGATGATTAATTCGGCTCGATGAGGTCGCTGGGGCCACACGCTGTATGCCGTCGGCTCAAAATGTCTCGAACCACGCAGTGCCCATACCCACATAGATGCCTATCTGCCTTCTGGATATGGTATAGCTACATCCACACATTCCAGCATATCCAAAAGGAAGATATGGACAGACAGATGAGCTTTTAGGACCTTAAATCCTAAGGTCAAAGGAAGAAGACCCGGCGAGAGGCACTCCTGGAGCGGATGGATGCAATCGTTGTGTAGGATCGCTGGATTGCACTGGTAGAACCCAGCTACCACGGACAGGCTCCTGTCAGGCATATGCGCGCTGCAAAGACGATGCTTAGGATGTATCCGACATATCCCGACATATCCCAGGCACATGCACTCGTTAAGGGAAGATGATAGGTTCTGCTATGCAGACTTCGGCTATATAGGTATAGCGAAGCGCCCTTAAGGACGCACACACCTCTCATCTATGTGCTAAAGCGTTGCTAAGGAAGCCTTCGACTAGAGAGGGCCTTGCCTGTGCGCTCTTGTCCGAAAAAGGCATCGAGTCCAGGAAGGCATGCGTTCGCTCAAAGGTAGAGCATCCCTTCCTTATCGTGAAGCGGCGCTTCTGCCCCTTAAGGAAGCGCTACTAGGGGATAGAGAAGATGCCTGCACACTCAAGTCTTTCTCGCCCTTGCAAACCTTACCCATGTGCATCTTTGCCGGCAGGCTGCACCTCCCGGCTCCCAGCGTCGCTTGATCTGTCTTGGAGCCTTCTTGCGGTGCATGGGGCAGGACAAATGCCAGGATAGTGGCTCCTGCACGTGCTGGATGAGCATCCTTCCCTGCCTTTCCTACATTCCGGCCGCGAAAAGTCGTGTGGCCGGTCCCCTTTAACACGTTATGGGGCATTAATCATCGTTTCCCTAGAGACAGGAGCGGGCCGTGAGCAATCCAAAATGCCCCTCGTGCAAAGCCAAGATGAAGAAGAACAAGGCGACGAAGGCGGGCACGCAGAGATGGCGCTGCAGCGGCTGCGGTGCCTCGTTCGTGCGCAGGCACGATAAGGCCACGGAGTAGCTCGCGGCCTTCTTGAGGTGGTTGCTCTCAAAGGACGCGATAGCGGATCTGAAGACCAGCAGATCGACGTTTTGGCACAAGACAGTGTGGGCCTGGAGGATATGGCCGATAGCGCCTGGCAGCGGCGAGATTCACAACGTTGTGTTCCTGGACGGCATATGGCTTCGCAGGAAGGCCGTCGTGCTGGTCGCCGTGACGGGCGGCCATATCGTCGGCTGGCACCTGGCGCGAAGCGAGTGCGGGTCCGCCTGGGCGGCGCTGATGCTGCACATCCCCGCTCCCCAGGATGGCGATCTGCGGCATCTCGCCGCTCTTCGCGGCGGTAAGGGAGGTGTGGCCCGGCACGAACGTGCAGCGATGCACCTTCCACGTGGCCGACCAGGTCAAGCGCTGCACGACCCTGAAACCCAAGCTCGAGGCGGGGGGTCGAGCCCCTGGGCATCGCCAACAGCCTCAAGGACGCCGGCTTCGCCACGGTGTGGCTCTTGAAGTACAGCGCATGGTGCACTAAATGGGCGACGTTTCTGAAGGAATTCACCGTCAAGGACGGCAGGAGGGTCTACACCCACGAGCGCCTGCGCAAGGCGAGGAAGATCCTGAACAAGCTCGTCAAGGATGGGACGCTGTTCACGTTCGTCGAGATGCAGCAGGAATACGGCGGCGAGTGGTCTTCGACCAACAACGCGGTCGAGAGCGTGAACGCCAGGCTCCAAGACGTGTTCAGGCACCACCGCGGGCTTTTTGCTCCTGCACCGTGTCAAGGCGATCTTTTGGTGGTGCTACATGCACACGGAAAGCCCGCTTCCGCCGGCGGATATCATCCGCGTCATGCCGACCGACGACGAGGTCGACGGCCTGTTCGCGACAGCATCATCGGACAAGAAACACGACGACGGCGCGCCCGAAGAATACGGCATGGGGATAGTCTGGAGCGAGTTCCACATGCCCACGAATTGCAGGCGGTGAATAATCAATCCGGACACACTTTTTGAAACATAACCCGACGATCTCGGTACCGTGAGCGCAGACCGCCAGAACATGTACAACCCGCTCTACTTTGCGGCAAAGAGCCTCGGCGGCTACGGCGCCTCGACCGTCTGCCCGCACTGGTATATCCGCACCGGCATCGAGCAGGGCGATACCTCGCTCACGACCGAGCTCAATCTCGCGCTCATGCTCGAGGAGAATCCGGATGTCCAGGATGTAGATTTCGCGACGGTCTGGGGAGAAGGCCACACTACTGCAGAGCGCACTGGCTCTGCAGCCACGAACGTCATCTCCTGAGACAAGTCCTGCTGCGGAGCTGCGCAATAACCTTGGCTGAGGTTGATGGGAAAACAAGGTTATTATGCTAACCTTGTTTTTGGAAGGTTCGAGTCCAAGGTTATTGCAAGCGGCCCGAACTGCTCAGGTTCTTTGTTGATATACCGTGAGGAGCCGGCATGGGATACTATGAGACGCGATTCTGGTTAAGCGACACGTGGGGCGCCAACAGGCGCGAACGCCAGTCGGGAGCCTATCATCCTTTTGTTCCCGACAAGCTCAGTGGAACCGATCATCTGCTGACGCCCGAAGCATCAGAAGCCGCCGCCCAAGCTCAGGCAGATATACAGAGGCTCGATCTCACGACGCCTCACTTGGCAAATACCGAGCCAATAGCTCGGCTCATTCTCCGGGCCGAAGCTGTAGCGTCCTCGAAAATCGAAGGTCTCCAAATAAGTGCAGGAAAGCTGCTCGAATATGAAGCATTGGACGAACTCGGTGTATCGCACCGTATAGACAACACTGAGGCGGCAGTCCTCGGCAATATCTCATCCATGGAGGAGAGCATCGATACGCTCTCCGTGAAGCCCTCTTTCGATATAGGTGACATCTGTTCCATCAACAAAAAGCTGCTGGAGCATACCGATCTCGCAGATTACGGAGGGGTAATACGTACACAGCAGAATTGGATCGGCGGCAACAACGTCAATCCAATCGGTGCACCCTATGTCCCTCCACGCCCAGAACTGGTGCCGGATTACATCGAGGATCTCGCTGAATTCATTTCGACTGCGCAGATGCCCGGTATCGCCCTTGCCGCAATTGCGCATGCACAACTTGAAACCATCCACCCCTTCGCTGATGGTAACGGGAGAACAGGGCGTACGCTCGTCCAAGTAATTCTGCGCAGATCCGGCCTTGCTCAGAATGTCGTTCCACCCATCTCTCTGATTCTTGCAACCGACAAAGCACGCTATATAGATAATCTTGCAGCATACCGATGGGATGAGAACGCCGAAGAACCACGCACAAGGATATTGTGCGAAAGCGATTGGATCGAATATTTTGCACGTTCCTGCAGCCTTGCATGCAAGCGTGCACATGATTTCAACGACACGCTTGAATCAATACTCTTAGGCTGGCGAGAAAGAGTGCATCCCCGAGCAAACTCAGCAGCAGATCTGCTTCTTCCCAAGCTCATAGGAAATCCCGTTATCAGCATCACTTCTGCCGCAAGGCTGTGCGGCAGAAGCACTGAAGCAGCAAGGAATGCAATAGCCACACTCAGCGAGGCAGGAATCCTGTACCAGAATTCAAAGAATCGCAAGAACAGCCTTTTCGTCGCACGAGAAATCGTCGATGCATTCACCGGTTATGAAAGAAGGCTTGCATCGCCAGCTGGTGATACAGCTGTTGCTCTGCCGTCCCGTCCGACTCCGCAGCGTCCACGTCATTGATCTAACGAAGTGCCTCATCTGCAGCATATCGCTCAGATGAGGCACTGAGCAGTCAGCTATTCCTGTGCCAGCACCTCCGAGATTGCAGAGGAGATTGCATGGGCGTCATCGCTATCTCGGAGCAGCTTGCGGAAGGCTGGATCCATCAGAAGGACAGCGGTCTTCGAGAGCAGGCGGATATACTCTTCCCTGTCTGCTTCCGGCAGGAAGGGGGCAACCGCGATATCGACCGGCTTCTCATTGAACGAAGGCCAAGGGACGGCGGTCTTGTTCTTCCATACCATGGCAGAAGGCCTCTGGATCGTCTTTGCCTTTGCATGGGGCACGGCAAAGCCTTCGATGAGACCGGTCGTACCGAGCTCTTCCCTTACAAGGAAGGCCTGATATGCTTCCTCGTCATCCTTAACGATGCCCAGGGCCTCGGCCTATGCACAGAGCATACGGAGCAGCTCATGGCGGCTTTCCGCTTCCCTGCCGAGCAATATCTGATCGTCGGATACGAAGTCCATGGGCTCCCCTTCTCGCAGCTTCTACTCATCTTCCTGACAAGCATACGGCAGATGGATGCCCATCTGTCCAGAAACTGTACTAGGGAAACGATGATTAATGCCGGTTCAGTCCTAATTCCTGTGGGCAGCCCCATCACGACACAGCTCCGGAAGGCTCCGAGTAGCGCCTGCTGGTATCGAAGATCTTGAGGAAGAAGTACTCGTCGTTAGGGTAGCCGTAGCCTGCCCTCCTGAGCGTCTTGATCATCTGGTTGGTGCCTTCCACCTTGCCTGAGGTGATCCGGTGCCTGGCGTGCGCCACGATGCCGTCCATGTGCGACTCCACGAGGCGGGCAACCCTGGCGAAGTGCCTGTCTCCCGTTCCCCAGCAGACCTCCACTATCTGCTCCATCGCATCGCGCATGCGCTTCTGCTGCCTGTAGCCGTAGGCCCGGCAGAGCATCTCATCTACGATGTCGCAGGCAGCAAGCAGCTCGTTTTGGGCTATGAGGTCCTTGTACCTCTGGCGGCTTCCGCCCTTCTGGGTGGCCTCCTGCTTTCCGAAGAGGGCGCTTCCCCTTGAGACGATCTTTCCGGCACGTGCATCCTGCTCCTTCCTCTTCCTGGTGTCCGCACAGGACTTAAGGATGTATGTGGAGTGCTTAAGGGGCACGCGCGGCCTCAGCGTCGCCCTCCTCCTTAAGCCTTGCCTGCTCGTCTTTCCTGACCTTACAGATGACCTTCTCGTTGAAGTTCTTCACGAGGTGGAACCTGTCGTAGACGACATCCAGGCGCGGGTGCCTCTTAAGGAAGGCCCGCTCGAAGTCAGCGTTCATGTCGCAGGCGATGGCCTCCACATGCAAACATCCACTCAGCGAGCACGAAGTCGCACAAGTCGTATACGACTTGCTTCTTCTTGGAGTATGCAAGCCACAGCACATGGCCCATCTTAAGGTCTATTGAGCTGTAATCTTTTGGTGGACAGTAGGATTCAGGGACTGGCAACAGATATGCTCTGTCCAGATACCCACCTACTAACACCAGCAGATTGAAGAGATGAGATGTCGGTGAGCGCAAGCGAGATAGAGAAGGCAAAGTCCCGCACGAAGCCGGAAACACCCAGGCACTACACTGAAGAAGTATTGCCTTGAGGCCATCGACTACTACAGGAAGGCACGTAAGGCCAACCCGAAGAAGAGCATCAGAGAATGCGCCGCGAAGCTTGAGGCCAACGACAAGACCTTAAACGACTGGATCATCAAGCACTCAAAGACCAAAAGGGTCACCCAGGAAAGGATCGACGATCACAAGCAGCTCGACGCAGTGAACAGGCGCATGCACGAGCTCGAGAGCGAAAACGAGTTCCTAAAAAGTGGCAGCCTTCTTCGCCGGAAGCCTCTGTTGAAGGACAGGTTT
Source organism: Atopobium sp. oral taxon 416 (assembly GCF_018128285.1). Lineage (NCBI taxonomy): Bacteria > Bacillati > Actinomycetota > Coriobacteriia > Coriobacteriales > Atopobiaceae > Atopobium > Atopobium sp. oral taxon 416. The sequence goes on from NZ_CP072380.1 coordinate 2,883,704, forward strand.
TAGCTCATGCTGGAGAAGAGGGCAACCTACAGCGTCTCGATGATGGAGCGTACTGGAGCTGAGCAGGGCTCACTTCTACAGATGGCTCAAGGCCAAAGGCGGTGAGGACCTATGGGGTCCCCTCAAGGAAGCCATCTGCGCGATATGGGAGGAAAGCGACAGGCGCTTTAGCTTTTGCAAGGTCTGATCCAAGCTCACAGGCGACCCAAAGTTACGCAAAATTTACAGGCACGACCCGCTACCGCGTGCGCAGGTGCATGGCTAAGCTTGGGCATCTGCGGCATCTGATCCAATGCCTCCAAGAGGACGATACTGCCCGCACCTGATACCCCCGAGCGCAGCGCCCTCACCCGGCGCGGCTTTTCGTGTCCCGTCCCGACAGCCAAGCTCGTGGGCGATACAACCTATCGCAGGACCACGGCAGGCTTTATATATCTCGCCGTCGCACACGATCTGTGCACACACATGGTGGTGGGCTGAAGCATACAGGACAACATGAGGGCAGGGCTTGTCGTCTTTGCCCTGAAGATGGCATATTCGTGCGGATACGTGGCCAAAGGGGCTATATTCTAAGCAGCCCAGGCAGCCAGTACATAAGCTCAGAGCTGACCGCCTGCTCAGCTGCACACGACGTGAGGCTCTCCGTGGGGAGAACCGGAAGCTGCCACGACAATACGGTCGCCGAATCGCTTTTCACCACGCTCAAGAACGAGTGGTACTACCATAAGCGCCTCTTAGACGCATCCACGACCAAGCACAAGGCACACGAGTTTAATCGAGTCATACTACAACCGCTTCCGCCCACATAAGTCCATAGAAGGTCGCGTGCCCGCAGAGGTGATGCAGGAGTTCTTCGAGCGCTTCGAGAAAGGCCTTGCATACGATCCAAAGGCGATGCAGGTCGCATAAAAAATCTGAGATTTCTCTGTCCATTATATTGACAGGGCTCAGTTCCTCTGGCTTGTGTACAGACAGGTGTCGCCTTGGCGGTCTACAATGTCGTCGCCCCTACCGCGCCGCTTCTGGCTTACGAAGAGCGCAACAAATTCAAACTCTTCTACCTTGATGCAGGAATGCTTGCTGCAGCATTGCCGAAGAACAGCTATCAGGGCCTGTTTGATGGGAAAGCAACCGTCAACATGGGCGCTGTCTATGAAACATTCGCGGCACAGGAGCTTGCGGCGTATGGATTCTCGCTGCGCTATTTCACATCCAAGAAAGTTGGAAGACTCGACTTTCTGGCAGAGCACCAGGACGGCACAATCGATGCGCTTGAGATAAAGCCGGGCGGATCGTACATGACGCATGCAGCGCTCGACCACGCGCTCGAAGTACCCGAATATTCAATTGACAATTCCTATGTCTTTGCAGAATCGAATATCTTCGAAAAGGGCAACGTGCTCTACGTACCGGTATTCCTCCTTGGAGCTCTGCATTTCGGATTCTGAGCAGTACAGCATCCTTCAGCATTCTTTGATGACCGCGGCACGGCTGAGTACCCAGACAGCCTGCCTCCAAAAGGGCGGCATGCACTGCATGGCCGCCCTCATCGCATGTGCAGACTGTCAAAGCCTGTTCTGAAGTTAGAGGCAGATGGTCATGTACAGCGGGAGCAGCCGATATCCATCCCGTTCTGCATACGGGAGCGGATGGATGATGTAGCAGGTGCCGATTCGGCTGCCGAAGCGTGCTTTGAACTTGTCAAGAGATGCAGTTGCATATCTCTTGCCAGATTTCACTTCGATTGGCGAGATCCGCGGCTTCATGGCAGCATCCTCAAAAGGCCGAACAATCAGGAAGTCTATCTCCATCTTGTCCTTATCCTTTGAAGGGCTGCTGTAGAAATGAAGATCGTAGCCATTTGCTACAAGCTGCTGCCCGACTGCATTTTCGGTCAGCATGCCTTCATTGACCACAGCATCCCCCAGAAGGACCTGACGGTACACCTGAGGCATGGCATCGCCTGTCCCCGAGAACGCCATGCTCGAAAGCAGGCCAGTATCTGCCATGTAGCATTTGACCTTCGTCTCGTCTTCGCTGAGAGCCAGGCCAAGCGACGGATCTTCGCTCAGGGTGCAGAGGTTGACTGTTGCCGCCTCTTTCATCCAAGCCAGTGCTGTCGCGTAGTCACGTGCCCGGGAGTCTTCATCGATCTGTGTATACACAAGCCTCTTCTCATGCTTTGAAAGCTGCCCTGGGATGGCATCGAATACTGCCTGGATCCGTTTGGCAGCAAGGCCTCCATACTTCTCGATGTCTTCCCGATAGAGCTTCAGCACAAGACGCTTCTGCCGATCCGCTTCTGCCAGATCTCTCCCCTTGACATATGCATCCACTGCTTGCGGCATGCCACCGACGAGCATGTACTCGCGCCAGAATCGCATGGCTTTGCGATGCAGCTCATCAGGCAGCGCTTCCCTGCGGGCAAATGAGGAGCGGATGAATTCCGCAAGAGGCTCCTGCCCCATGGCCCAGAGGAACTCCTCGAAATCCATGGGGTGCATATCGAGCGATTCCTCTTCGGATGGAATCAGGATATCGGCGACATTCTGCTTCAGCGAAACAAGTGATCCAGTCTCTATATAGTCATATCTGCCGTCAGCGACAAGGTGCTTGATGAACTCCCGCGCTTTCGGGAAGAGCTGGACTTCGTCGAAGATGATGAGCGACTCGCGGGGATAGAGCCTGACACCATACGCTGCTGACAGATAGAGGAAGAACCCATCAAGATCGGTACGCATATCCAGAAATGTCTGCTTGAACTCATCAGATGCAAGGGTGAAGTCAACCAGAACATAGGACCGGTATTCTGACTGGCCGAATTCTTCCACTATCGTCGATTTGCCCACTCGTCTTGCGCCTTCGACAAGCATTGCCGACGATCCGTTGCTTCGCTTCTTCCAATCCAGCAGCTGCTGATAGAGCTTGCGCTTGAACACGTGATCTCACCGACTTTCCGCGGATAGAGTCCGATTAAGATATGCATATCTCCATCAGCATCCATTATGGCAGAATTCACGTTTTGCAGAGTTATGCAATTGTCAAATCCCATGCTTTATGGTCTTAGCAAGTACGTTAAATCACGCGTTTTTCTTGTTTAGCTGACACTTCATTCCACACGTTTTGATGATTTAGCAAATCTACCATTTATCACGTTCTGCAAAGTTAACAGTTGTTCAGGCTCGCACACTCTGAAGCACCGATACGCTCACCAGGGTCACGAACACGTTCTCGCCAGCTTCAATCCGATACCTGACAGCCGGAATGATGGACTCGGGATGGCTGATATTCGTGTTGGCCTCTGCATGTATTGTGAGTCGCTCTCCCAGGCACGCCAGCGGCCGCACCTGGCATACGCTATCAATATCCTTCTGTGTAAGCGTGTGATAGTTCCCCGGGACTGCAAACCCGCAGTCATATGCTTCGCAGGCAAGCCCGGAGCTTACATGATGGATGCGGAGATGCCCTTCCTCAAGCGGAATGACCTCTGTTGTGACCTCGATGCCCGGCCAAGGAGACCAGATGCTCTCTGTCTCCCAGAGCATGCCTTTGGCTGCAAGCCCCGAAACCTCATGACAGAGAGCTGGAGGCATGGTGTCTTCCAAGCCGAGACTTTCCACCTCTTCCGTACCGAGTGTGCACACATATGACCTATCTGCACCCCTCGACACAAAGATGTGCCCTACAATCGAGAAGGCAAGCATGCTGTCAGGTGCCGCTTCCTCGATTGTTTCCTGCGAGCGCGACACCGAGAAGCCGAAGCGCGTGCTGTAGGTGAACTTCGCATACTTGGCAGGAGACTGCACAAACGGAAGCGCTGGCAGAGTCCCTGTACGATAGAGCGTTGCCTCGCTTTCTGCATCCCTTGCAGCGAGGCCGAGCTCGGTCTTGGCAAGCCGGGGCAGCTCCGGCAGAGGCTCCGCTTTCTCTTCCCATGCAGGGTCCTCGGAAGGAAGTGCCAGGCAGGCAAACGCCATGAGGCTCCAATAGGGAGAGCCAGGTGCGTTGTAGCCTTCTGCCATGTGGAGACAGGGGAGCCATAGCCGATGCTCTGGGTGCCGCCGTTATCGCAGATATCTCCTGGATTCCAGCAGGCAATGCTGCGCTTCACGAGCCCCAGAAGGCATCCTGGCGTGAACATGCTTCCCAGATCCGTACGCGTGGCCAAAGCCACAGACCAGAAGCCAGACTGTGCAAAGCGATAGGTCATGGACCGTCCGAACGGCACGGCCTCTCCCCTCTTGCTGAAGAGCAGGATGTATTCCTGCGCAAATTCCTGAGCACGCTCGATATAGCATTTGGCGCGTATAGGATCTTCTGCATCGAATAGCCCTGCATAGAGAAGGCTCATGAAGTGGAAGACCATCGCGTTGTAGTAGTCGAAGACGCCTTCAGGGCCGTCCTTATACCAGCCATGTCCCCGATAGAAGCTATCGAGCGTATCCAGGTCTTCCTCGAGGAGTCTCTGGTTCCACCCTATGCCCCGCTCGCGAAGCGCAAGATTCACGAGTGCACGGAACCAGAGCCAGTTTCCCTGAGGGAATGAAGCATGGTTGGCAAGGTCAAGCCAGGATACCACATTCTTCCGCTCTTCTGCACTAAGCGGTTCCCAGAGCACATCGGGTGCCAGGAGAAGCCCATAGGCTATGGCTGCCATCTCGACGAAGCGCTGGTCGTGGTCTCTGCCGCCTCCCCAGAACGAAGGCGAGGAAGGATCTGCTCCGGCCGCGAGACCACAAACATAGGCTCTCTCGAAGAAGCCGTCCTTGTTCCTTCCTCCGCCATGCCAGAATGGCGCAAGTCCCCAGAGCGGACGTGCCCATGCTTCGATGGGAATGGTCTCCTTCTCGTAGAGCGCCGCTCCGCCCGCAAGATATATCCGCGAGCAGTCATCGCTGAAGTGCGTCTTTAAAGGATCGAGATAGGCAAAGAGCCTATCCACAAGCCAGGAGCGGATCCCGTCTTCTGCCATGCTACTTCGTCGCCTTCTTGAGCACCTCTGCCTTCATTTCATCCTCTTCGACGACACGCGGGCCCATCAGTGGCTCCTCCCCCTCGTAGCTCACATTCTCCTGGAGCAGCTTCGCTCCCTCGCCGAGCTGGATGCAGAGCTTGCCCACGTTGGCCTCGTCCGGAGCATACTGGAGCTGGTAGTCCTCGAGCTCGAGCGTGCCAGGCACATCCGCGCGTCCCTTGAAGAAGGAGCTCTGCGAGATGCCTTCTGCCGTGCAGCGGACAAGATGCAGATCGACAAGCGGACGCTCGGTCTGATAGCCCTTCGCCGAGCCATAGTCGTAGTTGATGAGGCGGCCTGGATTCTCGAAGCTGCAGTCGGCGAAGCGCCAGCTGCAGGCATCCTCACGGATCGTGTCGCCCTTGACTGCGTAGTACTTGATAGCAGCATGCATATGATAGGTGCCTTCGAGGATATGGGGATACTCGCCCGGTCCCACAATGCGGCAGCGCGTGACAAAGAGGTTTGTTGCTCCCAGACGGAAGGCATTGCAGGCGGTATTGAGATAGCAGGAGTCGACAAGCACATTCCTCGCATCGAAACCTGCAATGCAGTCATCACCGCACTTGAGCATGCAGCGCGCTATCTCGACATTCGTGCAGTGGTGGATATTGAATCCGTCATGTCCGCCGAGCACCGTGACGCCTTCGAACGAGACATTCGTGCAGGAGTCCACCTGATGGCTCCAGTTCGCGCTACGCTTGAACGTATAGCCAGAAAGCCGGACATTGCGGCAGCGGCAGATGCGCATGCCCATGGCGCCACGGAAGCCTTCCTCGCCCGCAGGATCGGTGCAGCCGACGCCGTCAATCGTGGAGCCCTCTTCGCCGGTGATTGCTACCTCTTCTGCATCTGCAGCTGTGATGAGAGCGCGGGTATAGTGAGGCGGAATCCCCTGGATGCGGGCAATGAAGGGATCCTGCGCATAGGCAAGAGTCGTCGGAATGCCCCAGTCGGTATAGTCGGCGATATCTGTGCTGCCCATAAAGTGGGCACCTTCTTCGAGATGGAGCTCCGTATGCCCGTAGAGCCTCACAGAACCGATATGGTAGGTGCCTTCAAGGACCGTGACACGCGCGCCGCCTTCCCCATGCGCGTGATCGAGCACCTCCTGGAATTCCTCCGTGACCAGTCGGTCTTCCTGTCCAAGCTCCTGCGGAATCTTGAGTTCGATCATGGCTCATCCTTCCTTGCTGGTAAGCTCTTCGAGCTTGCAGATGAAATCGGTCATAACGAAGGGGCATCGAGGTCGTGATAGACACGGATTGTGCGTGCTTCTGGTCCGCCATCCTCATAGCTCCCGTCATCAGCAATCACGGGCGCTGGCATCTCGTCCCAGCAGTCCTTCATCTCCGCCAGAAGCACGGCAGGAGCTGCCATATCACCGAACACCTAGCTTCCGTCCTGGATCCAGGAAGCCTTGCTGCGCATGCCTTCCTGGAAGCGCAAAAGCCCTTCTACAAGATGCTCACCTAAGGGACCCAACGTCCCAACCCTGAACTGTAATCTTTTGGTGGACAGTGGGATTCAGGGACTGGCAACAGATATGCTCTGTCCAGATACCCACCCAGCACAGTCAACAGATTGAAGAGATGAGATGTCGGTGAGCGCAAGCGAGATAGAGAAGGCAAAGTCCCGCACGAAGCCGGAAACACCCAAACACTACACTGAAGAAGTATTGCCTTGAGGCTATCGACTACTACAGGAAGGCACGTAAGGCCAACCCGAAGAAGAGCATCAAAGGATGCGCCGCGAAGCTTGGAATCAACGACAAGACCTTAAACGACTGGATCATCAAGCACTCAAAGACCAAAAGGGTGACCCAGGAAAGGATCGACGAGCACAAGCAGCTCGACGCAGTGAACAGGCGCATGCACGAGCTCGAAAGCGAGAATAAGTTCCTAAAGAGTGGCAGCCTTCTTCGCCAGAAGCCTCTGTTGAAGGACAGGTTTTAGCTCATGCTGGAGAAGAGGGCAACCTACAGCGTCTCGATGATGGCACGCGTACTGGAGGTGAGCAGGGCTCACTTCTACAGATGGCTCAAGGCCAAAGGCGGTGAGGACCTATGGGGTCCTCTCAAGGAAGCCATCTGCGCTATATGGGAGGAAAGCGACAGGCGCTTTAGCTTTTGCTAGGTATGGACCAAGCTCACAGGAGATCCAAAGTTACGCAAAATTTACAGGCACGACCCGCTACCGTGTGCGCAGGTGCATGGCTAAGCTGGGCATCTGCGGTATCTGATCCAATGCATCGAAGAGGTCGACGCTGCCCGCACCTGATACCCCCGAGCGCGCTGCCCTCACCCGGCGCGACTTTTCGTGTCTTGTGCCGACAGCCAAGCTCGTGGGTGATATAACCTATCGCAGGACCACGGCAGGCTTTATATATCTTACCGTCGTGCACCATCTGTGCACACACATGGTGGTGGGCTGAAGCATACAGGACAACATGAGGGCAGGCCTTGTCGTCTTTGCCCTGAAGATGGCATATTCGCGCGGATACGTGGCCAAAGGGGCCATATTCCAAGCAGCCCAGGCAGCCAGTACATAAGCTCAAAGCTGGCCGCCTGCTCAGCCGTACCCGACGTGAGGCTCTCCGTGGGGAGAACCGAAAGCTGTCACGACAATGCGCTCGCCGAATCGCTCTTCGCCACGCTCAAGAACGAATGGTACTACCATAAGCGCCTCTTCGATGCATCCACGACCAAGCACAAGGCACACGAGTTTAATCGAGTCGTACTACAACCGCTTCCGCCCGCATAAGTCCATAGGAGATCGCGTGCCCGCAGAGGTGATGCAGGAGTTCTTTGAGCACCTCGAGAGAGGCCTTGCATACGATCCAAAGGCGATGCAGACCGCATAAAAAATCTGAGATTTCTCTGTCCATTATATTGACAGGGCTCACTTTCACACAAACGTGATTGTATCACGTAGATATCTCAGACTGATAGCTATATTTCAGCATTCTCCCAGCTCACAAGCCTATCTGATTCTGATACAATCAATATCAGTCACCAGAGAAGGGATAGCCATGGCACTCAGGGAGATCAAGGCACCGACACGCTAGCAGCTCTTCATCGACGAGTTGCAGCAGATGATACTGTCAGGAGAGCTCAAGGCTGGAGACAGGCTTCCCTCCCAGCGCGAGCTTGCCCGCGAGACGAAGGTCTCTCTTTCGGTCGTGAATGCAGGTATCACGAATCTCGCAGACCGCGGCTTCGTGCGCATCGAGCCCCGCCAAGGCGTCTACGTGGCAGATATTGCCCGCGACGGAAACATTCAGACGCTTGTATCGATGCTCGACTACACGAGCACGGCACTCGACACAAGCCTCCTGGAGCCCATCATCAGCTTCAGGAAGGCACTGGAGCCCCAGATCGTGCGTGGTGCCTGCGAACATGCAGCCGAGGATGAGCTCGACCGCATCGATGCAGTCGTGCAGAAGATGGAGGAAGCCAGCGACGAGACGCTCCCCGAGCTCACCTTCGATTTCCACCATGAGGTGGAAATAGCTTCGGGTAACATGGTGTACTCGATGCTCGCGAACACGTTCAAGGACATCTATATCTCGTTCTTCCGGGCAACGCAGGCCTATTACCATCCTGAGCGCTCCCTCCCCTTCTTCCGCCATATGGCGGATCTCATCCGGGAAGGGGATGCTGAAGGTGCCGTTGCAGCGCAGATGGAAGAGTTCTCTGTCTGGCTCGAAGCGATGCCGAAGAAGACGAATGCATAAGCCGAATGCCATAACACATGCCTTCAGTTCTCCTCGGCCATGCAAAACAGCAACGAGATGTCTTAGATGAACCTGGCTATCTCGTCGATTTCCCAGAGCGGCACATTCACGAGCCACCCCTCATCTCTGTAAGGAGAAAGGGATGTCCGCACCGCCCGCTCGAGCTGGAATTTCTGGCAAGCCGCTTTGAGACTCTTTGACCTCAAGTTCTCTGCTGCTTTCACCTCTATGGGCACTATTGTCGCCCCCTGTGACAGAGCGAAATCTACTTCGGCCGTACCGGTGGATGAAGACCAATAGACAGGATCGAAACCTTGCGCCACAAGCTGCTGGGCAACATACTGCTCCGTCAGGCCACCCTTGAACTCCGTGAACAGTCTGGGGCCCTCCAGCACTACTGAAGGATTGAGGCCAGACAGGGCACAGAGCAGTCCTGTATCGATGCAAAACAGCTTGAAAGAGGAAAGATCTTCATAGGACAGGGGCGAGAAACGCAGCGCTTCTACACGGGGCACCTTTGTGACCACGCCGTAATCGCTGAGCCATTGCAGCGCTTCCTCAAAATCGCGCGCACGACCTCCGGGACGTACTGATCCGTACACGAAGCGCTTGTTTTCATGGGCAAGCTGTCCCGGCAGAGATTTCCATGCAAGATACATGCGTTCGAGTATCCTGCCAGGCGCATGCTTCGCGAAATCGTCGTTATAGCCCTCGAGGATTCCGTTCTGTACTGACCGTACGGCTCTGAAGTCCTTCTCCTCGCTGAAGAACTCAACCGCCTCAGGCATACCTCCGACGACAAGGTATTCCTTGAGGAGCGGCACAAGTCGGTTCTGCACTTTAGCAAGCATATCCATGTCTGCTTCGGCAAGTGCGTCTGCAAGCGGAGCCCCAGCACGCGCCCGTACATACTCCTCAAAATCCATGGGATGAAGCACAAGCTGGTCCACCTTTCCAACCGGGAAAGACTCCCCCTGCCTCCTCATTGCTATACCTATATACGACCCAGCAGCTATAACATGGTATTCGTGCGCCTGCTCGCAGAAATATTTGAGAGAGGTAAGCCCGCGGGGGGCTTCCTGTATCTCGTCGAATGCCAGAAGCGTTGTCTCGGGATTGATGCCCCTGCCATATATCAGCTCGATCTCACGTATGATGCGCTTCGGGTCCAGATCTCCTTCGAAGAGACCTCTCGCCTGCTCATCATGCATGAAATCAATCTTGATGGTATCCCTGAAGTAGCGTTCGCCGAAATCCTCGATGAGCCAGGTCTTCCCCGTTTGGCGCGCACCACGAAGGAGCAGAGGCTTCCTATGCGGGCTGTCTTTCCATTCGACGAGCTGCGCTTCGATCTTCCTCTGCATAGAAACCCCTCCTGCCCAGACGCTATCTGAACCTTCCATATTCAGTATACATTCCTGCACATTGTTCATAGGGTATAATGTGTGTATAACACACGTTTTTCCTAGGATAATTCGTGCAAACGATGCCCACTATAGAGGGTACGTCTGTTTGCACTTTCAAGCCCAATTTGCATAGCTGTGCTCGACAGGCTCTTTGCAGGGTGCCTGTTGGGATATAGTTGACGGCGAAACACACCCGCAAGATCTTTTCGGCGGGGCGTTGCGCCCTTACGATGTGGTAGTCCCCCCCGGCGGTACGGCCTACCGCGACGATGGGGACTACCACATGACATACGCCGACAGCTCCAAGGCTAGCGCCTCGAGGCTCGCAGAAAAGACGCGCAGGGCGGCATATGCCGAGTCCTCGTCCCGGGACGGCGAGGCCGGCCTCTTCGATGCATATACGCCAAAGGCCTGTCCATGGTGCGGATCGGCGCGCTTCAAGCGCGACGGGCACGACCGCAACGGCGTCCAAAGATAGCGCTGCCTGGGCTGCGGAAGGACATTCACGTCTGCGACCGGCACGCTCTTCGACTCGAGGCATCTTCCCGTCTTGAAATGGGCCATGTTCCTGCCGAAGATCCTTAAGCAGTAAGAGCGAGGCGGCATGCGCCCACGGCCACCAGCGCTCCTTTGAGACCCCTGCGTAGTGGACGGCGAAGCTCTTCGGCGTAATCGCACTTTGCCAGGAGGGCGCCACTCTCTTCGAGAGGATATGGCTCGATGAGACGTAGTGGCCGCTCGACCCAGAAGACCACATGCGCAATGCTGATGGCAGTACGATGTGGGGCCTCTCAAGGAACAAGGTCTGCATCGGCGTCGCCGTGGACGTCCACGGGGCATCGCTTTGCCTGGACGAAGGGCTCGGCAAGACGAGCCGGAAGAGGACATGGGATGCCTTCGGAGGCCATATTGAGCGGAGATCCGAGCACATGCTCGACAAGGAGAAGTCGCACGCCGTCCTCGCAAAGCGCCTCGACCTCGAGAGTAAGGCATACGACGCGAAGAAGTGCTGCACGCTCCCTGACAGGGACAATTGCCTGGACATGGTCAACCAGGAATGCAACCTGCTAAAGAGTCTCCTGAGGTCCCACAGCGGCTTCAGGGCCGCAGACATTCAGAGATGGCTCGACCTCTGGTGGGTCTCCCGCAACATCGGCGATACATGGACGAGAAGGTGGCATGGGTGCTGGACCGCGCCATGCGCTGCCGAAAAGTGCTCAGATACAGGGACTTCTATGCGAAAAAGACCAGCTAGCAGGGTATGCGGGCAGCACAGCTATGCAAATTGGGCTTGTTACCGTTTAAAAATTACACTCTTTACATTATATTATTTATCTATAATTTTAAACTAAGGTTACTTTCTGATAGAAGGAGTTTATCATATCGTCATTAAAAAGAAAGACTTCTACGTAGCATCTCGGTAGCTGCGGTCACGGGTGCTCTCTTAATGACACCGATCTCTGCCTTTGTCGCAACGTCATCCACAGATCAAACAACTGTGCAAGAACATGGTACCGTAGTAAACTTGGTAGTGCCAGGCAGGTATGTCCAATACAATACCCCTCTGAAGGTGGCATATGGGAGTATGGATTCTGGGATGCCATGTTCCGTTCGTACTACACAGTGGGACGCTGCCACGGCAGCACTGTCACCGCAAACGGCCGTACAATGAGAAGTGCTAACACAGTGGCTGGAATCAGGTCAATTGCCGAGATACATGGGCTCAATGGTCCCACGACATCAGCTCGATACTACTATCGAGTCTGCTAGCAGCTCCACCCATCTTACCAGCACGAGGACCAGGAAAAAGACCCTGGCCCTCATTAATGTGTCAGGAGAGCATCTATGCGTAAGCTATTCGTCCTCTCCGCATTCCTTGCAACGGCGATTTCTGCGTTCGTGGTGTTTCAAACCATGCAGGCCATCCAATATGACTATCCTCTTGGAACGGACGACAGCTTCGAACTGTTGGTCAGCGAATCGACTGTCCCAAAGGATCAGCTGATAGATGGTCTCATACAGGCTGTCGACGAACGTGGGGGGTGCCTCGTTAAGCCCTCCACCTCAGCAGGGACATATGGATCTCGAAGGGATCTCATCTATTTCTCATCAATTCAGCCGTCGAGTTCATCGCCCGTCATCGGGAGTGACGGCTCCATCAGCTGGCTGACACCCGGCATGGGCGGCAAGCTCCTGTCTGCCCGCACCATGGGAGATTCACCTCTGGCGGGAACATACATGCTCAAGTCCGATCAACCCCTGCATGAAGCACTCGACCAATGGGCCAACGAAAATGGGGTGACGATAACCTGGTATGGGCAGAAGCCTCTACGAGACGAAGTGCTTTCCATCGTCGTTAGCGGGGGTATGATCATACCGTGGCTCAGCACACAACTACTCGTACTGACGCTTGCGATGACGTGGATCATTTTGCGGTTGCACACACGGGCCATACAACTGCTAGGTGGTATAACCAGTGCCCAAATCCATCGGGAAACGCTTGGCATACTTGCCAGGTTGTTGGCCATAGGAGGGACCCTCGGGATAGCACTGTCAGGAATACTCGTCACTGTGGTACTGGGGCCTGCCAATGTCCTTCTTGTCTTGCCCCCCACGGCAATCCTATGCCTGTTGAGCTTCGCATGTCTACTTGTGCTGATCTACCTCCTGTCAGTCATAGTAGGAACGGGCATGGAGTCTTTGCGGCTCCGTCGACCCGTAGTAGGCAAGATTCTCCCACTCTGTCGCACCATCTCGGCGGTTGCGCTTATCCTGTCTATGCAAACGATCCCGCCTGCCATAAGCCTTGCGCAAAGAGCCTGGAAGAGCTATACGCAGAGCAGCATAGCCAGGTGCTTTGGTGACACTATCGCTGTCTCCCTGAACAACTTTGACTATCTGGATACCGAGGAAGGCGCGCAGGAGGCACAGCGCGTCATGCATGATCTTTCCCAAAAGGGCTGCATCGTTACTTCGCTTGTCATCGATTCTGAAATCGAAATCAGTAATGATGTACGTGGTGGATACTCACAATTTGTCATCGTCGATCCAAGCTATCTGCACCTCATAGGCATCACGTTACCAACGGAGTCAGGAGAGTCCGTGCTTACAGAGGTCTCCTTCGATTCCTTGCCAAGCGCGACCAAGGACTTTCTGCAAGGAGTCCTTTCAGTATGGATGGAAGGAGAAATGACTTTTAAGGAGACATTCTCCTTCTACGAGTATCACGGTGACGGTCTCATAGCGTTAGGACAAAACGCAAGCTACAACAGTGCCTTTACAACCTGCAAAAACCCGCTGGTAATCGTTATGAACGTGCCCGTCGATAAGATGAGCATGACCGGCTTTGTCATGCCCCTCATCTCCACGGGCAACATTATGTTCACTGACCCCGAAAGCACAAAGGAGGCATTTGCTGCCTCGCCAGTCTATCCATATATAGCATCCTTTGATCGTGTGGCCGATGTCACCCTCACGACTGGCCAAGATCTTCTGGCCAATGCCCTTCTATACCTTGCTATCACGTCTATATCGTTACTGTCTATCTGTGCGTGCGCCCTGCAGTGCGCAAGTTCGTGGGCCATTGCACATGAGGAAGAGGTGTTTCTTGCACACACAGCTGGAATTGGATATCGAAGTATCTATGCACCCCGTATGAGAAGTGACCTTGCCTTTTCCATAATGCCGTTAGTGATAGGTGCAGGTATATGTATTTTCGTCTCGCCATACAGTACTCCTTTAGTTGTCATGCTTGGGGCCATCATCGTTGAGACATGCTTTGCACTTTTCTCCATGCTTACCTACACCATTGCCTGTCGCAAGACCTTTACGGCACATATACTAAGGAAGGGTTAAATGTCTACAGTCTCCTGCACGAATCTCGGAATACAGTTGGCAAAACGCACCATATTCCAAGGAGTATCTCTTACCTGTGGGCCAGGGAGCATCACCACCCTCACGGGACCCAGCGGCTGTGGGAAGAGCACGCTGCTCAATGCACGCGGCCTACTCCTGGTACCCTCACAGGGTGATGTGTTCATCGACGGAGAGAGCACCAAGCTCTGGGGTGATAAGAGGCGGGTGCAATACTGGCACGACCATGCAGCCTTTATCTACCAGAATTTTGGCACGGTCGAAGATGAGACGCTTTCATTCAATATCGTATTAAACAAGGCCAAACAGCGGACATACGCCCATCAGGTTGATGCAGCGCTCAAGCATGTCGGACTCGGTGGCCGAGCAGAGGAGTTAGCCTCTGTGCTGTCCGGTGGCGAGAAGCAACGGCTCGGCTTTGCACGTGCTATGTTCAAACATGCCGATGTACTCTACGCCGACGAGCCGACAGCATCACTCGACAGGGCAAACAGACAGATGATCATAGACCTCCTGCGGCAGAGGGCTGACCAAGGCATGACAGTCATCGTCGCGACTCACGATGATGCCCTAGCCAGTATCGCAGATGCAAACTTCACGCTCCCCGACCGCCATGAGAGCTAACATTTCGCATGAGCGAGTGTGAACCCCCTTCAAGCTAGGCTCACAGAAGGGCAGATAGTTTTGAAACTTTCAACTCAGGCAGTCTGTTTTTCCATCTCGCTGTTAGACCAGGACTGACCTAAGAAGGGCCCAAAAGTGTCCGGGTCTTTGCCTACAATGCATATCGTCAAACAAAAACATCGAGGAGCAGAGGCCCCGGATGGATCCAATGATACTGCAGCAGATCAAAAAGATGGGGATCGCCGAGAAGCGCGAGCTCCTGGAGAGGCTGAAGGCGCTCATAGCCAAGAAGATGGCAGGCTCTGCACTTGCGGGAACACCCAAGAGGTGCCCGAGGTGCAAATCACTCAGTTTCTATTGCAAGGGCCACGACGCGTGTGGCCTTAAGAGATGGAAGTGTTGCTCGTGTGGCAAGACCTTCTTTGTAAAGACAAGATCTGTCCTGGCTATGTCCAAGCTCACGGCCACCACATGGGCCGCATATGCAAAGGGCACGCTTACAGGCAACAGGGCAAGGCCCAACATCCAGATGCTGAGAAAGGTGCACACGCACGGCCATGTTGTGCATTGCTGTGGCATATAGAACAAGAAGGTCTGCGTGGAGTGCTGCGCGAGTGACTTAAGCGACGAATATGCCATCCTTTGCGGTAGGGGCAGGCCCGAGGACGAAAAGCTCACAGATGCCCTTTCAGGTATCGTCGACAGCCCCTGGGTCGCCAGCGACGACCATACAGGATATGCGCACGTGGCTCTCCTCGCTTGGGGTCTTCAAGCACACAGCGAGCGTGGCGAAGAAGGCCGTGCACGGCGAGCTTAGCCTCGTCAATGCGATGCGGCGAAGGCTGCGCGAGTTCCTGCTTTTCTTCCATGGGGTCTTCTACGAAGTGGCTGGGGCACTTGTCTTGCCTGCTTTCTGTGGATAGAGCAGGTAAGGCATTCTGAGCGGGAGAAGAAGGATATACTCTCAGGACAGCTTGCAGGAGGCAGGTATGTCCATAGCAGGCGTGTGCTCATAGACATAGAGCAACCCTTCTGGAGCTATTGGAAGGACAGGGGCGTCAGGTCAATTATGGTCTAACAGTGAGGTATAGAAAAGGGGCAGGACTTAAAGCCCTGCCCCTGAGAAGACGCTTTCGAATGGAAGACATCTATCAGTCAATAGCTACCTGCGTTGCATTGCTCGTGTTCGTGCACTTAGGAACATTGATGTTCAAAACGCCGTCTGCAAGCTTTGCAGTGATGCCCTGCGTTGCTGCATCCTTCAGATATACCTGACGCGTGGCGCTCCACTCAGAGGTCTCTCTGTGCAAATAGTTCTTGCTCTTTTCTTCGTCACTGTCTTTCTTATCAACGGAGATTGTCAATGTACCTTCATTGAGCTCCACGTCAATCTGATTTTTCTTGACGCCCGGGAGCTGAGCAGACACAACGTACTTGTCGTCTGCATCCTCAACGTTCATCTTGAAAGCTGCATGGTCTGCATTGATGACTGTGGGAAAGTCATCCATAAAGTCAAAGAACGGGTCAAACGCCCGATGAAGAGCACGATCATAACGATCAAACGGAACTAATTCAGCCATCGTTGTCACTCCTTTGTAACGTCTCGGACACCTCATCTGAGGCACTCCTTTTGTTTGTCTATATATGCCCGGAGCGAATAGGTTTATACATTGATACACAACTTTTTTAAGCTATTCTCACTCAAAATATCTAAGCGCTCTTATATGAGATTCTGAGCGATCTTCGGCAACTCAGGTCTCTGAGGCTTTTCACTCTGTGTGTTCTCTAAACACAGAGCACGTGCCCTATTTGTGTGCTTCTACCTTAGAGCGTGCACTGAGATAAGATGGTGGATAAGAAAACCATGAACGCACCGCAAGGAGGCTATCTGTGGACGAGAATGCACACTGTGACTCAAACAAACCTCAGACTCCGCAGGATCACTCTCAAACCCCGTACAATCAGAATGCTCACTATACTCAGGAATCCCCACGTAGGGACAGTCCCTACTCCTATGAAAATACTGCCGTACCCAGAGTACCGGTGAATAAGCCCCAACACTTGACCGAAAATCCCAGACCTTCAGGTGCCCAGAACTATGCGCCGAGCATGACGGAACGCGGCTACAGCCCTTCCTATCAGCCATCTCAGCAGTCCGGCGGCACTCACTATGTGCACCCAAAGCGCCCCCGCAAGACGCAGCCGACCATCACGGAGGGGCAGAATACTAAGTATCCGGGCGAATATACGCACGACTCCAATATCTCGGTCGGCGGAGGCGGACCGCTTTCCGGAGCGCCATACCGCCGGTCCCGTTCACACATGAAACGGCTGCGTAAGGATCTGCACTACGGTCAGTACCTTGAGATCCCAAAAGGCCGCCGCTCGATCTTCTCTTCTCAGGAGCGTGCGCGCCACACCCGCTCTGTGATCACCTTTGCGGTCGTGATCGCAATCATTGTGATCGCGATCATCTGCATCATTTCGCTCGTAGCTTCACGAGTGGGCGCTTAGCATCACTAATCCCAGGGATCAGGCTCGAAGAGCGGCTCCTGTGGGGGTTTGCGGTCCGACCAGGGGTCATACCCGTCGTCGTCTTCGTTTTCCGGCCGCGCACAGGATGTATCGACACCCTCTTTACGTGCGGTTTCGGCGTCACGGTTTTTCATAGCTGTACGGCGTTTGCGCCGCCTGTCGGTCTGCTTCACCGCTACCCTCCTACTGTGCCAGATAGGTCTGCGCTGCATAGGTTGTAATCTGCTTATAGTCACCGTGCTGCTGGCTGTACGCACTTCTCGGGGCGCATGTCACGACGCCTGCGGTTGAGGACCCTTGCTGATACACCAACACCGTCCAGACATTGTTGCCGCTCGTACCGACCGTACACCTAAACCGTGGTCGGTTGGACAAGGTATCGCTCGCCTGGTTTGTCTCAGATGAGCTTGCCGTAGCGGATGTCTCTGTATCCTTGCTCGTATCCTCGCCCTCGCCGGTATCGGTCGTGTCGGACGAGCTATCGTCCGCTTCCGGCACATTCGTGATGCTTGCCTGCTCAGAGTTAAGCGCACAGTCTTTCATGATCCGCTCCACCGATGCCTCACTGACGCCGGAAAGTCCATCCATGTAGGAGGAGACCAGCTCCAGCCTGACGCCTGCGATCGCGGCACCGCGTGACAGGACATCCTGCACATCGGAACTGTTCGCACCTTTTGAGTGCGGTTCAGGGGTGAAATAGAGCGTGTCTGCGTCGTCCTTGGCATAGCTACACTGCGCATAGTCGCTGTCCGTGATGGATCCGGTCCTCAAGGTATATCCCTGCTGGCTCATGAAGGTGGCCACGCTCTGCGGACGGGCAGAGAGGTAGTCTGCGACGTGCCGAGCATCAGTTAAGCCCGTATCCTCATCCTTATCGTCGTCCTTTTTCACGACGGACAGATTGATCGTCTGCCCCTCCGCCACCTTGGTCCCCGCCTGAGGATCGGAGGACTGGACGGTACCTGCGCCGCTGTCAGCGTCCACATAGCTGACGTTGGCTTTGAGCCCGCTCTGTTCGAGCTCCTTGACCGCTTCATCTTCAGCCATACCGATAACATCGGGCACGACAAAATCCTGTGCCAGAGTCAGCGTGATCGTATCCGTTGAGGAGAAGGGTTGGCCGACATCGGGGTCGACCGCCAGCACCGTATCGTTTTCTTTCGAGGAATTCTGGTACGCCAGATGGTATCCACCCACCCCCATCTTATTGAGGGCAGCCATCGCGTCATCTTTGCTCTTACCGATGATGTCAGGCATGATGCGGCCCTGACCGACCGTAAAGCGGACATGTGAGCCCCGCCGCACGGTTTGGTTCGCCGGCACCTCCTGTGAGAGGACATAGCCGCCGTCACCGTCCACATAGGTATGCTCAACATCTGCGACAAGCCCGACGTCCTGGACTGCTTTTGTAGCGTCGTCCTCTGAAAGCCCCGAGAGGTCAGGCATCGTAACCTGTTGGGTGCTCCGCACATAGAAGAAGATCCCTACTCCGGCTACAATAGCGAGGACAATGATAAGAGGAATGAGCCAAGGCCGTTTTTTCTTTTTAGCGTTGTACGGGTTCTCCTCAGCGCTCGCGTCATCATTTCCCTGAACGTTCGTATCATCCGCCTGGGTATCCGAGGACCCTACCGCTGCAGGTGGCACGCTGCCGGAAGCGCTGCTCCCCCCGATGCGGTCAAAGCCTGCATCGACGTCCCCCACCTCAGTTTCTTCACCGAACATCACCTTTGTCGCAGGAGTGGTGATGTAGGTCTCGAGCTCCTTGCGCCGCTTGTCTTTATCTTGCTGTACTCTCGTCGGTGCATCCTGCATATCGGGGGGATTCGCGGGATTTATCCTGTGTGTATCACCCTGAGAGCCTGGAGAGGACATCCTGACCGTTTCACCCCGTGATCCCTGTGAGACAGCTGCCTGGTGCACCTTGTCGTCGAGCGAATCGACAGCAACCGGCTGCGTCTTACCCAGCTCAACATGCAATTGCGTCTTCCTTCTGGCGTCTTTGGACACAGGGTAACCGCATTCAAAACAAAACGCGGAGTCATCGGGCACCTCCGTGCCGCATCTCGGGCATTTCATGTATCACTCCTGATTTTATCAGCCGGCCTTCGTACCGTGGTTGGGTTACCGATCGCAAGGCAGGCGCATATGGTTGATGCTACTGTACTCCATACACGCGCAGATACGGTGTGCCGGCGCAAAAAGCCCGCCCTACCGGAATTGAACTGCGCCCCAAATCCTGGACGCCCTAATAGAGACTGAGCCTAGACGGCCTGGTTCCGGAATTCCTCCGGGGTCAGGCCGCCGAGCGCCTTCTGGCGCCTGCGGGTGTTCCAGAAGATTATATATGCCTCAAGGTCTGCCTTGAACGCCTCGAACGTGTCCCAGTCATTCCCGCGGAAGAACTCGTCCTTCATATGGCCGAAGAGGCCCTCGGTGCAGGCATTGTCGAGGCAGTTGCCCTTCCTGGACATGCTCTGCACGATCCCTGCCCCCTCGAGCTTGGAGCAATAGGCCTCATGTTGGTACTGCCATCCCATGTCGCTGTGGAGCAGCGGATGCTTCCATGCGGGGAGCTTCTCTATGAGCATGCAGAGCATGTCCGTCTGCTGCGCCATGTCGGGGTGCTCCGATATGGACCATGCGACGATCTCCCTGCTCGAGAAGTCGTAGAGCGGCGCGAGGTATGCCTTGCCGAACGAGCACCTGAATTCCGTCACGTCCGTCCCCATCTTCTTCCATGGCCCTTCGGCCGCGAAGTCGCGTCCCAGCAGGTTCTCGAAGGTGCTGCCTACGACCCCCTTGTACGAGTTGTATCTGTGGTAGTCGGTCTCGCGCCTGATGCCGCAGGATATCCCCATCTCGTGCATGATCTTGAGCACCGTCTTGTCGGCTATGCGCGCTCCGTCCTCGCTGCGCAGGCACATGGCTATCTCCCTGTGGCCGCATCCGTTGGGGCAGCGCGAGAATATCTCCGCCACGCGCTTCCAGAGCTTTGGCCTGGTGGGTCTGGCGGGATGGGAGAGCGCATAGTGGTACGTCGACCTCGCAAGACCCGCTGCCGCCAGCAGGTCGTCGAGCCTGTAGCCCTCCTGCGCGAGCGCATGCACGGCCTCTGCCTTCGCCCTGGTCAGATCCTTGAGCCCTGTCAATATAATGGACAGAGAAATCTCAGATTTTTTATGCGACCTGCATCGCCTTTGGATCGTATGCAAGGCCTTTCTCGAAGCGCTCGAAGAACTCCTGCATCACCTCTGCGGGCACGCGACCTTCTATGGACTTATGTGGGCGGAAGCGGTTGTAGTATGACTCGATTAAACTCGTGTGCCTTGTGCTTGGTCGTGGATGCGTCTAAGAGGCGCTTATGGTAGTACCACTCGTTCTTGAGCGTGGTGAAAAGCGATTCGGCGACCGTATTGTCGTGGCAGCTTCCGGTTCTTCCCACGGAGAGCCTCACGTCGGGTACGGCTGAGCAGGCGGTCAGCTCTGAGCTTATGTACTGGCTGCCTGGGCTGCTTAGAATATAGCCCCTTTGGCCACGTATCCGCACGAATATGCCATCTTCAGGGCAAAGACGACAAGCCCTGCCCTCATGTTGTCCTGTATGCTTCAGCCCACCACCATGTGTGTGCACAGATCGTCTACGACGGCGAGATATATAAAGCCTGCCGTGGTCCTGCGATAGGTTGTATCGCCCACGAGCTTGGCTGTCGGGACGGGACACGAAAAGCCGCGCCGGGTGAGGGCGCTGCGCTCGGGGGTATCAGGTGCGGGCAGTATCGTCCTCTTGGAGGCATTGGATCAGATGCCGCAGATGCCCAAGCTTAGCCATGCACCTGCGCACGCGGTAGCGGGTCGTGCCTGTAAATTTTGCGTAACTTTGGGTCGCCTGTGAGCTTGGATCAGACCTTGCAAAAGCTAAAGCGCCTGTCGCTTTCCTCCCATATCGCGCAGATGGCTTCCTTGAGGGGACCCCATAGGTCCTCACCGCCTTTGGCCTTGAGCCATCTGTAGAAGTGAGCCCTGCTCAGCTCCAGTACGCTCCATCATCGAGACGCTGTAGGTTGCCCTCTTCTCCAGCATGAGCTAAAACCTGTCCTTCAACAGAGGCTTCCGGCGAAGAAGGCTGCCACTTTTTAGGAACTCGTTTTCGCTCTCGAGCTCGTGCATGCGCCTGTTCACTGCGTCGAGCTGCTTGTGATCGTCGATCCTTTCCTGGGTGACCCTTTTGGTCTTTGAGTGCTTGATGATCCAGTCGTTTAAGGTCTTGTCGTTGGCCTCAAGCTTCGCGGCGCATTCTCTGATGCTCTTCTTCGGGTTGGCCTTACGTGCCTTCCTGTAGTAGTCGATAGCCTCAAGGCAATACTCCTTCAGTGTAGTGTTTGGGTGTTTCCGGCTTCGTGCGAGACTTTGCCTTCTCTATCTCGCTTGCGCTCACTGACATCTCATCTCTCCAATCTGCTGACTGTGCTGGGTGGGTATCTGGACAGAGCATATCTGCTGCCAGTCCCTGAATCCCACTGTCCACCAAAAGATTACAGCTCACCTGCCTTCCGACCAGGGACCGCAGTTTTTTTAGGTACGCCACCTCGGCCTCGAGCTGCTGCTCGCGCGTGAGCGGCCTCGCTGCGGCCCCCGATCCCTTCGAGCGTCCCTTGGGCTTCGGCCTCGGCGCCTCCATCGCGGTATGCCCTGCACCACCTGTCGAGCGGGGCCAGCGACATGATGTCATACCTGGCCATCGCATCGCCCTTGGACATGCCATCCTCGACGACGGCCTTCGCGGCCGCGACCTTCTGTCCGTATGTATACCTTGCCTGCTTCCCGTCCATCGACAGCAGCACCTCGCTTCCGAACGCCTTCCATATCTGCTGCCATTTTCTCACGGTGCTGCGCGGCATGGAGAGCTCCTTCGCCACGCTCTTGTATCCACGTCCTTTCCCGAAGAGCTCTGCCGCCTTCTTCCTTGCCTCGATGTCGTGCTTGACCCTCAGATCGGTATGCATGAATATGCCTCCCATTTCCTATGTCCAGGAAATGGGAGGCAGTTCAAAACCAGCCGGCAGCCCTTATCAGGTACCTGTGGGAGCTGTCTCACTCCATCGAATCAGGCTCAAGTGCCTCTTCGTCGCCGTCACTTGTCTCAACGGCTTCTGCCTTGTGCTTGCGTGCCTCAGTAGCTTCAGCATCGCGCTCAGCGAAGATTCTGTCGCCCGAGCCGAGATCAACTTTCACGACATCACCCTCATGCAGCTTGCCATCGATAATCAAGTTTGCCACATTGTCTACGACCTGACGCTGAATCAGACGCTTCAGCGGACGGGCACCGTAGACCGGATCCAGGCCATCGAGCGCCAGGGACTCCTTTGCGGCATCCGTAAGCTCGAGCGAGATACGGTCGCGCTCAAGACGCTTGCGGACATCTTTGAGCTGAATGTCAACAATCTTCTCAATGTCCTCAAGGCCAAGGGAGTGAAAGACGATTACGTCGTCGATACGGTTCAGAAACTCAGGCTTGAAGGTCTGACGCAGTGCGTTGTTGACCTGCTTTTGGATCTCATCCGGATCACTCTTCGTGTTGGCACCTGCGATGTACTGGCTGCCGACGTTGGAGGTCATAATGATGATCGTGTTCTTAAAGCTCACGACACGGCCCTGGCCATCGGTCAGGCGCCCATCGTCAAGCACCTGCAGCAGGATGTTGAAGACATCAGGATGCGCCTTCTCCATCTCATCGAGCAGAATCACGGAGTACGGGCGACGGCGTACCGCTTCGGTCAGTTGGCCGCCCTCGTCATAGCCCACATATCCAGGCGGTGCGCCGATCAGACGCTGGACTGAAAACTTCTCCATGTATTCAGACATATCGATGCGGATCAGCGCTTTCTCATCGTCGAACAGGCACTCCGCCAAGGCCTTTGCAAGCTCGGTCTTGCCGACGCCGGTCGGACCAAGGAAGAAGAAACTGCCGATGGGACGGTTCTCATCGGAGAGCCCTGCACGGCTTCTTCTGACCGCATTTGCGACTGCATGGACTGCCTCGTCCTGGCCGACAACCCGCTTGTGCAGGTTCGCCTCAAGGTTGCGCAGCTTGTCCATTTCGCCCTGCATCATCTTGGAGATCGGAATGCCGGTCCATGCAGAGACGACCTCAGCGATCTCCTCAGAGGTGACCTCCTCCTTCAGGAGCCCACCATCCTCAGCGTGCTTCGCTGACAAGGCATCCTCAGCTTTCTGATACTCTTTCTGCAGTTGCGGAATCGTGGAGTATCTGAGCTCAGAGGCGCGGGTTAGGTCGCCCTCACGGGTCACTTTCTCCATCTCGGTCTTCGCGTCTTCGATCTTGCTCTTGACGTCCTGCGCGTGGTCGATTGCAGACTTCTCATTCTGCCAGTTGGCTTTCATACCATCCAGCTTCTCCTGAGTCGTCGCGATGTTCTTGCGCAGTTTCTCCAGACGCTCCTTGGAGGCCTCGTCGTCCTCCTTCATCAGCGCCTGCTCCTCGATCTGCATCTGTGTCAGCTGACGGTCGACCGCATCGATATCCGCCGGCATGGAATCAAGCTCCATACGAAGCCGTGACGCTGCCTCATCCACCAGGTCGATCGCCTTATCTGGCAGGAACCGGTCGGAGATGTAGCGGTTGGACAGATCCGCGGCACTCACCAGCGCACTGTCCGTGATACGGACACGGTGGTGCTGCTCGTACTTATCCTTGATGCCACGCAGGATTGAGATGGTCTCCTCGACGGAGGGCTCGCCAACCATCACGGGCTGGAAACGACGGGCCAGTGCCTGGTCCTTCTCAATGTACTTGTGGTACTCGTTGAGCGTCGTCGCGCCGATCGCGTGCAATGTACCGCGTGCCAGCGCCGGCTTCAGGATGTTGCCCGCATCCATAGAGCCTTCAACCGCGCCTGCGCCCACAATCGTGTGCAGCTCATCGATAAAGAGGATGACTTTGCCGTTTGACTTCTCAATCTCCTTCAGGACAGACTTCAGACGATCCTCAAACTCGCCCCGGTACTTTGCGCCTGCGACCAGTGAGGACATATCAAGCTCGATCAGCTCTTTGTCCCTCAGGGTTGTCGGCACATCGCCGTTCACAATACGCTCAGCTAAGCCTTCGACGATTGCGGTCTTGCCGACGCCAGGCTCACCGATCAGCACCGGGTTGTTCTTGGTACGGCGTGAAAGCACCTGGATCGTACGACGAATCTCCTCCACACGGCCGATCACAGGATCGAGCTTGCCCTGACGGGCAAGATCCGTCACATTGCGGCCGTAGCGCTCAAGCGCCTCAAATTCAGGCTTCTGGTCCTGAGACGTAACTCTGTCGTCACCTCTCAGCTCCTCATAGGCTTCGCGGATACGCCTCGACGTGAGTCCGCTTGCCTTCAGAATCGAACCGGCCTCAGACTTGTCATCAGCCAGTGCGATCAACAAGTGCTCAGAAGTCACATACTGGTCGTCCATCTTGGACGCGATGCGCTCTGCATCGTTTGCCATTCTCATAAAATCGTTGCTCATACCCATCTGTGAGATATCCCCGGAGACCTTGGGAGCACTCTGAATCGCCTGATCGACTTGCCCCTGGATCGTCTGTGGCTCTACACCGACCCGCTCAATGATCGCGGAGATATTATGTTCACCTGAATCGAGCAATGCCTTGAGCAGATGGATCGGCTCGACTGCCCCGGCGTTCGCATCAGTTGCGACACCGAGTGCATTCTGCAGCGCCTCCTGGGCCGTTACCGCCCATTTGTTTATGTTCATGGCCATCACCTCTC
The DNA here is from genome assembly GCF_018128285.1 of Atopobium sp. oral taxon 416. NCBI lineage: Bacteria > Bacillati > Actinomycetota > Coriobacteriia > Coriobacteriales > Atopobiaceae > Atopobium > Atopobium sp. oral taxon 416. The sequence continues at coordinate 2,908,681 of NZ_CP072380.1, forward strand.
TGCATTGGGCCTTGCTATGTGCACAAACCCAACGCTTCTTTCGCTTATCACTAGAGGATGTTCCCGATATGGGGTCTTCTCATACATATATCTAAGTGTATTTGCAGTAGATTTTTTATTATATAGACACTCAGCCTACAGATACGCAGGAATCGCCCCTACACGAAAGGCAGCCTCACAGTGGCTGCCTTTCAACAAACCATTCCGTATAGAATGGAGCCTACGCTATTTTTTATCGCTATCCTCGCCGATATCTCCAGAGGAGAGCAACCCGCGCATGACCTGCTCGGCCGTAGCGCCCTTATAGGGCGTGAGCGCAGTGATCTTCTCGCGGGTCTTGAGCTCATGTACTTCCTCCTCGAGTTCACGAACCCGCTGCCGAAGCTCGTCGATCTCCTTATTGCGCTTCTCCGCCGTCTCGCGCATATCAAGGATGCGGATCACACCTGCCAAATTGATGCCTTCATCGGTCAGCTTGGCAATCAGGTTGAGTCGTTCGATATCGGCGCGTGAATACAGCCGTGTGTTGCCACGCGAACGTCCGGGGCTCACAAGCCCTTTCTGTTCGTAGACCCGCAGCGTCTGCGGGTGCATGCCCGTCAATTCCGCCGCCACACTGATCATATAGAGCGGTTTGTTCTTATCTGTGTCACTCTGTGCCATACCGCTCTACATCCTTTCTATAATCACGGGTATCCGCTTTTTTGAGTGCCTCGAGCACTTCACGCTCTTTCATCGTCAGATGCGACGGCACCGCGATATGGATCGTCACATACAGGGCTCCTTTGGCGCCTTTGTGCCGCACATCGGGTGCTCCTAAATTACGAAATCTAAAGGTTTTACCATCCTGTGAGCCGGCAGGGATCTTCAGCCGCACCGTCTCGCCCTGCGGTGTCGGTACACCTACCGTAGCGCCGAGCGCTGCTTCATAAAAGCTCACCGGCAACTTCATGCGGATATCCGCACCATCACGCTTAAAGAGCGGATGGTCCACGACCCGGGTGGTGATCACGAAGTCGCCGCGCTCACCGCCGGCATAGCCGTAATCTCCGCGTCCGCGGTAGCGGAGCTTTCCGCCATCCACCGCGCCGGCCGGGATCTTGACGGTGATCGTCTGACGCTCCCCCGTCGAGGGGATTGTATAGGTGACCTTCCGCGTCGCGCCGTTGAGCGCATCCATGAAAGGCACCTCAATCGAAGCCGTAAGATCGCCGCCTTTCTGTGGGCGGGGCTGACGGGTGCGCGTTGCGCCACCGGGGCCTCCAAAGATGGAGGAGAAGTCAAACCCGTTGAATGCGCCGTCGCCGGAGCGGATGTTGTTGAAGATATCGTTCCAGTCCACGCCTACGCCGTTGGTGGTGTAGGTATAGGTACGGTTGCGGCCGCCGGAGCCACCGAAGTCAGAGCCCGGAATGCCGCCGAACATCAGCATCTGGTCGTACTCACGGCGCTTGTCAGGATCGTGGAGTGTTTCATAGGCCTCAGAGAGTTCCTTGAATTTCTGCTCATCCCCACCGTTGTCGGGATGGTATTTGACTGCGAGCTTTCTGAAGGCCTTCTGGATTTCGTCCTGGGTAGCGTTCTGCTTTACGCCCAGCACATCATAGAAATTACGTTTGTTAGCCATAAAGCTTTCGCCCCCTTTTTATAAATTTTGCCCGAACCTCAGCGCGGCTCGGGCAAAAAGCAGTTTGCTGTATCAGTCTTTTGTGTCCTCAGCCGTATCTTTGTCGGCCTTGTCTTTGTCTTTCTTCTCTTGGGACCGTTTCTTGCCACCGTAGGTGACCGTCACCATCGCCGAGCGAATGATCTTGTCGCCCATCCGGTAGCCCTTCTGATACACCTGAGCCACAGTGTCCTCATAGACATCCGTGTTCTCCTCGCGGCCCACTGCTTGATGCAAAAGGGGATCAAAAGGCTCGCCAGCGGGGTCAATGACCTCGACACCTTCGCCACCTAAAATCCCGAGCAACTTCGTATGAACCGCTTCAATGCCTTCGGCAAACTGAGTCAAATTCTGATCCTTATCAGCTGAGTTCTTCGCGTGCTGAATTGCACGCTCCATATCGTCGAGGACCGGCAACAGTTTCCCGATCAGGCGCTCATTGGCGCGTGAACGTTCATCCGCGCGCTCCTGATTGGCGCGCTTGCGAAAGTTCTGCCACTCAGCCTGCAGGCGGATGAACTTGTCCTCCGCCGCTTTCTGGGCCTCCTGGGCCTTCTTGAGCTCATCCTCGGCATCGCTCAGCTTCTTCGCCAGACCATTACGCTCAGAAGCCGCTTTGTCGGCATCTTTCTTCAGATCATCGGCAGCGGCCTGTTCGCCAGCCTTGATGGCTGCCTCGATCATATCCTCTTCGGATATGTCCTCTCTGTTGTCGGCTGCCTTGGTATCTACCGTATCGTTGTTGCTTTCAGTACTCTGATCCTTCTGTTCCTGCGTATCTTCAGGGGTGGCATCAGAGCTTTGATCTTGAGGTTTTTCCTCGTCCTTATCGATTGGCACCTTCACGTCTCCCTCCTTCAGACTAAAAGGTGCGGCGGCTACAGAGCCGCCGCCCCTTCATATCGCTCACACAGCTTACTCGGACTTCTTGTTGTCCTTCTTGTCGTCGTCGACGACCTCATAGTCGGCATCGACCACGTTGTCATCCGAGTTCGCCTGGCCTGACTGAGCACCTTGGTTGGTGTTAGCGTTCTGGCCCGGTGTGGCCTGAGCATTGGTCTGCGAGTAGACGATCTCAGCGAGCTTGTGGCCAACCTCCTGCAGTTTGTCGCCAGCTGCCTTGATTGCGTTGATATCGTTGCCGCCCAAGGACTTCTTAGCCTCAGCGACGGTGTCCTCAGCCTGCTTCTTCATATCGGCAGGAACCTTGTCGCCCAGATCCTTCAGGGTCTGCTCGGTGCTGTAGGCCAAAGAGTCAGTCTGGTTGCGGATCTCGATCTCGTCCTTGTGCTTCTTATCTTCCTCTTCGTGGGTCTCAGCATCCTTGACCATGCGGTCGACCTCGTCATCAGACAGCGCGGTGGAGCCGGAGATCGTGATCTGCTGGGACTTACCGGTGCCCTTATCCTTTGCGGTGACTTTGACGATACCGTTTGCATCGATATCGAACGTCACTTCAATCTGAGGGACCCCACGCGGTGCCAGAGGAATACCGGTGAGCTGGAACTTGCCAAGACTCTTGTTATCCCTTGCCATCTCACGCTCACCCTGCAGGACGTTGATCTCAACGGAAGTTTGGTTATCCGCAGCGGTGGAGTACACCTCAGTCTTAGAGGTAGGAATGGTGGTGTTACGATCGATCATCTTGGTCATCACGCCGCCCATGGTCTCGACACCCAAGGAAAGCGGAGTGACATCGAGCAGCAGGATGCCGGATACATCGCCGGTCAAAACGCCGCCCTGCACAGCTGCACCGTCTGCGACAACCTCATCTGGGTTCACGGACATGTTCGGCTGCTTGCCGGTCATTTCCTTCACAAGCTGCTGGACTGCCGGCATGCGTGAAGAGCCGCCGACCAGGATAACCTCATTGACCTGAGAGATCTGAAGGTTTGCATCGTGCAGCGCCTTGGTCACAGGACCTCTGCAGCGGTCAAGCAGATCACGGGTGATGCGCTCAAACTCTGCACGGGTCAACGTGTAGTCCAAGTGCTTCGGGCCGGAGGCGTCAGCGGTGATGAACGGCAAGTTGATCTGAGCCTGCTGCGCGGAGGAGAGCTCCTTCTTCGCGTTCTCAGCAGCCTCCTTCAGACGCTGCAGGGCCATCGGATCCTTGCGCAGGTCGATACCGTTGTCCTTCTGGAATTTGTCCGCAAGCCAATCGATAATGCGCTGGTCCCAATCGTCGCCGCCCAGATGGTTATCGCCGTTGGTAGCCAACACCTCGACAACGCCGTCTGCAAGATCAAGCAGAGACACATCGAAGGTGCCACCGCCCAGGTCGAAGACCAAGACTTTCTGGTCGATGTTCTTCTTGTCCAGGCCGTAAGCCAAAGCTGCTGCCGTCGGCTCGTTGACGATACGCTTGACGTTCAAGCCTGCGATCTTGCCTGCATCCTTCGTTGCCTGACGCTGAGAGTCGTTGAAGTATGCCGGGACGGTGATGACAGCATCGGTAACCGGCTCGCCCAGATATTTCTCTGCGTCGTTTTTCATCTTTGACAGAATCATCGCGGAGATCTGCTCGGGGGTGTAATCCTCCCCGTTGATCTCTACGACTGCACGGCCACCCGTACCGCTCTTGACGGTGTACGGGACAGTCTTCAGCTCAGAGCCGACCTCATCATACTTACGACCCATGAACCGCTTAATAGAGAACACCGTGCTCTTCGGGTTGGTGACAGCCTGGTTCTTTGCTGCCTTACCGACAATACGGTCTCCACCAGAACGGAAACCTACAACAGAAGGAGTCGTACGATCTCCCTCAGCATTAACAATAATCGTAGGTTCTCCGCCCTCAAGGACGGCCATGGCCGAGTTCGTAGTACCAAGGTCGATTCCTAGAATCTTTCCCATGGTGAAGTTCCTTTCTTTTGACGCGGGCTCGTATCTTCTATACGAGCTTCTGCCTTGCTTTACATTAGATATGATAACCGATTGTGCTCATCTCTATACATTATCTAAGTCTCAAAACAATAGATTTTTTCATATTCCGTATATCATGCTTTTTAACTGCGGTTTTATAGATATATTTTTTTGAATTGCACTATTGTTATGCTATGGAGTCAAAAAGAGAGAAGGTTTCTCATGAAATTGGTGATTGGATCGGACATTCACGGCGCCGCTTCCTGGTGTGAGAAGTTCATGGATGCCCTCGATGAGGTACAGCCGGACCGCGTGATTCTTTTGGGCGATCTGCTCTACCACGGACCGAGGAACGAAGTACCGCAGGACTATGCCCCCAAACAGGTGATCGCACAGCTCAACTCCATCGCCGATCAGGTCATCGCGGTCAGGGGCAACTGCGAGGCAGAGGTCGACCAGATGGTTCTGAACTTCCCCTGCATGGATGACTACAACGTACTGTGGGACCCCGATGCGGACAACGAAGCGACCCACACCAAGGGGATAGAGCTCTTCCTGACCCACGGGCATGTCTGGGGCGCCGGCATCCATAACTCGATCGATCACATGCCAACCCTCCCGAAGGGGGCCGCATTGGTCTACGGTCACACCCACAAGAAGGTCAACATGATGGCCGACCGTTACCCCATGATCCGCTGCTTCAATCCCGGCTCCATCGGTATCCCCAAAGACGGGACCCACAGCTTCGGGATCTATGAGAACGGGATCTTCTCCTTTCGGGAACTGCAATAGGATTGGCGCGGTTGCCACACAGGCTGCTGTTTCCCTATTTCCAAAGGGCTACGACAGACCATAGCTTCACCAGAAGCATGGTATTCTGAGGTGGTTTATCACACTATGTTTGACGGAGCGATCATGAGCAACCTGTTGGAGACATTCACCTTCCGGATGTAGCGAACACTGTCCTCATCTGGTATTCCTACGTTTCGAAAGAGGTTTCCACCACATGCCTATCAATATCCCCGACGACCTCCCCGCCAAAAAGATCCTACACAGGGAACACATCTTCGCACTTGAGGAGGAGGCAGCAAACGAACAGCAGATCCGCCCGTTGCATATTGTCCTGCTCAATCTGATGCCCAACAAGATCGAGACCGAGACCCAGATCCTGCGCCTGATCTCAAAGTCCCCGCTGCAGGTGGACTGCGACTTCATGCGCGTTTCCACCCATGAGGCGCGCCACGTCTCGAAAGACCACCTCGTCAAGTTCTATGAGACCCTCGACACCTATCAGAACAATGACTATGATGGGCTGATCATCACGGGTGCCCCGGTGGAACAGCTCGAGTTTGAGCAGGTAGACTACTGGAACGAGCTCAAAGAGATCATGGCATGGGCAGATGAACACGTGCTCTCCACGATGTATCTGTGCTGGGGCGCGATGGCAAAGCTCTATGCAAGCTATGGGATCCCCAAGATCGAACTGCCTGAGAAGCTCTTCGGGATCTTCCCGCAGCGGCTCTGCGATGAGTACGACTTCCTCACGAACGGGTTTGACGACGTGCACTACATGCCGCACTCCCGCCATGCGATGCTCGATGAGTCGAAACTCAGGGAACACCCGGAACTGCAGGTGCTTTCAGAGGGCATCACGAGCGGCCCGGCTATCATCGCTACCCGGGACTTCCACGAGATCTACCTCACCGGACACTTTGAGTATGGGCGCACGACACTCGCTGAGGAGTACTGGCGCGACAAGACGGCAGGCAAGCCGATCAAGCTTCCGGTCAACTACTTCCCCGGGGACGACCCACACTACGAGCCCAGATTCACCTGGCGCGCCCATGCCAACCTACTCTACCGCAACTGGCTAAACTGGGTCTACCAGATGACCTCCTACGACCTTGACGGGATCCCTCGCATGATCAAGTTCCTCAATCAGCACCTGGAGCAGAAGTTCTGATCTATGGCACCTGTACAAGCCCTAGAGAAACGCTGATTAATGCCCATAACGTGTTGGAGAGGACCGACCACACGGCTTTTTGCGGCCGGCATGCGGGAAAGGATGCCCATCCAGTACGTGCAGAAGCCGCTGTCCTTACATCTGTCCTGCCCCATGTGCCGCAAGAGGCCCCAAGACAGATCAAGCGACTCTGGGAGCCGGGCTAAGCAGCCTGCCGGCAAAAGATGCACATGGCGAGGTTTGCAAGGGCGAGAAAGACTCGAGTGTGCAGGAGGTCTTCTCTATCCCATTACAGTGAGAGACAGCCCCCTGGGGACTTCTTCGAGCTTTGGGGTTTTCGACAATGAAGTGCCTGCGGATTCCCTAACCTTGTAGATGGCCCTGAAAGGGGCTGCTGGCTAGCCTTCCCCGGATAGCCGTATGTCCCTGTCTCTTACGAAGGCCCGGGAGGTGTTGCTGCTAAGGGATGGTGGTCTGTCTGAGAACGGCTGATAGGGATGTGCCACACGATAAGCAGGGTAGTGTGGATGTCCGCCCCTCAGACACGCGGGACAGTAAGGAAAGTACCACCATGGAGTGCAAGCAGAAAGACTGGTTCGGGCCGCAGCGCTTCTATCTCGGGATAGATGTCAGGAGGCCATTTCACTGGGCAGTGAACCTGAAACCGGGTGGCACCATCGCGATCAGCTACAGGCAGGACAGGTGCCAGGAGAACATCGAGGCTCTGCTCGACGAGGCGGAATCGGGCGCCCTGGTCAATTGTGGACCAGAAGAACAACATCGGCTCGCTTATCGTGTACAGGTGGTGCGCGAAAAGGATCGATGTTGGATACCTTCCGGGGAAGGCGATGAAGTACGCCCGGAAGATGTTTCCCCGGAACCGCGAAGAATGACCGAGCAGATACCGATCTCATCGCGCAGGTAGGGATCGGGATCAGGACGGCCATCAGGCCGATCGCCGAGACCGACGACCTCAGCGTCTGCGTCTCGCTGCTGTCCTTACAGCTCGCATATGCCACGAGGCGCGCCGGCCCGCAACAGGCTCCATGCGGTGCTTCTTAAGTCCGACCCCGCCGCCGAGCCCGCCGTGCAGCTCTCGAGCGCCTGGCAGCTCGGGGCGATGGCCGAATACGCAGGGGCAAAGAGCCTTGCCGCGGCAGGCAGGAGGCACTACTGCACGCTGTGCGCGAGACACGGCGTCTCCGCCCGGGCAAGGGATGCCTTCTGGAAGCTGTCCCACGCTCCCCCCACGTCCTTCCATCCCGATGCGAAGGACATGCTGGCAAGCAGCCTTGCCAGGGAGATCCTCGCGGCCAGCTCCGAGAGGGGCGGAGCTCTCCGCGGAGCTGGGACGCCTGCTCCAGGACGATAAGACCTACCGCTGCCTGCTTACCATCTTGGGCATAGGGCCCAAGAGTGCCTCGGCGCTCGCCACCTCGATCGACACCTCACTCTTCCTAAGAGACAGCAAACTTGCCGCATACTGCGGCCTTACTCCCGCAGACCATGATTCCGGGTCGTCCATAAGGTCGCAGAGGGACGCCCATAAAGGCAACAAGGCGCTGAAGAACCTGCTCATATTCAGCTGCAACTCCCTCGTGGGGACGAAGAAGCGCTTCGGGAAGCACTACGATGCTTGGCATCGCCAAGGGCATGAGGCACAACAAGGCACTCAAGGCAGTGGCCCGCAAGATGTCCGAGGGACATTCCAAGCTCGAGGCGATACGATGCGTCAAGCGATACATAGCGCGCGAGCTGTACTACGACATCATTGCCCAGAACCGCATGCCCAAAACGACTTGACAATTAGAAGGGCATCACAGAGACCCCCTTGCACCCGCTCGATCTTAAAGGAAACAGGCATGACAGGAGAGGCTTGGAAAGCAGACCGACGCAGAAGGCGGCTGCAGGGGCCCTCGGTGTGATTGCCTCCACTCTCTGCGATCTCAAGCTCGGGCGCTACTAGTTCTGGGATCTTGCACAGAGATACCATAGCGATAGACGATGGCTTTCCGATAGATACCGATCCGGATCGGCTTGGGGATTGACACCAATAGAAGTATCAGGAGCGCTTCAACGCAGACCAAAGGCTGTACTGGTATTCCCCTCGGCAGGATCCCTCATTCGCCTTATGAAAGCGGTGCTTGCCGATATAGAGGAGAAGTAGCCGTCTTGCCACTGACATCTCTGAGAAGAGCATGCAGCTGCTTGAGGAGATGGATAGACAGCCGAGGCATACCCTTTCCGACGAAGCAAGAAAGCGAATAGACGAGCTTGCACAGCAGAGCATACAGATCGAACTAGGCAAGATTCACGAGACGGGAGAAGTGGCACAGAGATGGTATAGAATTAAGCCATTCTAAGGGGCTGGTACGGTGCATGGGGCAGGACGGCGGTTTCTGCACGTGCTGGATGGGCATCCTTGCCTGCCTTTCCCGCATGCCGGCTGCGAAAGACCACGTGGTCGGTCTCCTCTGGCACGTCATGGGGCATTAATCATCGTTTCCCTAGAAGAGGGCCTCATCGGCGAGATGACTGAAGAGACGATCCGGTCCATGGGATACATCGGCCGTGCCGGCATGCACCCCGCGGACGTTGAGATCCTGAATATCGTGATCGGAAAGATGGTCTGCCAGGTCGCATAGGGCTCAAGCACCTTTGATAGCAGAAGCAACGATCTGCACAGCAAGCTCCGTGCTCTCCACGCTTGGATGCCTGCCATCACATGCTTAGAGCTGCTCGGCGAGGCGTGCTCCTCCCCCCACATGGATCTCGACCTCACGAGAAAGCTCCTTGCTCAGAAGATCCGGCAGGCCATTGGTACGCGTGAAGCTGTTGCCAAACATCAGGGCGCAGGATGTATCGATGCCCATAAGAGGCGCACTCACATCTTCTCGAACAGACGAATGACTATATTCATTGCTTCGTCGTGCTCTGAGTGTTCTTCGGGAGCCAGCTGAGCGAAGGACTCTTCTACCTTTCTCTCTGTCCCTTCAATATGGATCCCGAGGTAGGGGTGCCCCTCATCCGTAAGGCTCACAATGTGGCTTCTGCCATCTTCCGGATCGCGCGCAAGTTCCACGAAGCCAAGCTTTCCGAGGCAGGAAACGATCTTCGAAATGTGCTGCTTCGACAGGAGGAGTTGCCTGGCCAGCCCCTGCTGGCACAGCCCCTCGTTCCCATAGAGAGCTCCTCAAGCACTATCGTCTGCAACCAACAAGGCAAGCTCGCCTTTAAAGATATCGCAGTAGGGCACCATAATCTTCCGCACAAAGATCGTATGCAGCTGCCAGGCTAGTCTGTCCCTGAGATCCATCCGTCCTCCTCGGCGTTTCGCTATCCACAACGTCCTGTCCACCCTCACGGTATTACAGAAGACAGCATGACCGCCCGCTGCTATGCAGTCAGAGAGAGCAGGCGCAGGGTTCTGCACCTGACGTGGATACCCGTCGACATGGAGATACCGCTATGCGTCGTACTCATTCTTCGGCATCTTGCCCATGCCGGCAGAACTAAGTGCATCTCCAGACAAGGCGGACTCGCATCCTCTGGCCGGTTCTGCGTTTGGCTCTTCTCCGCTTATGCGTTCAAAGGTCACAGGCTCCTTGGCAGGGAGACGCAGATCGAGGAGAGACTTTTCGCCAGCACAATCTGGCTCTACAGCACCTGAAGGGCGCGGTGCCCACTTCATGCAGGATGCTTTTTGCATGTTCCTTGATCCCACATCGATGCTGGCACAGACCATAGCTGTCTTTGCACTGCACATCATGTTCCCCCAAGAACATCAAAGCTTGTGGCTTCTCGTCGGGACAGGCCATCCGGTACGGCCGGCAAACCTGTCTCTACCTTGAAGACTATGCCTTCTTCTGAGCCTTGTCATCAGCAGCTTTGAGCAGCGCTTCGGCTTCCTCGAGCGAAGCTCCCCGTGCAAGTGCCCGCAGCGCCGAGATCTCGCGCCGGTAACCGGAAAGCTCGTTCGGTGTCTCCAGTATCATCGGAAGGCCGCTCGTACGTGGGTTCGTCACGATCTTCTGGAAGACAGCAAGGCCGAGTGTGCCCTGGCCGAGCCTTTCATGGCGATCCTTGTGGGAAGCAAGGGGATTCTTCGAATCGTTCAGATGCAGTGCCTTCAAGCGCTCGAGGCCGATCACGTGATCGAACTCGTCGAGCACGCCGTCAAGGTCCTCTGCTATCGGATAGCCCGCATCGTTCACGTGGCAGGTGTCGAGGCAGACGCCCATGAGCTCGTCGTGTTCAACGCCCTCGAGGATACGCTCGATCTCCTCGAATGTGCGGCCCACTTCGGTCCCCTTTCCTGCCATGGTCTCGAGCAGCACCATGGTCTTCTGGCCAGGCACGAGTACCTGGTTGAGTCCTTCGACAATGAGTCGGATTCCTTCGTCTGCCCCCTGCTTCAGATGGTTGCCCGGATGAAAATTGAGGTAGTTGCCGGGCAGCTCTTCCATGCGCTCGATATCGGATGCGAAGGCTTGCCGCGTATACTCCACGACATCTGGCTTCGCAGAGCACAGATTCATCGTATAGGGAGCATGTGCCACGAGCTTGCCGAACTGGTGGCGCTCCATAAGATCAAGGAGCGCCTGCACATCGGCAGAATCTGGCACCTTGCCCTTGCCACCCCGGGGATTCCTTGTAAAGAAAGCAAACGTGTTCGCGCCGATCTCGAGCGCGCACTTCCCCATCGCCTCATAGCCCTTCGACGTCGAGAGATGACAGCCTACCACGATGTCGCCCATAGCCTCATACCTTCCTACCCAGACTGTATCCACAGCGATTCTATGCCCACCTGAAGGCTAGCCGCAAAAGAGCAGAAAGGCTGCAGATGCATGCACTGGCCTCTGACAGAAAAAGGCAGCCCGGGATACCTTCCCAGACTGCCTTGATGAACTTCATAGAGAGTGCGGGCTGCGCCTCAGCGATGCATACTGTCTGCGACGATATGCCCTACCCCCAAGACAGATGCCACAAGGCCTGCCTTTATGAGGTCAAAAACGACGAAGGGAGCGACGCCTGCTGCAAAGGCAGCGGAAACAGAAAGATGCACGACGAGCACGAGCTGCGCCCATCCACAAAGATAGACAGCTCCTATCATTGCGACGAGAGAGATGAAGGCGGACACGGCCCAAGGAAGGTGCGTCTTCGAGAGCTTGGAGAGAAGGAACGATCCTACCCAAGCACCGGCAATGAAGCCGAGGATGAAACCGCCGGTAGGGCCTGCCAGGCGCCACACGCCGCCCATGCCACCTGCAAAGACCGGCAGGCCGCACGCACCGGCTGCAGCATAGGCGGCAGCAGCCGATGCGGCCTCTTTCGGCTTCAGCGTTGCAGCAATAAAGCCAAGCGCCAGGATCTGGAGCGTGAAGGGCACGGGCTGAAGCGGAATCTCGAGATTCGCACAGAGCGCAAGCGCCACAGCTCCGACCGCGATGCACAGAACGCTTGCCTTTGTACTGCTGCTGCGCACAAGGCCAGGGAGACCAGTTGCGACTGGTGCACTTTCGAGAACCACGTCATTCATTTTCTTTCTCATTTCATTTCCTTTCGAGACAATCCGACAAGGAATATATACAGCAAGCGTAGCAGTTCTGTCGCATGTCTCCCCATTGTTCTGCAGGGAAAGTTTCATAGAGTATACAGCAAGCGTAGCAGTTCTGTCGCATGTCTCCCCTCTGCCTCTCATTCACGAAATCAGACTGAAATATAGACACGGTCTCATACTTTAGCATGAGATGTATATTTTAGCGGGTGTCTACATCGCTGCCTCTGCTGCGAAGGTCGGCCCCTGCAGCTGCCTTCTGCGTCGGTCTGTTTACCAAGCCTCTCCTGCCATGCCTGCCTCCTTTAAGATCGAGCGGGTGTGTGAGGGGGCGGTTATGCCTTGCGCGCTATGTAGCGCTTCAGGCAGCGGCGTATCTCCCTGGCGCTTCAGGCAGCGGCGTATCTCCCTGTCGCAGAGCCCTTCTTTGCGCCTTCTTTTGTGCATATGCGATGGTTCTCGGATCGATCTTCCACCTGTGAATGACAATCACGTGCAGCACCCTGTTCGCGCACCTGTCCCTTCCGTGGTAGAGCCTGTAGCGCTCGCTCCCCTCGATGCCTTGAGGGGCGATGCGCCGCACAGCACCGCGAAGGTCGCCTTCGAGCGCATGCACTTTGGGTTTCCCCCTTTGCGATTGCCACGTCGCTGCAGTCGACAGACACCTCCGACGAAGCGTACCTGTACAGGATGCTGGCTGTGCCCAACCCTGCAAAGGAGGTGTATGACCTCACGAGGCTCTCGTGTACCACATAGAGCGCCTGCAGCGCAGCCCTGAGTGCATCTGCGGCATCGCCCTTGCTGCAGATGCGTTTGCAGCCCGAGCGTGACGACCTCGTAGCAGGGGATGCCCCTTCCAGCAAGCTCCCCGGCCATCCTTGCGCCGTACGATCCGCTGCACCCCACGCCTGCCAACATCGAGATGCTTGTGGCAAAGATCCTGTCGGCGGCCTTTCGCTGTTGCAGGCAGCTGCTCCAAGCACAGCTTTCTGCCGCGGATGTCGACGACGGAGAGCCAGTTTGTATCTGCATGCGTGTCGCCTCCAGCCCAGAGCTCCCCTTCGGGCACATTTTCGTAATCGACATCTATGATGGCCTTCCTTCTCTGCCAGAAAGCCCTGCATGAACAGCACTTCGATGGGAGGGTGCGGCTTTTGCAGCTGGCAGTTTGTCCCCAGGCTTCTATCAGGCCACGCCGTCGGCGGGACACGGCTGTACAACATGGGACAGAAGGACAGCCTTGAGGTGTCACCATGCTGCATGTTGTGCCATGCAGTCTGCACTCTGCAGGCTGATACACACTATCGGAGAACGTTGTTGGTATAGATGCGCTTCCTGAAGGCTGAGGGGAGATCCACAAATACGTCAAGACATCTGGTTTTTGCCTTCTCTAAACACCCGGTTACTGAAGAGCTGATAGCCTGAAAGCTTATCGTTGTGCTGCACGCTATGAACCATGTACCATATCTGGGTCTTTCCCCTTGAAGACCTTAGAGATGACTGCTGCGATCTGAGCGCACTTCTCTTTGGTTTTCCCTTTGCTGATCACATCACGCTCTGGATACACAGCGCAGCGTTGCCACGACGATGTAGGATAGACCTCACGAACTGCATGCTTTAGTCCTTCATGGGCATCTGAGGTTGTGCAGGTAACACCTGTAATACCGCGTGCTTTGAGGTCCTCTAAGAAGGGTTTTTATCCCTTGCAGTTCTCTGTATCCAGTACGGACAGTCCCACAACATGCCGGTATCCTATGTCATCTAAGATGATAGCTCTAACCACTGCAGGGTTAGAGACTCTGCAGCTCTCTTTGCACTTGATGCAGGTGACATCCAACCAAAGAAGCGGGAGGGTGAAGTTTTCAAAGTGGCGTTCCCTCAATTTTTCTACCTCGTGGTCAAGTGGGGCACACATCCTTGATATCTGGCTTCTCGATAGGCCAGATGCCCCGCTCTTCATTGGCACTTTTGCTGCTTTTCTAGTAGGTTGTCCCTTCTTTCTTATAGAGCTCGTAGGCAACACCGATCAGTGCGACATCGGCTCTTTGGTAACGCTTGAGAATCTCAGGTTGAAGCGGATGGCAGCGCATCTGGAGAGATCGCCGCAAGGCTCGGCGACGAGCCCATCAGAATTAGTGAAATCGAGCACGAAGCAAGGAAGCGCTACGAGCTTTGGGATAGGTACTCGATGCTCTTCTCCGAAATCTGCAAGAGCCGCGAGATGCCTCTTAACACACACTAGGAGCGTCATTTGGGATACTATCCAGCGCTACAAGACCCTCGAGGGTACCCCGGGGGTTCCCACCCCCGCAGACCACGGAGATCAGGGCACAGGAAAACGACCCCACCTTCACAATCAATATCGGTAACAGCCGAAAGACCAGCTGCTTCCTCAATCAGAAGTATAATTGCCGCGTGGTCAGATACCTCGCCCAAGGGCGGCGGGTTCTCGACTGCTCCTGCCACGTCGGGCCGTTCGGCCTCAATGCCGCCGGTGACGCCACCTACGTCCGCGGTGTCGATATCTCCGATATCACCCTTGAGCTGGCACAGAACAAGGCGCGGCTCAACAAAGAGAATGGTTCCGTCGATCCGAAAACACCCATCGACTTTACCTGCGCTGATACGGTAGATTATCTCCCCAAGCATGCGCACGACCGCGATTTCCCCCGTGCTGAGAGTGGCCCGTTTGATCTGATCTCCCTTGATCCTCCGGCGTTCACCAAGAGCAAAGGGTCCCTCAACCATGCCAAGAAGGGCTATGAGGAGATCGACGAGGCGGCAGTGCACCTACTCCCCTGCGGCGGGTATCTCGCCACCTGCAGTTGCTCCCACTTTACGACCCAGGAGCTGCTCTCAGAGGCTATCCAGACCGCTGCGCACCATATGAAGAATGTGCGGCTGCGCCAGATTGAGCTGCGCTAGCAGGCTCCCACCCACCTTATTGGTTGGGGGGTTCTTGAGATCCACTATCTGGACTTTCTCCTGTTGCAGGTGGTGTGGCCTGTTCGGTCTGTGCTTTCCGCTGCACTCGGCGCTCACGGAAGAAATCTTTCAGGACCTGTGCGCAGGGCCCTTCCAGAACGCCGCTTGTAACTTCAAACTCATGGTTCAGCTGTGGGTCGTGAGACACATCGTAGCACGATCCTAAGGCACCACCTTTCGGGTCTTTGGCCCCATAAACACAGCGGTCGATCCTGGAATTGACCATCAAGCCTGCGCACATGAGGCAGGGCTCAAGTGTGACATAGACGGTGCAGCCAGTGAGGCGCCAGCGGTTCAACACATGCGATGCCTCAATCATCGCCTTGAATTCCGCATGGGCGGACGGATCGCGTTCATATTCGCGGCGGTTGTAGCCCCGAGCGATAATGATCCCGTTGTAGACCACCACCGCGCCGATCGGCACTTCCCCCTCAAAGGAAGCGATCTCAGCCTCGATGAGGGCTTCCTGCATATACCGCTCATCTAATAGATCTTGATCCTCCATGCAAACCTTTCTGTGACAAACATCTAACACAGCTGCACAGGCCTGCCTGCGTTGAGCGAATAATCCTAGAGTAAAAATACTTGAATCCACCAAAGATGATACGCTGGAATCTATGAAACGTATCACATACCGTGCCCCGCGTCGGCACAGCTGAAAGGGTAGGCCTATACCATGATCAGAACCATCTGCCTCAATCCGGCGCTTGATAAGACAGCCCTGATTGCAGGGTTTCACGTCAATCAGGTAAACCGCATTGTAAGCTCACGTAAGGACGCCGGCGGCAAAGGTATCAATGTTTCAAAGGCGGTCGCCAAATTAGGCGGAAATACCTGCGCCTACGCCCTGCTGGGCGGCAATGTTGGCACCTATATTCAGGATGCAGTTATCAATCTCGGTATCAGCTGCATCTCAGTCCCCATCGAAGAGGAGACCCGCACCGACCTCAAGCTTATCGATACCCAAACAGGAACCCATACCGATATCAATGAGCGGGGACCACTCGTAAGCTCACAGGAACTCTTGAATCTGCTGCAGCGGCTGATCAACGATATCAGGCAGGGAGACATCGTGGTGCTCTCCGGCAGCCTGCCGCGAGGTATTTCCTCAGACACCTATGCCTCGTGGATCAGGGCGAGTAAAAAGGCCGGAGCAAGCGTCTTCCTCGATACCAATGGACGGGCTTTGGTAGCAGGCATCGATGCCTCTCCCACACTGATCAAGCCAAATCTGCATGAACTGTCTGAACTGGTCGGGCAGGAGATCACCTCTCAGGAAGGCGCCATACAAGCTGCCCAGGATCTCCTCCGTTCCGGTATCAAAGAAGTCGTGATCTCGAGGGGCGCCGATGGGGCTATCTTTGTTACGCAGGACAAAGTGCTGGTGGCCCGTGCGCCTCGGGTGCCGGTCGGCTCCACCGCGGGCGCAGGAGACGCACTCCTCGGGGCCATCGCCTATGCCTGGGAGCACTTCTACAGCTTTGAGGACACCGCGGTTCTCGCTATCGCCTCCGGCTCTGCCAACGTTATGCAATCAGGCTCACAGAGCGCAGAGCGCTCGGTCATTGAATCGCTGCTCCCCAAGGTCAAACTTGAACGCCCATAGCAGAACCGATCAGTGAAGCTTCTGTACATGTACGATCCTTGCCCGGACCGCATTGCTGCGTATGCCTTCTGCTTTTTTACACAGGAATCAGAAACCTTTTGGTGTTGTACCGAGCCTGAGTGTGCTGTTGACAAGCCCAATCGGAGGTACTTCGTCTTTGGGAAACCCGTGAGATATAGGTTGGCAATAGTCTAAAAGATAAATTTGAGGTATAGTTATATTCTGCTAGTCGGAGGGGTGACAGAGTGGCTGAATGTAACGGTCTTGAAAACCGTCAGACGGCTGAGCCGTCTCGAGGGTTCAAATCCCTCCCCCTCCGCCACATTCCTTCTTTATTTCAAATCCGCATCAAAGCTTTTATGCAACGGAGGGGAAATATATGGCCACTGTTATGATCATCATTGTTATCATCGCTGCGATCATTATTTGGTTCATCGCACTGAGAAATGGCATAATCGAGAAAAACAATCAGTGTGACAATGCTCTGCAGACCATCGATGCGCAGCTTCAGCGCCGGTTTGACCTCATTCCTAACCTTGTGGAGACCGTCAAAGGCTACGCCAAACACGAGAGCCAAACGCTCGAAGCAGTCACCGCAGCTCGCGCAGAGGCAACGTCGGCAATCGACACGTCAGGACGGCTGGCAGCAGACTCCCATCTGACCCATGCGCTGCGTCAGCTCTTTGCGGTGTCAGAGCGTTACCCCAACCTCAAGGCGGACAAGAACTTCCAACAGCTTCAGACAGAGCTGCGCAATACTGAAGACCGCATCTCCTATGCCCGCCAGAGCTTCAATGACTGCGTCCTCAACTACAACAACGCGATCCAAACGTTCCCGGGCAATATTGTTGCAGGCTCCACCTTTAAGAAGCGTGAGGGCTTCGCCGTAGAGGACGGTGAGGCGCGCCAGGCACCAAAAGTGCAGTTCTAATACTCCGCGCGTTCTCAGACAGAGATAGTAAGAGCGAGTCTCCCGCTCCCCATGAGGGGAGCGGGAGACTTCTTTTGTACCGTAATCGGCGGTGAGCCGGTACTGTCCAGTCAGCCGAGGAAGGCGAAGCCGATGCGGTTTTCTATCGTCCGCACAGCTCGGTCAAGTCCTTTACGATGCGTTAGCGCGCGTGCTTCGCCTGTTTGGCATTGCTGTGCGCAGGATGTGTCTTGCGATAATGCTGCCAGATCTTTACCGTCCCGATCGTGAGGATGAATGCATCGAGGGTGCCGATAACGATACCAAAGATCGGCAATCCTGTGTGTTTGATCGGACGCACCAACTGTTGCTCAGGATTTGCCTGGTTGTACAGCAGGTTCTCTGATCTAGCATTGAGCCAGGTATAGAGGATATCTTTGGTGGCGCTCCGCAGATCGTTCTGGAAGGTGTTGGATGTCGTGCCATAGACAAAGGCACCGTTGCGCATGATACCGTCCATATAGAGATCCCCGCCGGCGCGCAGCATTTGATCAGGATTCATATAGGTATGATGGTCCGCGTAATCGGTGATCACCGAGCCGCGGAACCCCCACTCATCGCGCAACACATCACGCAAGAGTGCTGGGGAACCGCCAGCCCAGACCGCGCCGATACGGTTATATGAGCTCATCATGCCCGTAGCACCGCCCTCTTCTACCAGAAGCTGGAAGGGCTTGAGGTAGATCTCACGCAGCGCCTGCTCCGTCAGCCACGTGTACATACCGTCACGGTTCGTATCCTGATCGTTCAGGATCATATGCTTCACGAAGCAGTAGGTACCGGTCTCTTTGATGCCCTGGACTTCCTGCACGCAGAGATCGCCGGTCAGCAGCGGATCCTCAGAAAAGTACTCGTAGTTCCTGCCTCCGAAGGGAGAGCGGTGGATATTGGCCGAGGGGGCATAGATACCGTCAACACCGAGATCGGCTGCCTCCTGACCCAGCGCCTGCCCGATCTGGTGGGCAAGATCGGTATTCCAGGTCTGCGCGAGTAGGGCATCGTCGGCGAAACCGACGCCGTGGCGGGGTTGGTTGAAGGACCCCACCTGAGAGGGGCCGTCGACTTCCTTGCTCTGCGGCTTGCCGATGCTTCTGATATCGGTAGTGTTGGAGTAACCGTGCAGGACCAGGTCCTCCTGCTCCTGCGTCGTCATCTGGTTAAGCAGTCCATCCCACTGGGGATCGTTGTAGTTCATACCAAGGGCATAGCCGAGGTTGGTGATCGATCCGTCGTCTCCGAGCATCTGATTGCCAGACTGTCCAGTCTTCACACTGGGTCCACTAGGGTCAATGGTAGCTTCAGCCTGCTGTCTGCTGTAGAGATTGAGCGCCTGGATGTTCTCTGTCATCGCCCGGTTATCCGCCCGCTCATGCGGGAAGGTGCCCGCAAAATCCGCGCGGTCAAGCCAGGTGATATTCCCATCGGAATTGCTGCCGTCGATCGATACTCCATCCACAGCGCCCGAGCCGGTGAAGCGGTTGGTAACCGTGGCACCGGTTGCCGGATCCGTACCCAGCTCGATGGTGCGCGGGATATTCAGCGTCAGCGATCCATCCTCGATATCCGCTGGAGTGTGCGCGTCATGGCGAAGCTGCACCGTATAGGCTCCGCTGTCCAGCTCGTAGCCGGAGAACCCGTCATGGTTCGCGTCATAGCAATCATAGGAGGCCATGTCCCTGCCTGTGACGGTCAGGGTCACGTCCTGGCTCTGCCCAGGGGCAAGCATATCGGTCTTGGCAAACGCCCCTAACACCCAAGCGGGTTTTTGGATCTCCCCCAGTTTGTACGGAGGTGAAAAATAGAGTTCTACGACCTCTTTCCCGGGCACCGATCCAGTATTGGTTACCCGCACGGTATAGCTGATCTGCGTATTCTCGTCGATCCAATTGCCGGTTTGGGGATAGCGGTCGATGACCTGCCAATCAAAGGTGGTGTAGGAGAGCCCATAGCCAAAAGGGTACTGCACGACCCCCTGATAGCCGGTTCCGTACTCGTTGGAGACATCGTCCCAATAGCCTTCTGCATCCGCAGTCTCATACCAGCGGTACCCGACGTAGATACCCTCCTGGTAGTCGTAGTAGCTCACCCCATTGTATTGGGCGATGGTGCCGACGTTACCGTTGAGCGTACCGTCTGCGGGATAGTAGCCCTGTCCATTGGTATAGGTCCCGTGTCCCCAGCTGCCACTGTTAACATAGCTGGGATTGGTTTTGAAGTCATAGGGGTGGGTATCCGCAGTCCTACCTGAAGGACTCGCATCGCCCCACAGCAACTGGGGGATCGCATTGGCGCCGGTGGTACCCGTTGTCCCTACGAGCAGACAGGCGTCGATGCCAGGAATCGTATTGAGGGGACCGAGCTCCATCGGGTTGGTGGAGTTTACCAGCACAACCACTTTGTCGAAGTGCGTCCCCACATACGTGAGCAGGTCAAGTTCCTGCGTCGAGAGCTCAAGATAGTTTCTGTTAGGGTCTCGCGTCACGGTACCGGTATTGGAGAGTTTGCTCTGCGTACCGGGGGCATCGATACTCTCACCGCCGACGCGACTGATAACAACGAGGGCGGCATCGGAATAGTTCTGGGCGTCATCCAGAATCTTCTGGGTATACCAAGCCCGGTTTTGGATTGAAGGTTCCACCAGTCGGCAGTAGTCATCCGCAAATGAGTTGAGCGAGCCCTGCGAGGAGCGGGGGCGGCTTTCGCTGTAGCGCTGGTACATATCGCTCAGTTCGGTGTTGTAGGAGACCCCATAATTGACCAGCGCATCGAGGATGCCGACCGAGTTTCCCGCCACGCCGCCTGAGCCTGAACCGCTTGCAACCCACTGCGTTGAGCTCCACCCGAAGACGTTCACCTTATCAGTGTTTCTGGAAAACGGAAGTGTCTGATTGTCGTTTTTAACCAGGACGATGCCTTCAGCCTGCTCCTGCGTAGCCAAGCGCCTGTCGCTTGCGATCCGTGCATCATAGTCGGCCTGGCCTACATCCACATGGTCCATCGAAATCCATGAATTGAGCGTCTTCCCGAATTGGGCCACTGCGATGTTGGCGGCGACAGTGAGACCGATAAAGACGATACCGAGAACACGGCGACGTACGGTTTTGGCAGGTGTCAGCGATTTTTTCGGCACAAGAATCCCTTTTTCAGTGCATCATTCCAAAAAGACCATCATAGGCTATCTGCTGGCCTTCTTGTACTCCTTCTTAAACGACTCGAACATTGAGCCCATTTTACCAATTTGCTTCCCGACAGCGCGTGCGGCCTGGGCACTCACATCTTTCTGTTCCGTAGCCTTCTTTTTGGCCGGTTTTCCGCTCACCTCGTCAAACTCCTTCTTGGATTCCTCCATCGCCTGCTTGGTTTCTAAGATACGGTGCCCCAGCTTATAGGCGCCTTTATCCATGGCTTTCTGCGTCTTTTTCCCGGCTTCCTTTCCTTTGATTTTGGCCTTGGCGTAGTTCTCGCCGGCCTTGGCGGCAAGGCCGCCGTCCAATCCGAGGTGTGCAGCCTCCGGAGCAACAACCATGTAGCCCTTGTGATACCCCTTGAGCATTGAGACTGGGATCTCAATGGCACCGACAAGCTTGCGGGAGAGGCTGTCATCACCGACAAAGAACTTTGAGACCTTACCGGTTTCCGGGTCATATTCCGCATCGTCGATGTAGCCGAGCTCCTTGCCATCAGTGGTCTTCGCATCCATACCGGTACAGATCAGACAGTGGTCCCAGTCGATATGGAGGCGTTCACGGGCTTTGTTATCAAAGCTCTCGTCCCCCTGGGTAGGGACAATCCCCTTCTCATCTACTACTGTAAAGGAGTCGTAGGCGATAAAGACATCAGGGCGTTTCACCATGCCTGCAATATCGGGGCGTGAGATCGTAAAGCCCACCACACGCTTGCCGGACGGGGAGAACACAGTCATATGGATACGGCCGAGACGGGTCTCCTTTGTTTTCCCATGGCGATCTTTCTTTTCGGTATAGACCGGCATCCTATACATCTTTCCTATACGCAGCACGGTGCCCCCATCCTTCCCGTATAAACAACAAGGCGCAACTGATACGCTGCGCCTTGTTGTTTCAACTCACTGCTGTAGACAAAACCTACTCGGTCTCTGAGGTATCCCCAGCGTCTTTGTTGTCCTCAACGTCGACGTGCACGGAGCCGCTGCTGGGCTCAGCTGCCGACTCATCAGTGCCTGCAACGGCGTTTACAGTGTCGGCGACGTCTGAAGCCGCATTTGCAACGGTATCGGAAGTCGCCGCCACGGCATCATTCAGGGAGTCACGGAGCTGGTCCATGCGCTCACGGGCAAGGTCAATCTTTGCGCGGAGCTCATCGGTGCGTGCATCCACCTGAGGACGGAAATCATTGATCTTTGTGTTAACGACACGGGAACCGCGCTCATAGGAGTCAACCGCATTATCCCACGCATCATTCATGGCATCTGCTGCCATCGCACGACTCTCGGCGCCAGAACGTGGAGCAAGCAACATCCCCGCAATGGCACCTACCGCAGCGCCAAACATGCCGCCCAAAACAAATCCAAGACCTGTGCTTCCCTTGCTCATATAGCGTCCTTCCTTTTTGTTTGCGCCGTGCAATGCGGCTCCACTTTTTTGTCTGTGAATTATACCCAGTTTACCGTATAGGGTGTTCACAACCAAGTGCGTAGATCAATCCTTAGCCTGATCAAAAGATATAGTATCAGAATCCTCAGGGTTCGGCGCCGGTTCTTCTGATTCCTGCAGCTGTCCGTTTTCAGGGTGTTCCGGGGTATTCCCCTGGTCATCCTGGTCAACCCGCTGGACCAGCGCGAGAAGTCCTGAGACGATTGCCTCGATATCCGGCTCGGGCTCCCCTCCACCGTCAAACGCCCACTGCAGGGTCCAGGCGGCGCTTGAGAGTGCCCCCACGCAGAGCACGTCGTCGGGGCAGTCAAGCTGCACGATATAGGTCCGCTGTGCACTGTCATCCGCCCGGGTCCTACCATAGGAGATGTCAGGCCCCAGGTTTGTGCGGGCCATCAGTTCAACCGTCACGTGCTCAAGCAGGTGCGCCACATCAGTGGCGCCCATCACATCGCGGAAGGTCTTGCCGCCGTCACCGACACAGACGTGGTTGGCAATCTGGGGCATCAGGCGCCAGATCCGCGTAGTCGCCTCAAGATCCTCGTCCGTCATCACTGGGTACCCATCGCCGATGTGGATGCGGGCAGTCAGATACTGGGGTCCCACGCTGATTTTTTTAAATTCGATCATCTGTGCCATAGCCGTTAACGCTCATTTCTATCGATCGTCCGCTTTGGAGTTGTTGCTATTCTCCGACGACTCGTCTTTGGTATCCTTCTTGTCCTCTTCTATATCAGAGGCTTTCTCCTCATCCTTCTTCTGATCAAAATCCTCGTCCGCCTCCTCAGGCTCAGGAGGTTCGGGTGCGGTCACACGCAAAAGCGCGATACGTCTTCCGCGCATTGACTGCACTTTGAAGATATAGCCATCCTTAGTATACACATCACCCGGAGACGGCAGTTGGTCTGCCAGATCCAGGATAAAGCCTGCTACAGTCTCATATTCCTCGTTGTCTGGAATCGGCCAGCCAAGGTCTACCGCGTCGTCAACCGAGAAGCGACCGTCCACGAGCCATTCACGGTCATTGAGCTGGGTGAGGTACTTGTTGTCCGGGTCAAACTCATCCTCGATCTCGCCCACAACCTCCTCGACGATATCCTCGATCGTAATTACGCCGGCAGTGCCGCCGTACTCATCGACGACGATCACCATCTGGTCGTGGCTCGACTGCATCTCCTGGAGCAGGGGGATAATATCCTTGGTATCCGGGACAAAGTCTGCATCACGCATGTAGCGGGAGATCGGTGCGCCATCCCTATTCTCGTCAAGTAACGGAGTGATGATATCCTTGATGTGAGCGATACCGACGATGCGGTCCACATCCTCGTGGTAGATCGGGATACGAGAGTATCCGGTTTTCCGCATAACGGTCAGCACTTCGTCGAGCGTGGAGGTATCCTCCATTGCGGTCATATCGACACGCGGCACCATCACCTCACGCGCGATTGCGTCACCCAGATCGAAGATCTCGTGGATCATCGACTTCTCTTCGTCTGAAAGGTCATCCGCGTCGTGCACCATGTACTTGATCTCGTCTTCGGAGACGTTGTTGCGCTCCTCGGGGCTCTTCACCCCAAAGATGTATCCTAACCCCCGCGCGGAAGCAGAGGTCAGCCAGACCAACGGTTTGACGGCGACCGTGAAGTGCGCCAGCGGTCCGGCGACGCTTTTCGCCATGCGCTCAGGATCCGAGAGCGCGATGCTCTTCGGCAAGAGCTCACCGACAACGATAGAGAAATAGGAGACGATCAGGGTGATGATGATCGGCGCTAAGACCGCAGCCACGCCCTCTGCCATCCCGAGGGACTCCATCCAGCCGGCAAACGGCTCGGAAAGATTGGTTGCTGCGAAGGCGGAGCTTGCAAACCCAACCAGAGTGATTGCGACCTGGATCGCCGCCAACGCCTCCGTCGGATCATCGCTGATCTTGGCCGCCAAGGCAGCCCGGGTGTCACCCTCTTCGGCATCGTGATCCAACATTACTTTTTTGGCCGTCGAGATGGCCATCTCAGACATGGAGAAATACCCGTTTGCGAGTGTGAGGACAAACGTAACGATTATGCTAATTGCTATGTCCATGCGTACTAGACGCAACCTCCTGTAGGTGAAAAAATAAACACAGCTTATTTTATCAGATGCAGATGAAACACGGGCGGAAGCGCTGGTCTTCCGCCCGTCTGTGCGCAGTTTCTATATACCCGAAATGCCTACTTGGTTTGGTCTACAAGGTCCTCTATCTGAGATTTAACCTGATTGAGTGCATCCTTGCTCGGAATGTAGTTGTAAGACACAGGCTTCAGCGGTATCTGGAAGCCAACTTCGCTCAGGGCAGCCTGGATCTGCTTCTGGCCGAGCGGGACCCAGCCATAGGAACCAAAGGCGACCCCGATGCGCTGATCATTCTTGGGCGAGAGCCCCTGCATGTAGTTCAGCATGCCGGCCACGGTCGGGAGCATGTGGCTGTTGAAGGTCGGAGATCCCACGCAGATGTACTTGGAATCCAGGAAGACATCCATAATGTCGGATTCATCGTTGGCCTTGAGGTCCATGAGCTGAACCGGGATACCCCTCTCAGAGAAGGCATCCGTGATCGAGCGGGCAATCTTCTCCGTAGAGCCCCACATCGTATCATAGAGCACGAGGGCCTTGTCCTGTACCTTGCCTGAGGTGAACACGTCTTCATAGGCCTTCAGGATATCCTCAACATGGGAGCGCCAGATCACGCCGTGTGACGGGGCGATCATATCGAGGGCATCTGGGCCAAGACCGCGGACGGCCTTCACAGCGCTGGCCGCCTGCATGCGGTAGGGCTGCACAATGTTGGCGTAGTACTTGCGCGCCTGGGCCATCGCCTCGTGGAAGTCCACTTCGTCGTCGAAGCGGCCGGAGGTCGCAAAGTGCTGTCCGAAGGCATCGTTGGAGAACAGGATCTTGTCATAGGCATCATAGGTGACCATGTTGTCAGGCCAATGGACCATCGGAGTCTGCACGAAGGTGAGGATGCGCTTACCGATGTTGAGCGTGTCGCCGGTCTTGACGCCGTGGTAGCCTAGGCCCCCGTAGTGAGCGGTGAGCCCCTTCACACCCTGCGGCGCTGAAGTGTAGATCTCCACATTGGGCGCCAGTGCCTTGATCGTAGGGATATTGCCGGAGTGATCCATCTCGACGTGATTGCTGATCAGCACGTTGATCTTAGAAGGATCGATTACAGACGAGATGCGCTGCAGGAACTCATCCTTGAACGTGATCTTCGTGGTATCGATCAGTGTGACCTTCTCATCCAGGATCAGGTACGCATTGTACGTGATGCCCTTCTCAGTCTTGAAACCGTGGAAGCTCCGAGCATTCCAATCAAGGGCACCTACCCAGTACACATCGGGTTTAATTTGTACTGCACTCAGCATTTCCATCATCCTAGTTCTCTTTGGTTGCGCTTATGGTTCACCATCCCCAGGGGTTGTCGCGCATGTGCCTTAGGGATACATCACATTCTATTGTACCCAATTGATCCCTTGTCTCATAGATAGTAACAATTCTCAAAGAGCCTACAACTTTCTGTGTTGTAGGCTCTGATACGTGCTTTTCAGTTACTATCTGACGCCAGCGGCTCTGCGCTCTTCGTACTCCTCGTGCAGCTTCTCCTGTACGTCGTGAGGTACCTGCTCATAGCCTTCGATCTCCATCGTGAACTCGCCGGTACCACGGGAGAGGGAACGCAGGCGCGTCGCGTAATCCACAACTTCCGCATACGGCACGGTCGCCGCGATGGTCGTCATCCCCTGCTGCTTGCTGTCGGCGGCTTCCATGCCTTCAACTTGGCCACGGGACGCGGAGATGTCACCCATGATGGAGCCCGCGTAGCTTTCCGGCACCGTGATGCTCATCTTTGCCATCGGCTCCAGGATGACCGGCTCTGCCTGCTCCGCTGCCTTCTGGAAGGCGATGCGCGCAGCGGTCTTGAAGGCCATCTCATTGGAGTCCACCGGGTGATAGGAGCCATCGTAGACGGCGACTTTCACGTCGATCACCGGATAGCCAGCCAGGACGCCTTCCTGCATGGTCTCCTGAACGCCTTTATCAACAGCCGGAATAAAGTTCTTGGGGATATGGCCGCCAGTGACCTCGTCGACGAACTCATAACCCTGACCCGGGTTCGGCTCAAGCCTGAGCCAGCAGTCCGCGAACTGTCCGGCACCGCCCGTCTGCTTCTTGTGTCTGCCTTCGGCGGAAGCGACACGGCGGATCGTCTCACGGTACGGGATACGCAGTTTGACGGTGTGCGCCGTGATGTGGACACGATCCTCGAGACGGGCAAGCAGGACCGAGACCTGGGCTTCACCGATCGCGGAGATAACCGTCTGGTTGGTCTCCTCATCGCGCTCCACCTTGAGGGTCGGATCTGCGGAGGCAGCCTTCTCTAGGAAGGTGTAGAGCTTGTCCTCAGTACCACGCTTATCCGGCTCAATCGCGATGCGATATAACGAGTTGGGGAACCGGAAGGCCGCGGCCTCGACTTTGCCGGTCACCGACAGGGTGTCGCCTGCCATTACGTCGAGCTTCGGGATCACACAGATATCGCCTGCGGAGACGGATTTGATCTCTCTCGTCTCGTGCCCCATCATCCGATAGAGGTGTGTCAGGCGCTCACTCTTACGAGTGCGTGCGCAGACCAACGATGACCCCGAGGTCAGAGTACCAGCTAACACTTTCACAAAGCTCAGTTTGCCATTCTGGGGATCCTGCAGCGTCTTGAAGACAAAGGCCACCGGCCGCTCGTCATCCGGGGAGATGTCAAGCTGCTCACCGTTGATCAGCGGGATACGGCCGAAGTCGCTCATCGTTGGGAAGTAGTCCGCGATGTTATCCATCAGCGAGATAACGCCCTCCTCGCGGATGCAAGAGCCAGCGAAGACCGGGACAAAGATGCGCTGGACTAACGCTTTGTGCAGCAGGCTCTCAAGCTCCTCCTGGGTGATCCCCTCACCGTCGAGGTACTTCATCATCAGATCGTCATCCGCTTCGACGACAAGTTCGCAGAGCGCGTCGCGTGCCTTAGCTGCCTGCTCCTTGTAGTCGTCCGGAATGGGCTCCTCAACCGGCTTTCCGTTATCGTTGTGCCGCGCTATACCGTGGACAATATCGATGATGCCCTTGAAGTCATCGCCGACGCCCATCGGGATCGTGACGGCGGCCAAACGGTTACCAAAGCGGACCCTCAGCAGATCCATCGTAGCATCGAAGTTCGCCTCTGCGCGGTCAATACGGTTGACGAAGATGGCACGGGAGAGGGAAAGGTCCTCTGCGGCGTACCATAGCCGTGTGGTCACGGTCTCCGGACCGCCTGCTGCGTCAACAACGAAGAGCGCGGCCTCACAGGCGCTCATGGATGTATAGGCGTCACCGATAAAGTCAGGATAGCAGGGAGCATCGAGGACATTGATGCGGGCATTTTCCCACTCAATGGGTGCGATCGCGGTCGAAATCGAGAATCCGCGGTTTTCCTCTTCGCTGTCGTAGTCAAGCGTGGGTTTGGTTCCGGCGTGGCCACCGAGCCGTGTTGTTTTCCCTGTCACGTGGAGCATAGCCTCAGCCAGCATGGTCTTACCCACGCCGCCTTGGCCCACCAATACCACATTCTTGACCGTTTTGCTTTCTGTATCTGCCATAGTTGGTTCTCCCGTAGTCCCAAAGAAGGACAAGGCTTCCCCGCCCCTCGAACGTATGAGATCTTTTCTACCATAGCCGTAGGGGCTGGAAAGACGCCGCGGATATCGGGAGGCGTAGGGAGCCTTGGGGATGGACGGTCAGCCATGGGCCTTCGGATAGTACGTTTTTCGTTCTTCACTCAGTACGGAATCATGTTCTTCATCAATACTGCGGCAGACTTTGTAGGGGCCCCGAAAGCGAGGCTGTGGGCGAGGATATCGTGGTTGACCAAGCTTTTGGCGCCGATTGCAGATCTTTCGCCAATTGTGACTCCCGGAAGGATCGTGACGTCTCTCCCGATCCCGCGGTTGTCCCTATCGTAATCGGAAACGCACGCTCAAAGCCAGAGTCCCGTTCTTTCGGAAGCAGGGAATGCCACGCGGTGTAGGTACCCAGATCTGGCCCGATAAAGCAGCGTTTGCTGATATGGATCGGCGCGCCATCCATCAGGTAGGCCTCACGGTTGATGAAGCTATCGTCGCCGATCGTGCAGTTGGACCCATAGTCGCACTCGAAGGGCGAGAGTATCTCACAGCGCTCGCCGAAGCTGTCTATCAGTTTTTTGAAACAGGGTCAGACGACAGTCCTGATTGCGAGGTTCAATCTGATTGAACTGCGTCTGCGTGGCTTTTTCGCGCAGACACAAGGGTTCAGGGTCGAAGAGTATGCATCGTACCATTCACCGATCGGAATACGTACCATACCTACCCCACGATCCTTTGTCCGAGCGTCACCGCGGCGAGGCCGACAATGCGATATAGATACAGGCCTCACCCCATGATCCCCGCCATAGCAGGCCCGCGGCCTCCAACGCAAAGGTGGAAAAGGTAGTAGATCCGCCGCAGAGACCCGTTTCTAAGAAGAGCTCCATGCGCGGACCCACGGCACCTTTTAAGACCCAAGCGGTGGTACAGCCGAACAGAGAGGAGCCGATCAGGTTGATGTACAGTGTTTTGTACGGAGATCCCGATTCAAGAGTGTGCGGGATCAGCGTAATAAGATAGTGGAGCATCGCGGTCGATGAGAACCGCCCGCTCTGACAATAAGATGCCTGACCACCGACAGACTTTCTATGCTCACAGATAGATTCAGTATGAGGTTTGAGGCCCAAATCTGCAAAGTTTCTCATCTGCAGGGCAAAACTCTCTCCCCCGTACGATTCGGCTTCTCCACACGATACTGCCTATAGACATGAAAAAGGGCCGGTACCCAAAAGCATCGGCCCTTCAATTCTTTGCACTTCCAATCACTCAATTGTGATCTTGGTCGCGTTGTTCT
This sequence comes from Atopobium sp. oral taxon 416, assembly GCF_018128285.1. Lineage (NCBI taxonomy): Bacteria > Bacillati > Actinomycetota > Coriobacteriia > Coriobacteriales > Atopobiaceae > Atopobium > Atopobium sp. oral taxon 416. Next base: position 2,937,908 of record NZ_CP072380.1, read on the forward strand.
GCTTCTCAGCAATCTTCGGAACGTTGACACTCAACATACCATCTGCAAGTCTCGCGCTCAAACCCTCATTTGCAGCATCCTTCAGATAGACGCCACGGCTTGCATGAAGCTCTGAGGTCTCCTTCTGCAGATAGTTCTTATTCTTCTCTTCGTCAGATTCTTTCTTGTCTACCGTGATGGAGAGACGGCCCTCATTGAGCTCGACGTCGATATCTTCCTTCTTCACACCCGGAAGATGAGCGGTCACAACGTACTTGTCAGCGGCATCCTCAACATCCATCTTGAAAGCGTCACTGTTATCGATCGTCAGAAACGGCTCCATGAAGTCGTCAAATGCGTTGAACGGCCAAACTCTACGAAGTGCCTTCTCATAATCGCTGTACGGAACCATCCTCGCCATAGTTACCAACTCCTCTACGTTTACGAGATTGGACGCCCTTCTTTCTTTTTGGCATCCTCTGGTTTCACATATATATGTATCCCGGCTTAGTCTTTATATACATATTTTTATAAAATTTTCTGAGTGCTTATAACTAAATATATCTAAGCGTGTCTATATAAGATCTTCTATTTCTTTGCCTTGTTATTGCTTGAGGGCGGCATGATCCAGAACTTCAGGAGCGGGAAGCTGACGATCACCGCGAGCAGGGTATTGATGACCGAGGCAATCGTACCAGAGAGCCCGGCGCCCAAACCCCAGGTGACTTCGCAGAAGTTAGTGATGTAGCCCGGCAGGATCAGATTTACGACGACGATGATGACAGCTAAGACCGCATACTTCGGCGCCGCCTCCCCAAAGGTCGCATCAGACTTAAAGACCCACTTCATCTGGACAAAGAAGTTCACGACCTGCGCCAGTACCTCGGCGATCAAAAACGTGATAAAGCCACCCAACCCGTGGGAGCCGGGAGATGTGTAGTTGAAGATCAGGAAGGAAAAGGGTGCTGTGAGCCCTAAGGTATCGATAAAGAAATAGGTACCGACCCACGTGCAGACAAAGCGGGTGATCGTGGAGATATTGCTCAGCACATTGAACTTGATAAACTCCCACAGTCCCTCATGCTCTTGTGTCCAATCAGCAAAACTCACAAGATTCTCCTTCATGAATTACGAGCGTTTATCCTGAGCAGCAAGCGTGCGCTCACCCTGAGCGTTGAGCACCGCATTCTTGATGAGCTCAATGAGGAGCGGCGCCACAAACCACAGGAACCAGACGAGTATAAAGAAATTCCCCGTAAGCACCTGTACGATCACCGCCGGGACCACGCCTGCCAGGCCCCAGCCTTTAGCTTCCCGAACAAGGGCATCCACAAATCCCATCGAGATCAGATTCCCTGCATTCTTTGCCATCGACCGCAACGGCATGTTGTAGACAAAGAAGGTATTGGTGTTGGGGTTCGTCTTAACTGCATGCTGAGCGATCGCTCTGAAAAGCCACAGGATCGGGCTCTTCCCGTGGTTCAGGTCCCTGACGCACAGGTTTCTGTCCAGCACAGGGCTCTCCTTGGGGATCGGATGCCCCAACAGCACCTCAAACGTAGCTCGAGAGACCTGCTGCACGCGTCCGAAATGGTACGGAAGCAGTTTCTCGTCCCCCTGTATGTGCGGCGCGGCCGTGCCCTTAATCTTCACATTCTTATAGAGATAGAGGTCCGCGCTTGAGGTGCCCACATAGATCCGGTAGACGCCCGATTCCGATTCCCAAGCATTCGTTTCAGCATCGAAGTAGCGGAAAGCTGTTTCATTGAGCTTAACGGTTACCCGCTTGGTCTCCTGAGGGTCAAGCGCGACCTTGACAAACCCTTTGAGTTCCCGCTCCGGCCTGAAGATCCCGGCATCCTCACGCGCGACGTAGATCTGCGCGATCTCCGCTCCCCGGTACGTCCCAGTGTTAGTGAGGTCAAAGCTGACGTTCGCTTTGGGCAGCCGTTGCGCCTCGTCCACCTGCACCCTGAGGCGGGAATAGGCAAACGTCGTGTAGGAGAGTCCAAAACCAAAGGGATAGGCCACCGCTACATGGGCGGTCTCGTAGTAGCGATATCCAACGTAGGGGCCCTCCCGATACTGCGCCTGCACCGTATCGGAGGGGAACCGATCGGCGAGCGGGGTCTCGGAGAGCTGGTTTGGCCAGGACTCCGCCAATTTGCCGGACGGATTGACCTCACCGGTGATCACCTGCACCACGGCAGAGGCCCCTGCCTGTCCGCCAAGCCCTTCATAGAGCAGCGATTGGCAGAAGGCTGACCACGGAGTCGTCAGGACTCCGCCCGAAGAGAGGACAATGATCATCGGCTTGCGCGTTTTCGCCAAGGCCTCGATGAGCTGCGCCTGGTTGTCCGCAAGGTCAAGCGCCGTTCGGTCGAGCCCCTCTGCTTCGGCGGCTTCGGAAAGGCCGACGTTGAGGAGGATTGCGTCAGCTTTTGCGGCGAGCTGCAGCGCCTTTTGCGCTTTCTCGTCGTTTCTTGTATCGGTACGGTCAAAGCCCGGCTCGTAGCCGACAAAATCGAGAGCGGAGCCTTTGACAGCGTCGATCAAATTGTCCACCTGTGTCGCATTGACCCGGGAGGAGCCGGAGCCTTGATAGCGGGGGGTGCCAGCCAAATCACCGATCACGGCTACCTTGGTACCTGCAGCCAGCGGCAAGAGCGGATGCGCCGCGCCTTTCCCAGTGAGCGGCGCCACCTTTTCATTCTTGAGCAACACGATGCCTGCGGCAGCTGCCCGCTGTGCAAGGGCGTGGTGCGCCTTCTTGTCAAAGGTATGGGGGTGCTGTTTCAGCGCTGCATCAGTTGGGAGAATGAGGTTGAGGGCGTCTTCCACACACTGGTCGACATCGCTCTCATCGACCTTCCTTTGCTTCACCGCATGGATCAGGGAGCGAGTGGAATCCAGCCCACCGCCCGGCATCTCAAAGGTAGAGCGGCACTTCACAGCCTTAACATGATCATTTGAGCCACCCCAGTCGCTGACAACTACGCCGGTGTAACCCCACTCATCTCTCAGAATATCTTTGAGTAGGTGCTTATTTTCGTTCGCGTACTCCCCGTTGATCCGATTGTAGCTCGTCATCACGCATGCCGGATGGGCCTCTTTGACGATGATCTCAAAGGCAGTGAGATAGAGCTCTCGCAGCGTCCGCTCATCGAGGATGGAGTCAGAAGCTTGGCGGCGGGTTTCCTGACTGTTTGCCGCAAAGTGTTTGACGCAGGCGCCGATGCCGGTGGACTGCACACCTTGCACGTAGGCGCTCCCCAGTCTTCCTGCAAGATAGGGGTCCTCGGAGAAGTATTCGAAGTTCCGCCCGCACAGCGGACTGCGCTTGATATTCACACCGGGTCCCAGGATCACATTGACGCCCTGGCTGGCAGCTTCCTCTCCCAAGGCTTTCCCGATTTCTTTAAGAAGGTCGGTATCCCAGGTATCCGCAAGGGTCACCGCGCAGGGGAAACAGGTTGCCGGGAGACTTTCGCCGATCCCCAGATGGTTCGCATGATCCGCCTGGTGACGCAGGCCGTGGGGACCATCGGAAAACTCCAGCTCGGGGATCCCGAGGGATGCATACGGCCTGGTGCCGAAGGTAGTATACCCGCACAGCAGGGCACACTTCTGCTCTAAGGTCATCTTTTGAATGATATCTGCGTGTGACACATCAACCACTTCATCGCAATCGCGTATCGATCTGCTCTCTCAGTTTTTAGTGTGCCACAAGTATCGCACTCTGCCGCATTACAGCACGCGAACACATGAGCTCTGAAGAATACCTAGACTTCCATCTGCTGGAGCCGCCTGTAGACGTCGATGAATTTGTCAGCCAGCGTGCGAACGGTCTCAGTATCGCTTAACTGGTCCTCCGCGTGGATAAGGAGCAGGTTGATCGGAATATTCTGGCCCTTGGCATTGTGGGCAAGCAGCTGCAAGTGTGCGTTTCTCCCCTTGATAAAGGCCTCATCGCCCTCTTTGACCAGCTGCTGTGCCTCATCGAAATGGTAATCCTGAGCCTTGGAGATCGAATCGATGTAGAGTGACTTCGCCGTACCCACGCTCGAGATGATCTGATAGCACAGCTCTGTAACTTCCTGTTCAGTCAGCGGTTTGTCACCTAATTGGCCTGCCATGTTTCGCTCCTTTGTGCATTGCTATTCCTCAGAGGGTTCTCTCTTTTTGAATTTGGCTCTGAGAGCCCCCACCACTGCGGGGATCACGCTGACTAAGATGATACCGACTATAACAAGCTCAAAGTGCTCCTGCACGGCCGGGATTCCGCCAAAGAAATACCCAAGGAGCGTGAAGAGCGTCGACCAACAGATACCACCCAGGACATTGAAGGGCACAAAGTGCTTCCAGTGCATGCCACCCATACCCGCGAGGAACGGGACGAAGGTACGGATGAAAGGGAAGAACCGGCCAAGGAAGATCGCGAGACGGCCCCACTTATCCAGGAAAGCTTCAGTTTTCTCCACCCGCTCCGGCGTCATCGCCTTCACTTTCCCGGACTGGACAATGCACCTTCCGAAGAAGTGACCGATCATAAAGTTACATTGATCGCCGAGGATTGCGGCGGCCCAGGCGATCGTCAAAAGCAGGTAGAGGTTGAATCCTCCGCTGTGGGCAAAAAATCCTGCCGCAAAGAGCAGCGAGTCGCCCGGCAAAAAGGGAAAGAAGACGACACCGGTCTCTATGAAGACGATCAGGAAGATGAAACCATAGGCGTACAGGGGACCGGCGACGATCCACCCCGCAATGGCAGCACGTGGGTCGTGCAATAGATTGGTGATAGCATCAAAAAAGGACACAGGCCGACTCCTCACGGTCGTCTTTGGTAGGCTCTCTACATCAAGAGTGCCTCCAAGACCTGAAAGATCCTGAAGGCACTCAAAAGTATGCTCAATGGGAACGGACGCCCGCCCGAGGCTCCTTATGGCTGCTGCCTCCCGGCCCTGACCAGGTTCGGAACAGTACGTCGTCCGAACCCATCGAACATACTGCTATATCAGTATAGGTGAAATAAATATTTTTCGACAGCCTCAATGACGTTCTTTCAGCATACTCACACGAAACCCTTAATTTCCCAATCGTTCGGGCCTATCTCTAGCAAAAAAGGGGATCTAAAGCCCTCAGCCTTTGGATCCCCTTTAGAACAACTAGTGGCGATGCGCACGATAGAACCTGATGAGCGCCTGCGTTGAAGCATCCTGTTCAGCGAGTGCCTTGTCATCATGGAAGGCAGGCGTGATCTGCTTGGCAAGCTGTTTACCAAGCTCAACGCCCCACTGGTCGAAGGAGTCGATGCCCCAGATGCTGCCCTCGACGAAGACGATGTGCTCATAGAGTGCAATGAGCTCGCCTAAGGTCTTCGGCGTCAGGTCCGTACCGAAGATGGAGGTCGTCGGACGGTTGCCAGCGAAGCAGCGGGCCGGGACCATCCACTCGGCGGTTCCCTCTCTGCGGACCTCGTCAGCGGTCTTCCCGAAGGCCAACGCCTTTGTCTGCGCCAAGAAGTTGCCTAGGAAGAGCTCGTGAATATCCTGATCCCCATCCTTCGTCGGGTTCTTCGTATTCACGAAGGCGATGAAGTCAGCCGGAATCAGGTGCGTACCCTGATGGATCAGCTGATAGAAGGCATGCTGTCCGTTGGTGCCTGCCTCGCCCCAGAAGATCTCGCCGGTCTTAGTGGTAACCGGGGTACCATCCCAACGCGTGCTCTTGCCGTTGGACTCCATGGTCAGCTGCTGCAGGTAGGCCGGGAAGCGGTGGAGGTACTGGTTGTACGGCAAGATCGCGTGGCTCTCAGCGCCGAAGAAGTTGTTGTACCAGACATTGATGAGGCCCATCAACATGACCGCGTTCTCTTCAATCGGCGTATTCACAAAGTAGGTATCCATTGTGTGGAAGCCGTCGAGGAAGTCCTCAAATATCTTGGGGCCAAAGGCGATGATCAGCGAGAGACCGACCGCGGAGTCAACGGAGTAACGGCCGCCGACCCAACTCCAGAAGCCGAAGGCATTATTCGGGTCGATACCAAAGTCTGCCACTGCCTTGAGGTTCGTGGAGACTGCCACAAAGTGATGCTTGGTGGCATCCGCATCGGAGCCGGTGTATCCCTGAGCCTTCAAGCCCTTAAGCAGCCAGGTCCTGACCTCACGTGCATTGGTCATGGTCTCCAGCGTCGTAAAGGTCTTGGAGACGATGATGACGAGGGTCGTCTCGGGATCAAGGCCTTTGAGCTTCTCTGCAGCGTCATTCGGATCGATGTTAGAGATATAGTGCACCGCAATGCCGGCATTCGCATAGGGCTTTAGCGCTTCGTAGACCATGACCGGACCCAAGTCGGAGCCGCCGATACCGATGCTCACAACATCGGTAATCTTCTTGCCGGTGACGCCCTGCCACTTGCCTAAACGTACATCATTGGCAAAGGCATACATCCTGTCAAGTACCTCGTGGACATCTTTCACGACATCCTGGCCGTCAACAATAAGTTCGCCCTCATCAGAGACCGGACGGCGCAGTGCAGTGTGCAGGACGGCACGATCCTCAGTAGTATTCAGATGTACACCGGAGAACATCTGTGCCCTGCGGCCCTCGACGTGCATTGCCTTCGCAAGCGCAACCAGATCCTGGATGATTTGGTCAGTTACCAGGTTCTTTGAAAGATCGATATGAAAATCCGCCACATCAAAGCTCAGCTTGTTGACGCGGTCCGGATCCTCCTTGAACCATTTCTTCAGAGAGATACCCTGCTTCTGCAGGTCCTCATAGTCTTGCTTGAGCTTTTTCCATTCGCGTGTTTGCGTCACATTGATCGGTTCTGCAATCATAGTTACAATGCCCTCCTTAGATCGTTCCACTCAAGAACTTCTTACTTCCAAGATTAATGCTAGTCAGGCCCTCAATCAGGGGAAACTTACAAATATTGTGCTAACGACAGCATCAATAGGGCGCTACCTCAGGCGGTAACTCCTTTAAGCGCGCCCACATAATCTGTTTTTCGTGTGCATCGTTGAGCGAAGCCTCAAATCCTCCAAGATTCATCACCCGCATACCACAGATGTAGGCGATCGCCCCCGGTTGGAGCATCGCGCAGGAGAAATCATCAAGGGCGGAAAGCTCCTCTGCATAGGCCTCCCTCATCACTGCGGCGGCGGTGTCATCCACGATAATGACCGTCTGAGGGTCAAGCGCCGCGATCGTCTGACGCAACAGTGTCGGATCAAGACTTTCGCCCTGCGTATTCCAACTTGCGACACCACACCAACCCGCCGGATCATATCCCAACGCACGCAGTGAAGCCTGCAGTGCTTTTCCATCTGGCCCGGTAAATAGGGTCTTTCCGTTCCCGTCCTGCGGTCCGGGATCACCTTTGAGAAAGAGCACTGTGGAAAAGGCATTGCCACAGAGTATGACGCCCTGATTGACTAAAGCATCCACTTCAGCCTGTTGTTTTTCAGCATATATTCGCTTACGGTCTACCCGTGTCTGCACCATGATTACCACCACAACACGTTGTCTTTATCTATATAAGTAAAGCTTACCCCAAATAGGTATCCCTCAAAGCGATGAGGCCAGGACAACATCGTGGATCATCAGTCTATTGAAGAAGAGCAGAGGGTGGAATTACTCGACTGGATGAGCCCTTTGGAAGACCGCCAGTCACTGGGTTGGAGTAGTTACCATATACTGGACACCAGGATAAGGGTGAAAGGTGTTAGATATGCCCCAAAGAAGAGAGCGCTACGACAAGCAGTTTAAGATCTCTGCTGTAGAGGTAGTACTCAGTGATGGGAAGCACGTGAAGAAGCTCTCAGGAGAATTGGGTGTCAAGGATTCAACACTGAGGCGTTGGGACAATGGGATAAAACTCAACCTAACAGTCTAGGGAAACGATGATTAATTCGGCTCGATGAGGCCAGTGGGGCCACACACTGTATGACATCGGCTCAAAATGTCTCGAACCACGCAGTGCCCATACCCACATAGATGCCTATCTGTCTTCTGGATATGGTATAGCTACATCCACACATTCCAGCATATCCAGAAGGCAGATATGGACAGCCAGATGAGCTTTCAAGACCTTAAATCCTAAGATCTGAGGAGAAAGACCAGGCGAGAGGCACACCTGGAGCGGATGGATACAATCGTTGTGTGGGATAGCTGGATTGCATGGGTAGATACCAGCTACCGCTGACAGGCTCTTGTCAGGCATGTGCGCGCTGCAAAGACAAAGCTTTAGATAATATGAAGTGACCTCACATTAGTAGCAACGTGGATTTGCCGCTATACGATAGGTGTTTAACATAAAGTAAGCTGGTTTACCACATACAAAAGGAGATCACTAATGAATAGAGTACTCAAAATCGCAATGGATGTCCATAGTTCGAATTACACTTTGTGTGCAATGGAGCCTGTGGTTGGGGCAAAGGACAGGGTCTTCGCCAACATCCAGGTACCCCCTGATTATAAAAACGTTCTCCAATTTATTGAGAACCTTAAAAAGAAACTTGGCCTTACCGATACTTATTCTGTTGAATGCGGCTACGAAGCCGGATGTCTTGGATACTCCTTATACCATCAGCTAACGAACGCCGGTGTAAAATGCGTCATTCTTGCGCCGAGCACAATGCTAGCCCCTCAGGGCAAGCGGGTGAAGACGGATGCACGTGATGCCAACATGATCGCTCAGTGTCTTTGCTATGGCGGATATCTTGCGGTTCATGTTCCCACCGATAAGGATGACTCTGTAAAAGAATATCTTCGTATGAGGGATGACCACAAACTGGCACTCAAGAAGATCAAACAGCAGATCAATGCTTTCTGCCTGCGTCATGGCTTTTTCTATGATGGCAACAAATGGACAATCAAGCACTGGAACTGGCTGAAGACACTTGGAGCTGGATGATCTGCTGCGCGAGACCCTCGACGAGTATCTGGCATCCTATAAGGAACACTCATCAAAGATCGAACGCTTCGACAAACGGATCGAGGAACTTGCTGGCGATGATGATTACAAGGAAAGTGTCAAAAAGCTTGGCTGTCTTCTCGGTATAAAGACTCATACGGCACCTTCACTGATTGTAGAAACCGGCGATTTCAGTCGTTTTGCCAAAGGCAATACCTATGCTGCATTCCTCGAGCTTGCGCCGGGAGAATCTTCCAGTGGAACAAAGATCCAACGTAGCGGAATTTCAAAAGCTGGCAACAGTCATCTTCGTACGCTTCTCATTGAAGGGGCAAAAGGAATCTGCAAGGGACAGATCAGACATAAATCCAAGGAACTGCGCTGCAGGCAGGACGGAAATACAGCTGATGTCATTGCATATGCTGACAGAGCAAACACAAGACTTCGAAGCAAGTATTACCGGATGATCCGCCATGGGAAAAAAAGAAATGTAGCGGTTGCTGCAGTTGCCAGGGAACTTGCCTGCTTTATATGGGCAATGATGACAGGCACTATCGCTTTCAGAGAAGCCTAAAAGAAGGCAGCATGAGTAACATCTGGTCCATTTGTCTGTCAAGGGTGCTACGCACCGCTTACGCGGCAAGTCCTGTGACAGCCATCTGTCTATGATGTCTATGGGCAGCCAAGGCATAAATCCACAGGAATCTGCGGATTTATGCAGTAATAGACAAAGTAAATACCTGACAGCATCTGGAAGGAGCTGTGATCACTGTAAGGTTTAAGCCATCCGCGTCCATCCTATGTTGGCACTGGAAACAGTAATCCACGCTTTTAGATCGCAGGGCTCACGGCAAAACCATTAGCCTGTTGGTAGCCAATCCACGTATAACAGAGTGGCCACATGCCGGGAACTGTTAAATCAGAGCTCTTTCCAGATGCTGTCAGAGAAACACAAATGTGGCTAGCCAGGGGGGGAAATTTCCTGAAATTGCCTCTTGACAACGGTCACTTCATAACAGGATGTAGCCTGCTTTAGGTCATGTTTGCTCTCTTAAGACGAGGAAACCTAAGGATGCTATCCTGGATTGTCGGTCCTGGTAGCGCTTCTGTGCACGTAGACCTCATGCAAGCGCAGGTACCAGATGCGACGACACTTGCGAAATTCCGCCATAGCCTTAAAGCGAGAGGAGTTCGGTAAAGCTTGTGCTTCACGCCTGGACTTAAAAGCTAGAGGCAGGGATCACGGCGCGGGGTGGCTCCATGGTGGATGCGACCTTCACCTGGGCCCTAAAGCTTAACGAAGAACAAGGACCATGCGCGCGACCCTTAAAGCGCACCAGTCCAAGAAAGGGGGGGAGCCTGGCGTATCGGATACAAGGCGCATATTGGCGTGGATGCCGGTAGCTGCCTTGTGCATGGTGTGGAGACGATCGCTTAGAATGTATCTGACATATCCTGTGGCACATGCACTCGTAAGGGAGTATGACAGGTTCTGCTGCGCAGACTTTAGGCTATATAGGTATAGCGAAGCGCCCTTAAGGACGCATAAAGACCCACACCTCTCATCTATGCGCTAAAGCGTTGCTAAGGAAGCCTTCGACCATAGAAGGTCTTACCTGTGCACTCTTCTCCGAAAAGGACATCGAGTCCAGGAAGGCATCCATCCGCTCAAAGGCAGAAGCACCCTTCCCTATCGTGAAGCGGCGCTTCTACCCCTTAAGGAAGCGCTACAGGGGGATAGAGAAGACCTCCTGTATGCTCAAGTCTGCTTCGCCCTTGCAAACCTTGCCATGTGCATCTTTTGCCGGCAGGCTGCACCTCCCGGCTCCCAGAGTCGCTTGATCCGTCTTGGAGCCTTCTTGCGGTGCATGGGGCAGGACAAATGTAAGGATAGCGGCTCCTGCACGTGCTGGATGAGCATTCTTCCCTGCCTTTCCCGCATACCGACCGCGAAAAGTCGTGTGGTCGGTCCCCTCTGGTACGTCATGGGGTATTAATCATCGTTTCCTTAGACACAACCTTTTGAATATCTAGGTAGATGTCGGCCTGTTCCACATGCTGCCTCTGCAAAGAAAAGCCCATTTACGTGGGCTTTTCTTTTTTATCTTAGGGCCCATTCCTTATCGGAGGTGATATAGCATAGGTAGTAGTTCAGGTGGTGAATAGAGCAGACATGGGAAAATACTCGCTGCCGGCCGAGATCAGGGCGATGAGGCCGCAGCACACGATGGTCAAGGCCATCTCCGGCGGCTACTACGTCTACGAGTACGCATGCGAAAAGTGCCCCGACGGGAAGTGGCGCAACAGGATGGGGCGCTGCGTGGGAAAGATCGACCTTGCGCGTGAGCTCGTCCCCAATGCGGGGTCCCTGCGTAACGAGGAGGTCTCGGCGCTCGACTTCGGTAAGTGGGCAGTGGCGCTCGCGAACTCGAAGAAGACGCTCGCCATGCTGCGCTAGCATTTCTCGGCCCGTAACGCCGAGCGCATATATGCCATCGTCCTCATCCACTTCGTGCAGGGCTTCACCTACATGCGCGATGTGGCGCCACTCTACGAGATGAGTACGCTGCAGCTGCGCTGTGCGTGCCTCAGGCTTAGCTACGACGCGCTCGAGTGCCTCTTATGGGGACCTGGGGAGGAGGCAGGGGCTCAAGTCCTGTCCTTCGAGCAGGCCCTGATCGACAGGTGCTCGGGGCAGATCGCCATCGACGGCCACGCCATAGGCACGCGCTTCTGGGAGGGGGACCTCGCCGACAAGGGATACAAGTTCGTAAAGCTCGGCGAGGAGCAGGCCAACCTCCTGATGGCCTTAGACGTCAACACCGCCATCCCCTTCATGTCCTGCTTCTACGAGGGGGGGTGTCTGAGGGACGACATCCACACTACCCTGCTATCGTGTGGCACATCCCTATCAGCCGTTCTCAGACAGACCACCATCCCTTAGCAGCAACACCCCCCCGGGCCTTCGCAAGAGGCAGGGGTACACGGCTGTCCGGGGAAGGCTAGCCAGCAGCCCCCTTCAGGACCATCTACAAGGTTAGGGAATCCGCAGGCACTTCATTGTCGAAAACCCCAAAGCTCTAAGAAGTCCCCAGGGGCTGGCTCTCACTGTAATGGGGTTCGAGATCACGTAGAACAGCTCCAGCTACCCCTGCAGGTCGCCCCTGTCGAACCCCGGATGAGAGCCGAGGAAGCTCTTCAGCAGGAAGCATGCTCGGTTCAGCGGGCACAACGGGTTGAGGTCATCCGGGCCCTCTTCAAAAGCTTGGGCACTGTAGCTTTCGCTCGACAGCCCCAGGTCCTCCATGTCGTGGAGAAGCGTCGATCCCCTCTCGATGCGCACACCGAACGTGGCGCGCGTCTTGGCCTTGCTGGTCTTGCCGAAGCCCTCGTGGAGGTAGATGAAGGTTCCCGAGTCGTCCACCCCGGCTCCTATGCACATCTGGTTGGCCGAAAGCCCCCAAAGCAGCTTCCTGACAGCGTCTTTGGCGGTAAGCGGCCAGTACGTCTCGTCGATCCAGACCCTGTCCGACAGCATGATGCCCTCCTGGACACCCTCGAGCACGGCGAACAGCTTTCCCATCCAAAAGGTGGCATCAGACCTCCTTTCCTCTCTGCTCATTGACGCGAAGCTGTCACAGGAGAATACCTGGAGCAGGAAATCGGAGTACACCGACAGCGTGAGCTTGCGGTCCTCGAAGATCGTGCCCGTCTGCGGGAAGAACGACTTCTTGCAGGCTGAGCAAAAAATAGCGCTGGACGCCGGTCGCGTCCTTGCCGCGCTTGGACACCTCGGCGCTGTTGCATCTTAGGCAGGCGCGCCGTTCGCATCGCCGTTGAGGTGGCAATGCCTGAACGAGTACATGCTTCTATGGCTCGCATCCACGAGCGCCTGAGCTGGTTTCAAGCTCGCTTTCTGCAAGGTCGTCCCAAGGCGTGACCGAAGCGGCGAGCCTTCGCTTCGCGTGTTTGCCCTTTGTGGCAGTCTTTGACGGCCCGGAAGGATAGCAGGGGCCAGGACTACCACATCCGCAAGAACCCCGCTGCCCATCCGGGCTTTCTTGTGGATAGACGAGCAATTCCCATGATTGTAGACCTGCTCTTATTAATGGGCTGCCCAGATTAGACCTCCAGACTGCAAGGAGGGATTTTATAGGCAAAAACGTGTACCCTGATTTCACTTGACACAGCAGGTCAGATAGCCTGTTTGCCGCTACGAACTCGAAGGAAGGCGGCGGCGAATGACGAAGGCGAGATGCCCCGTTTGCGGGAGCGCGATGAAGGGGCACGGCAAGACGAGGGCCGGGCGGCAGGAGGTGGCAGTGCATGTCGTGCGCCACGACGACGCGCGCCGTCAGCACCGACGCGAGGCTGCTCGCCATGTTCCTGGCCTGGCTGCTCTCCAAGCAGACCCAGGCGTAGATGGGGATGCCGGCGCGCACCTTCAGGGAGAGGATCTCGGAGTTCTGGAGGGTCTGGCCAATAGCGCCGGTCTGCGACGAGGTCTACTACGTGGTCCACGTCTACGGGATATGGCTCAAGAGGAGCTGCGTGGTGCTCATCGTCTGCACGCCGGAGCACGTCGTGGGCTGGCACCTCACCAGGAAGGCAATAGATGCCAGCCTTGAGCTTGCAGATGGGATGGAGTCGGCATAGGATAGCCCCAGGGATTCGGGACGGCCTCCTGGCCCCGGGCAGAATCGGACCTACACCAACACTGATAATTGACCCCTGTCAATATAATGGACAGAGGAATCTCAGATTTTTTATGCGGTCTGCATCACCTTTGGATCGTATGCAAGGCCTCTCTCGAGGCGCTCGAAGAACTCCTGCATCACCTCTTCCGGCACGCGATCTCCTATGGACTTATGCGGGCGGAAGCGGTTGTAGTATGACTCGATTAAACTCGTGTGCCTTGTGCTTGGTCGTGGATGCATCTAAGAGGCGCTTGTGGTAGTACCATTCGTTCTTGAGCGTGGCGAAGAAGGATTTGGCTACAGCGTTGTCGTGGCAGCTTCCGGTTCTCCCCACGGAGAGCCTCACGTCGGGTACGGCTGAGCAGGCGGTCAGCTCTGAGCTTATGTACTGGCTGCCTGGGCTGCTTAGAATATGGCCCCTCCAGCCACGTATCCGCGCGAATATGCCATCTTCAGGGCAAAGACGACAAGGCCTGCCCTCATGTTGTCCTGTATGCTTCAGCCCACCACCATGTGTGTGCACAGATCGTGTGCGACGGTAAGATATATAAAGCCTGCCGTGGTCTTGAGATAGGTTATATCGCCCACGAGCTTGGCTGTCGGCACAAGACACGAAAAGCCGCGCCGGGTGAGGGCGGAGCGCTCGGGGGTATCAGGTGCGGGCAGTATCGTCCTCTTCGATGCATTGGATCAGATGCCGCCTATCCCAGTTTAGCCATGCACCTGCGCACATGGTAGCGGGTCGTGCCTGCGAATTCCGTGTACTGCGGATCTCCTGTGAGCTTGGTCCATACCTTGCAGGAGCCGAAGCGCCTGTCGCTTTCCTCCCATATCGCGCAGATGGCTTCCTTGATAGGACCCCATAGGTCCTCACCGCCTTTGGCCTTGAGCCATCTGTAGAAGTGAGCCCTGCTCACCTCCAGTACGCGCTCCATCATCGAGACGCTGTAGGTTGCCCTCTTCTCCAGCATGAGCTAAAACCTGTCCTTCAACAGAGGCTTCCGGCGAAGAAGGCTGCCTCTTTTTTAGGAACTTATTTTCGCTTTCGAGCTCGTGTATGCGCCTGTTGGCCCTGTCGAGCTGCTTGTGCACCTCGGTCCTTGCCTGGGTCACCCTTTTGGTCTTTGAGTGCTTGATGATCCAGTCGTTTAAGGTCTTGTCGTTGGCCTCAAGCTTCGCGGCGCATCCTTTGATGCTCTTCTTCGGGTTGGCCTTACGTGCCTTCCTGTAGTAGTCGATAGCCTCGAGGCAATACTTCTTCAGTGTAGTGTTTGGGTGTTTCCGGCTTCGTGCGGGACTTTGCCTTCTCTATCTCGCTTGCACTTAGCGACATCTCATCTCTTCAATCTGTTGGCGGTGCTGAGTGGGTATCTGGACAGAGCATATCTGTTGTTAGTCCCTGAATCCCACTGTCCATCAAAAGATTACAGCTCAAATGATATCGCGGTTGCAATTGCGCCAACACTCGCGCAAAGTCGACCGTGGGAGCGCATACTCCCATCGTAGTAGCTTGCGACAGGGCGCTGGCCCATACACCAACCGTCGTCGCAAGGACTGACCTTGAAATGACTTGCCGTGCCCTGCCGCGGGCATCCCGAAGGCCCGCCATGATTTCACAGGAGCATGGGCGCTGCCAGCAGGCCGAACAGCCTGCTTCTAGCGCTCCCTTTCAGTGTTGTGTCTGGCCCACCGGCGGGGTGCCCGGTGAAGACAGGGAGGCTGCATGGAAGGCACGTCTGTCGTTTACGCCGGCATCGACACGCACAAGGAGGCGTACGTGCTGTGTGTGCTGGGCGCGCTTGGCAGGATCGTCTACGAGGGCGGGTTCGCCGCCGACGGCGCCGGCTACCGATCGCTCGCCCACACCATCAGCGACGCCGGCCGCTGCGCGCTCGTCGGTATCGAGGGTACAGCCTTATACGGCGCTGGGATCTGCTCTTACCTGCGTGAGCGCGGCTACACTGTCATGGAGATCCTGCGGCCCAAGTGCGACAAGAGGCGCAGGGGCTCCAGCAAAAACGACGCCATAGACGCGGAACACGGCAGCGGGGCACGGCACCTGTATCCTAAAGTCGAAGGACGGGTGGTCCGAAGCCGTCAGGGCACTGCTGGACTTAAAAGAGCTATGCGTGAGGACCTCGACGGCGGCATCCAGCGCTGCGAAGTCCCTGGACAACATCGCGCCGGAGCCCATAAGGTCGAAGTACGAAAAGATGAGCGTTTTAGCGATGATGAAGTCGCTCGCCAGGAAAAGGTCCGCAACCGGCAGTGCCGTCACGGATGCGCTGCACACTTCGCTCCATGTTCTCGCGAAGACGTGGATCGACGCCAAGCAACGGGCCGACGAGCTCGAGGCGCTCATATCCGACCTGGTGCGCGACAACGCGCCGGCCCTGCTGGAGATCGACGGCTGCGGCGCTCGACAACGCCGCGGGCGACAACCCCGAAAGGCTCCGCTCAAAAGCAGTACTCGCCTCGCTTTGCGGCGCCTTGCCGATAGAGGCGTCGAGCGACAAGATCGTCAGGCGCAGGCTCAACCGGGGAGGTAACAGGCAGGCCAACAGGGCCTTGCACACCATTGCCCTCAACCGGATGAAGTACGATGGGCGCACGCAGGAGTATGTCGCGAAGCGGATGGCCGAGGGCACATCGAAGCGCGAGGCAATCAGATGCCTCAAGAGATACATCGCCCGGGAAGTCTGCTGCGCGCTGATGAACCCGACAGCTAAAACCCACGAGGACGAAAGGTCGCTCAGGGCGAAAAGGGCCGAAGCCGCGATGACGCAGGAAGAGGTCGCCGCCGCACTCGTCACCGACCACATCCGCATAAGTAAGATCGAGCGCGAGGCCAGCAAGCATTACGAGATTCGCGATAGGTACTCCGCATTCATGAAGAGCAAGTTAGCGAACCTGAAAATGGCTTGACACAGCATAGGAGCGTCATTCTCGACACGACCATGCGCATCATCGTTGGAACGCTGCGGCCCACCTCTCCTCCCCGGCACGAGCCAGAATTTATCTCCTGTCCGAGGGGGAGGAAGGCTACCACTTTTTTAGATCATGCGCATATGACCTGGGTAAGATTTTGCAACTGGGTCACTGCCTCAGGATTGGCTTTCCGGTCTGTGATGAGACCTGTCACGCTCTGCCAGTCACAGATTTTGTAGAGGCTGCGCTTAGAGAACTTGGTGTGGTCGGCGAGGATGTAGCTCTTCTCTGATTGCTTGAGAATCTCGCTGTCGACGAAAGCGTCAGAGAATGAGGGCGTTGAAGGGCCAGAGATGTTGGAGAAGCCGTCCGTGCCCATGAAGCAGAGATCAGCTTGGATGAGTCGGATTTGCGAGACCGTCCAGCCTCCGCAAAGCGAGAAACTCTGCGGGCGTAGCTCCCCGCCAAACAGGAAGACCTGGTTGTGGGACGAGATGAGGGCAGAGGCTACGGGGAGCGAGTCGGTGAAGACCTTGAGCCCGGACCTTAGGGCAATCAGCCTAGCGAGTTCGAGCGTGGTACTTCCGGTACAGACGATCACCGATGAGGACTCAGGTATAAGTTCTATGGCCTTCTGGGCGATGAGAGCCTTGTCCTCAACGTTTTCCTGTTCGCGCAGTCCAAACGAGAGCTCGATGGCGTTCTGTTTGAGGATCGCCCCCCCATGTCCCCTGATGACAAGGCCCTGACTCTCAAGATGAGCCAAGTCCTTGCGTATAGTCTCGGAGGTCACGCCCAACTGTTCTGCCAAGGCGCTCACCTGCACCGAGCCGGTGAGCGCGAGCTGTTCCATGATCTTCTGGCGGCGTTCCTCCATCAGCATGGTATGCATCACTCCTATTCTTCCTGCACTGTCTACAAACGAAGTTTATTCCCACAAAGCCAACTCTTCAAAGGATATAAATCTGTGTGTTTCATTAAAAACACAAGCATTATAGGAGTCATCTGCACAATGTATGAACCGATATGTGAGCGCTAGGCCCTCCCCAGCAGCGGCACCTGGAGCCCCGAGCATCTGAGCATCACCATCGCGAAGAGGTTGTCGAGGCTGCGAAAGCTATAGGCCATCCTCACAGTCAGCTTGATCTTGTTGTTGATGGCCTCCACGCGTGCGTTGGACAGGCCGCTCTCCAAGGTGGCGACTATGGCATCCAGATGCCTTCTGATCTTCTTTTAGAGCTCGATGAACTTAGGGGATCCTCGAGCGCCAGGCCCTGCCCCTACACTTCCCGATGCCCTCCCTGATCTCGTTAGCGGGCAGCTTCAGGGCAAGTCTCAACCCTTCCTTCAGCAGATATGCCCTGTGGAGCTGCAGCTGCAAGATCGTGGTGAGCTGAAGCGCCGCCTTCTGCCTTTCGGTCAGGCTCTCTGGGTTCTTGAAGGAGGGGATAGCTTGGGCCCTTCACGGATGCAGCGGCCTTCCTTTCGGGGGCTGGCCTTCTCCCCCTTCCTGAGGCGGGCGCGCCTCCCCTTCGGTGCTGCCTTTCTCCATGACTGCTTTCGCAGCTCGTCGAGCAGCTCTGCTGCCCACTGGACGATGTGGAAGGTGTCTGTACAGCGCATGCGCCATCTATTCGGCTATCGCATCGTCCACCCAACGCGCTCCGTCCGCGCTCACAAGGTCGATGGACTCTCTTCCCTTAACGCTGATCTGCTCGAAGAAGGCGTCGAAGACCTTGCGGCTATGCCCGTCATGTAGCTGTGGCCCTTCTTGTAGCTTGTCTCGTCCACACCTATCCGCCTGAGGCCTGCCGTCTTTGGCGGCTGCGCCAGATTGAGCCTTGCCAGCACGCGCGAGCATATCGCGCCCACCAACCTCCACAAGATGCGCAGAAGCCTTTGACAGGCAGGCTTGCTCATCGACAGCACAAGCCAGCAGCAGCTGTCCTTAAAGGCACGGGTTGCCAGCTACCATGGTCTGCCCAGGGCAGCTTCCGCACCGCGGTATCGCATTTTGGGCACCTCACCTTGAATGCATCCGCCTGGATATACACCTTCGTCCCGACGACATCGGGACATCTCCAGAGCCTGGTTCCCCTGCCTGCATCGTAGCAGGGGGGCCTTCTGCTCGCACTTGCCGCATCTGCAGGAGTGGGGCCTGTAGGGCCTTATCGCCTGTGCGCCCTCGTCGAAGGACACATCCTTTACGACGATATTCTCGATGCCGATCATGATCTTGGCTAAGCTTGAAATGCGCACGGTGCGCTCCTTTTGCCGGGTCTTTACTTCACACCTAAAACCTACAGGAGAACGTGCCGTGCCACCTGCGCATTCGCATATTCTTCATTCACACATCGTGTCGAAGAGCCGCATTATATTGCCGCTTGCCCCATAAAGCCAACCGATTGCCGATGTCGTCTGGGTTGCCGCCCTTGCCTCCCCATCAAGGACTATCAGAAGAATAGTTTGGAATATCACCAGGTAGATTAGCTAATTTTCGCAACAATATCGAGTTTAGATCGGCAGTAGACTACGATATACTTTGAAAAACCAAATAAATCTCTAAAAATACCAATAAAAACAAAGTTTATAATTCTGTTCAGTTGGTAAAGCATCAGGAGAAAGGAGACCAGCTATATGAAGTTAAGACCCAAAAGATAGATTCCCAGCACAAAAGTTTTTGCAAGTAAGAGTTGCACTTTGAGAGCTGAATATCGAATGCTTCCAAAGGCCGGTCCTAGCGATCGGGGTCGTAGGGAGCCTGTCTGCGCATGACGGCGAAGATGATATGGCAGAGCTTCCTCGCCACGGCCGTCACGGCCACTCTATGGGGGCTTCCCCTCGCGGCGCTTCTTGTCGTAGAAGGCTTTCCTTCGTCGACTTCGGCGGGGCCTACCCGGCACCTAGAACCGCAACCTCCTAAAAGAGATCCGAGGTAACGAGATGTGAAGTTCCTCATCCAGCTAATTCGCAGCCTGCTCTAGATGGGGCAGGATGCCACTTCCCCTTTGCGAGGTCTTGTAGCCTCAGTTTCCATGTCGGCAATACTGCCCGCCAGATGCTGCATTGCATTTGAAAGCATTCGATACTCAGCTCTCAAATGCAACAACTAAAAGATAGGAGCCTTCGTGACAACCAAGATCGCACTTGCCTGCGATGACGTCGGTTTTGAGAGAAAGGAAGAAATCCAGCAGTATCTGATCTCTCGGAAGGATGCGGAGATTGTCTACGACCCGGTCAAGACGCCAGAGGACGGTAAGAACACTTTCGCTCGTCTGGCTGACGAGATGTGCGAGCTGATCCAGAGGGACGTATGCCGCCTGGGCGTCTATATCTGCGGCACGGGAATCGGGTTTACCTGCCAAGCCAACAAGCATTGGGGCATCCGCGCCGTCATGGTGTCCAATCCTTACACAGCACAGCGTGCTCGCCTCTCCAACAACGCCCAGATAATAGGGATGGGCGCTCGCGTGCTTGGCTTGCCATACATGGAGCAGGTGCTCGACGCTTGGTACGACGAACCCTTCGACTTTGCTACGGCGCGGGAGGACTCCAAGTTCAACCTGCTGGAGGCGAAAGCAAGTGACTACCGCAACCTGGCAAAGCCTGACTACGTGGCATGGAACATGGGCTTTGAGCCCGACGAAGCATAGGGAGGTACAAGAATGGAACTCGTCACGCAGTTCATCAACGACCTGGGAAATTTCATCTTCATCCCCTTGATTTTCCTAACCATCATGAAGATCCTGAGAAGACCTTGGAAGGAAGCCATCCAGTGTGCCATGAAGGTTGGCATAGGCTTCATCGCCCTTACAATGACGATCAACCTCATGCTCGAGAAGGTGGCACCGGCCATTACGGGAATGACTGAGAAGCTCGGGTCCTCGCTTGACGCCATCGACGTCGGCGGCGCCGCGACGGCGGTCATGGGATTCGGATCGCCCCTTGGAGCCATCATCATCCCGCTCTGTGTGGCTGTCAACATCGTAATGCTCGTGCTCAAGCTCACTGACTGCATTAACGTGGACGTGTTCAACCTGCACCAGAATGCCTCGATGGGTGCCATCGTCTATGCTTTCTCGGGCAACTTCCTCTATGGCGTTCTCACTGCCGCCCTCTTCCATGTCTGGGCACTCATTGCCGCCGACTTGGGTGCCGAGCAGAACGAGAGGTTCTTCAGCCTGCCCAAGGGTGTATCAATCTCTCATCCCGTGGCAAACACCTACCTCATCTTCGCCTATCCGTTCAACTGGCTCTTCGACCACATTCCTGGCCTACGCAATATTAACCTCACGGCCGAGACCGTTCAGAAGCGTTTCGGCATCCTGGGAGACCCTACCGTCATCGGCTTCATCATCGGCATCCTGCTTGCCGTTCTGGGCTATGACTGGGGCGACCCCTACCACTCGGTAATCGACGCGCTCCAGTTGGGCATGTATTTAGCTGCTGTTATGCTCCTCATGCCCAAGATGACCTCCATCATGATGGAAGGTCTGGTTCCCCTCTCGAACGCGATACGCAAGAACCTTGTGAAGCGCTTCCCCGACCGTGATATCACGGTGGGCATGGATACCGCCCTCATTGTGGGCAACCCCTCAGTCATCGCCCCCGCTCTCCTGCTCATCCCCTGCATGGTTCTGCTTGCCGTCATCCTCCCCGGGAACCGTGTCATGCCTCTGGGCGACCTCTCCCAGTTCGTATTCTTCATCGCTTGCATGGTGCCAGTCTTCGGCGGCAATATCTTCCGCACTTGGCTCACCTCGCTCATCTGCTTCGGCGGCGGCCTCTACATCGCCTCCTGGGCCACTGACGCGACCAACACCATGTTCCAGCAGTTTGGCGCAGGCGCGGAACCTGGCGTGGTATACTCCTCTCTCAACCCCTCAGCCAACCCCTTCACGGGGCTGTTCATGTGGTGCAGCCAAGTAGGCATCTTGGCCTATATCCTGATTGCTGCCATCCTTGTGGGCGTAGCCATTCTGCTCAAGCATCGTGAACATGCAAAGCTTGCTGCCTCCTAGGGTAATACCGGGGAGCGCGTCGCCATCCAACCGGGCCGGCGGAGGCATCTTCCGATCCGCTAGCCTTCGACTACTTCATATCTGTCCGAGCATTCGTTAGCGTTTTGACGTATTGAGCCAAGATAGTTGGTACAGGTAAAGGGGTTGCCTTGTGAGGCTGCCCGATAAGGGAAAGGATTATTCTCATGAAGAATATTATCGTTGTCTGCGGCAACGGTATCGCCTCCTCATCTATTATGATGGCCGCTCTCCAGGACCTCCTGGACGAAAACGGCCTCGAGGCTAACCTCGAGAAGGCGTCGCTTATGGACTGCACTCCCGAGCGCTTTAACAGCAAGGATCTCATCGTATCCTCAACAGCCATCGATAATCCCGAAATCACTACTCCCGTCATTGTAGGCGTATCCCTGCTCACGGGCATCGGCGAAGAGGAGACGCTCGAGCAAATCAAGAGCTACCTCTAGGTCTGCCGAGCATTGAAGGCAGCATGGCACAGATTCTGGCTTCGAGAGGGCCATGCGACTTCCATTGCGTTGGTGTCGCCAGCCCGCTAGGGGATTGGACGGGCTTTTCTTGGGATTTTACGGAAGGGCGATTGAAATGGACTATCTGAGAACGGTGCTGGATGAGCTCAATCTGACAGGGATGAAGATGTCACAGCGAACCCTCGAGTCTCTTGCGGATGCAATATTGGATGCAGGGCGGGTGTTCGTATCTGGCGCCGGCAGATCTGGGCTTATGGTAAGGGCCTTTGCAAACCGTCTCATGCACTTGGGCCTCTCCGTTGGTATCGTGGGGGATGTGAGCTGCCCGCACAGTACGCCAGGCGACCTCCTGGTGATCGGCTCAGGGTCAGGCTCCGCCGAATCCCTGCGCGCCCTAGCGCAGAAGGCGAAGGATGCCAGGATGAAGGTCGCTCTCGTCACCGCGACCCCAAGGTCTCCGATTGCTCAGATGGCTGACATCGTGGTGACCATTCCTGCCGCTTCGAAAGATAGGAGCGAGGTGGTGTCTGCCCAGCCCATGGCAAGTCTTTTCGAGCAGATGTGCCTCATCACCTACGACGCGCTCGTGCTTGCTCTCATGGATAGGACGGGCGAGACGAGCGCCTCCATGTTTGCCCGACATGCCGATCTCGAGTAGGGCAGGCGCTCAATCAACAGCGAGTATGTATCGCTGGACTTCGCAGACTGCATCTGTTTTGCCTCGACAAACGTTTGAGAGGAAATGACCATGGCATCCCTGAAATTTGACGAGAGCCTCGTGAAGATTTTCGAGCAGCCTCCGAATCGCGAGAAGGTGGAGCGTGACCTTGCTGCCAAGCTGGTGGAGCAGGGCTACGCGAAGCTTTCATTTACTGAAGCCATTCTCCAGCGCGAACTTACCTATCCCACAGGTCTCGAGTTCGGGTCTTTTGCTGCAGCGATTCCGCATTGCGCTCCCGAGAATGTCAACACGCCTGCGCTCTGCGTCGGAGTACTCAAAAGTCCCATTACCTGGGGGCGCATGGATGACAAGAATCAGACTTGCCAAGTAAGCTTTGTCACCATGCTTGCAATAATCGACCCCAAGGATCACCTCTCCATGCTTCAAAAGGTGGTTGGGCTCATACGTGACGCCGACCTCGCGCAGCGAATCTTTTGTATGCAGGAGACCCGGCAGAGGTCTATGGTTTAGTGCATGACAAGCTTGCGTAGCATGCCTGTAGACTTCTGATATATAGCTCTTCCTGTCAAGAGGTTTAGCGACCCCAGCCCCGAATTTATCGGAGTTGGGGTCATCTACTATAAGGTCTACCAAGACGCCAATATCATCGTGGCGTGTCTGATTCGACGCACGGCTGTGAGTCTGATGTCCATGTGTTGGTAGCTAATCCGTAATTCCCGTACGTATTTCTGGCTTTTCCGCGTTTTTAGTGGGCAGCACAGGCCAGGGATGTCTGAGCTGAGAGGTCGAGCTTTCCCAGCCTGAGCAAGATCATCGTCTCAAAGTAGGACGTGTTCTTAAAGCCCCTTGCTGCCCGCTTGATGGGTTGGACAAGGAAGTTGAGACCCTCAAGGATCGCGTTGGTGGAGTTTTTTGTCCCACCAGTTTAAGATCCCCTCGCGCTCTTTTCTGAGGATCTTGGCCAGCGTCTTCATCTGCTCCACGTTGGAGTGCATGGTCCAAGAGATGTGCTTGTCTGGAGCTGCGGTATCAGATGCACGCTTTGGGGACGTACAGCCGTGCATGGCCTTTTGTCATCTTGGTGCTAGCATATAAATAGGACGTCTTAAATATGACCTTTTCATACAGCATAATATATAAGAGATGGAGGAAAGAGTCATGGCAAAGGGTAAAAGGTATTCTCAACAGTTCAAAAATGATGCTGTCCAGTACAAAAAGGATCATCCAGAGATGACGCTCATCGATACAGCTAATCACATCTGGGTGTTAAGCAAATCAGCCCTCAAACACTGGAGTGCATCCGCAAAGCAAAATGATGGAGACGTCATTTCCTGTGGATCCGGTAATTATTCAAGTGATGAGGCAAAAGAGATTGCCCGGCTACGCCGGCAGCTG
Organism: Atopobium sp. oral taxon 416; assembly: GCF_018128285.1. Lineage (NCBI taxonomy): Bacteria > Bacillati > Actinomycetota > Coriobacteriia > Coriobacteriales > Atopobiaceae > Atopobium > Atopobium sp. oral taxon 416. The sequence continues at coordinate 2,962,012 of NZ_CP072380.1, forward strand.
CGGGATGCGAAGGATGCCCTTGAAATCCTAAAAAAGCAATCAGTATCCTGGGAAAATGACCGTTACTGTTTATTCTGAGACTCAAAGATATACCGATGAGATCAGACAGAACAATCCGAAACGCCATGTTTCGGTCAGCGGGATACTGTTTTATCTCGGCGTTTCCAAATCTGGTTACTATGCCTGGAGGAGCCATACTCCCTCCAGGACAGAAGATACACAGAAATAAAATGAAAGGCAAAATTCAGGAAATTTATCAGCAGTCACATCAGATTTATGGCGCTCCGAAAATAGCGGCAGTTCTTTATAAGAATGGGGATTAGATTAGCGAACGGACTACAGGAAAATATATGCGGAAGATGGGGATTTGTGCCCTGTGGGTGCGTCATTGGACGCATACAACAACAGATTCAGACTTTGATCTGAGACTGCAGAATATCCTGGATGAGCAGTTTAGCCCGGATATGGCGAATGCTGTATGGGTATCGGATATCACATATATTTGGACTGAAAAGGGCTTTGTTTACCTCACCAGCGTCATGGATCTGTTCTCCCGTAAGATTTTGGCATGGGTGTTGAGCCGCACACTGGAGGCAAAAAATGTCGTAGAAACAGTACAGAAGGCTGTCGGAGAACGTAATGGAGTGAAACCAAAGGTATTCCATAATGATCGTGGATGCCAGTATGTATCAGATGAATTCCTTGAGGTAACCCGGGAAATGACAAACAGTTATTCAAAGAAAGGCTATCCATGGGATAACGCATGCATCGAGTCTTTTCATTCGCTCATCAAAAGAGAATGGCTGAACAGATTCAAAATCGAGAATTATGACCAGGCATATCGCTATGTATTCGAATATATCAATACGTTTTAATAACACGGTTCGGATTCACAGCCATTGTAAATATCAATCTCCAGATGAATATGAAGCAGCATATTCGAAGCGATTGTCTGAGCTCAAGCAGGGACTGGCAGGAGAGAGTGAAAAAAGCTATGTTTAACCTGTCCGAAAACTTGACATAGGACCAACCTGAGCCCTATCCTCGGCTGCTTCGACAGCGCGATCGTGAGCAGGACGTCGTCGAGGACAGCGAACGTAGCTGCCACTGCTGCTGGCCAGAAGTGGATATCGATCTGTAAAGAGGCCGGCATCGAAAGGTCGATGTCGCGCAAAGGGTTGCTCTTCCGACAACCAGCGCATCAGAAGGCTTTCTTCGGAGCTTCTGGAGACGGAGGTGTTCAGGAAGCACAAGTGGGGTGGCGTGACCCTTAAGGAGCTGGAGGAGCGCATCAACCGTTACATCGTCTGGTATAACACGACAATGCGCAAGCGCTCGCTTAAAGGAGTGAGCCCGATGGAGTTCAGGCAGAGCCTCGGCCTCGCGCTGGCAGCTTAGGTTTGTAGGTGGAATGGTACAGAAAACCGTTACCACCCTCATCTGGCGCATTCCTTTGCCTTGATTGGCAGCTTCTAGATTGCCATCTCGCTGTTAGACCATGATTGACCTAAGAAGGGCCCAAAAGTGTCCGGGCCTTTGCCTACAATGCATGTCGTCAAACAAAAACATCGAGGATCAAAGGACCCGGATGGATCCAATGATACTGCAGCAGATCAAAAAGATGGGGATCGCCGAGAAACGCGAGCTCTTAGAGAGGCTGAAGGCGCTCATAGCCAAGAAGATGGCAGGCTCTGCCCTTGCGGGAACACCCAAGAGGTGCCCGAGGTGCAAATCGCTTAGCTTCTATTGCAAGGGCCACGACGCGTGTGGCCTTAAGAGATGGAAGTGTTGCTCGTGAGGCAAGACCTTCTTTGTAAAGGCGGGATCTATCCTGGCTATGTCAAAGCCCACAGCCACCACATGGGCCGCATATGCAAAGGGCACGCTTACAGGCATGTCCCTTAAGGGAGCTTGCGAAGAGCTGCCATGTGAGCCTTAAGGACATTGTGGTTCCATGCGCATGAGGCTCTTCGAGCTGCTGCAGGCAGCGCTTGGCACCTTCAGGTATGGACCCACCGTCTCCTGCCAGGCAGACGGCCTCTATCTCGACGAGTCGCTTGCGAACAACAGGGACAAGGTCGGCCATCCAGATGCTGAGAAAGGCGCACACGCACGGCCATGTAGTGCATTGCTGTGGCATATCGAACAAGAAGGTCTGCGTGGGGTGCTGCGCGAACGACCTAGGGAAACAATGATTAATTCCCAATGATGTGCCAGAAAGGACCAGCCACGTGGCCTTTCGCGGCCGGCATAGGTATTAATCATCGTTTCCCTAGGAGACGAATATGCCATCCTCTGCGGCAGGGGCAGGCCCGAGGACGGGAAGCTCACAGATGCCCTTTCAAGTATCGTGGGCAGCTTATGGGTCGCCACCGGCGACCATGCAGGCTATGTGCGCGTGGCTCTCCTCGCTTGGGGTCTTCAAGCACACAGCGAGCTCGACCTCGTCAATGCGATGCAGCGAAGGCTGTGCGAGTTCCTGCTTTTCTTCCATGGGGTCTTCTACGAAGTGGCTGGGGCACTTGTCTTGCCTGCTTTCTGTGGATAGAGCAGGTAAGGCATTCTGAGCGGGAGAAGAAGGATATACTCTCAGGACAGCTTGCAGGAGGCAGGTATGTCCATACCAGGCGTGCGCTCATAGACATAGAGCAACCCTTCTGGAGCTATTGGAAGGACAGGGGCGTCAGGCCAATTATGGTCTAACAGCGAGATCGCCATTAACAACACTCCAAGCTCGAGGTGATCCGATGTGTCAAGCGATACATCACACGCGAGCTCTATTACGACATCATCGCACAGAATTGCATGCTGAAAACGACTTGACAATTAGAAAGGCATCACAGTTGAACCAAAGAAAACAGGCGAGAGCGTGCATATGGTCACATTCGACAGGGGCAAGGAGTTCTCGGATGCAGAAGGCCTCCAGGAGGCACTGGGGGCGACCGTGTACTTCTGCCATCCCTACCATTCCTGGGAGAGAGACCAATGAGAACACCAACAGGCTTCTCAGAGACTGATTTCCGAAGGGCAAAAGTCTCGACGATGTCGCCGACAGAAAGGTGCAAAAGGTATACGATTCACTCAACCGAGGACCCTGCAAGCGCCTGGGCTGGAAGTGTCTCTGGGAGGTCTACTATTACCAGTCGTTGCACTTGCTTTGAGGATTCGCCCTATATATTTACCCTGCCTTTTGTGCGTTAGTGTTGGTTAGCGTTGTTTTGATCGTTGTGGTCATGTTCCCAGAGCGCTATCTCTTGAGCGAGGCTTTCGACCTTATCTGTCAGACGGGATACGTCGGAGGAGAGATTGAAAAGCTTTATAAGCATCAGGGCAATAATGACAACGAAGACGAAGTTGCTCGGTGACAAAAACCCCAAGAGCCGGGAAAAGAAGAAGGCGATGCCCGGGAAAACAGCCAGAATAACTAACAGCACTGCGGATATAACCCAAAAAATTGAATCTTTGATACGTATCTTAGACTTCTTGACTTTGTCTATGACGATCGCGAGTGCTAGTACAGAACCGACAATCAGCACAACACGTAAGACTGGTGACATATAGATTCCTTACCTAAACCATTGGAAAAGGATGAGGGAGATACAGGTTCGGGCCATATAGGAGATGGAACTCCAGAACCTCAGATAGCTGGTGCCACCTTGACGCTCACGCATTTCCGCCGGTATCTCAATAACTTTTGCGCCTTTGCGCATCAGGAGAGAAATGGTATCTGGTTCAGGGGAGACATCGAATGCATGCGTGAAGAGATCAATCATTTTACGGTTATACATACGCATGCCAGAGGTAGGGTCTTGAATCGTTTGCCCAGTTGCACCCTTTATCAATGCGGTGAGCAGTTTTGCACCTGCCCCTCGAGCCCCCACCGCTCCACTGCCGGCGGCACCACGGGAGGCAATCACAATGTCTGCATCCTGCTGCTCCATCGCACGGGCCATATCTGGTATGTACCCGGGTCTGTGTTGTCCATCTGCATCAAACTGAACTGTTGCGTCATACCCGTGTCGAGCGGCGTACTTCATACCTGTCACAAAGCCTGATGTGAGTCCCGTGTTGATGGGAAGGTTTACATGATTGAAGTTATTTTCATCGAGTATCTCGCTGGTTTTATCCCTGGATCCATCGTTGATTACCACATAGTCAACCTCTGGGCAAACGCGCCTAAGCTCTAAAACGGTAGCTTTAATGCATTCCTCTTCATTGAAAGCAGGAATGATCGCAAGGATTCTCACGAGCTAACCTCCGTTTAGACAGTCAAACTTCTTGGTTGAACGCATGCTTCGATCTGAATGATGTTAGTAAACCTCTATAGACGCGCTCAGGTTTACTAAAAAAGTGCTCTTTTCAGTATAAACAGGTTAGGACTGATAACAAACCCTTACAAAAGAGATTCACTGTAACTATGGCTATTCAGTCACTTACATAATCGTTCCGCGCCAGCGTCGTCGATTTATATTCTAAAAAATTGCACTTGATATGAGAAATTACAAGTGTGTCCGTAGCAGATTGAAGAGACCGCCTCTCCAAGAGGACCACTGTAGAGGTGTTAAAACCTCATGTGCAGGATCAGAAAGGTCCAAGCACATGAGGCTTTGATACTATCGATACGTTCTTCTTTATTGCTTATTGCTCTGCTTGTTGCTCTCGTTGAAGTCCTCCGGAGAGAGCCCCTCAACAAATTTATGGAACTCACTCAACTCATGTTGCTTCTCTTCCTCCTCGACGTCCTCGAAATCAGGGAATGATGCAGTATTCAAGACATCGGTTGTGGTGTAGATTGGAGTGCCGGTACGGACCGCCAAGGCAACCGCATCAGAGGGACGGCAATCGACGAATGCCATGCTGCCATCCGACTTGATGAGTCTCAGCTGCGCGAAGAAGGTGGTTCCCTCCACGGCGTTGATCACCACCGCATCGAGCGTGGCACCGAGTGCTTTGATTGTCATCGCCAGCAGGTCGTGCGTCATCGGACGTCCGCCTTGGGTGCTGCTGCTATTGACGCCGGTGCCGATTGACATAGCTTCGACAGGGCCGATCTGGATGGGAAGGCGTCCTCTGTTGTGATTTTTCGTATGGATGTTGTCAGATGCATGTGTCTTTAGAATCATCAGTGAGGAGACGGGACCTCCACCAACGACGATCGTCTGTATGTCTAATCGAATGAGTGCCATGACTATCAAACCTTACCTTGCTTCTCTATTATGGCAATCATACCCATGTATGTACCATATCAAAGAGCTGTAAACGATATTTTTACTGAGCGGCTACATCACCATGGAAGTAGTCATGTACTGCAGAGTTCAGAGGCTCTATTCTGCACTCTGTATCCATAGTATTCCCAGAGCATGGGACTCAAAATCAGAAAACTCCTCAATTAGTTGTTGACGTGAGATAGATTTGAGCATAATATGTTTCTCTACGTTGGGCCTGTAGCTCAGTTGGTTAGAGCGTCCGGCTGATAACCGGGAGGTCACAAGTTCAAACCTTGTCAGGCCCACCACTTCTTTTTGAGAATAATCACCCCAGCGCTTGCCGAGTCGCCGCTGGAGTGATTATTATCAGGGGGATGTAGCTCAGCTGGGAGAGCGCGGGCTTTGCAAGCCTGAGGTCGCGGGTTCGATCCCCACCATCTCCACCACGAATTTTCAGGTTGGAATGTTACTATTCCAACCTTTATTTTATAAAACGTTATTTGCACACGGTGCTTTCCGATGCTTGATTTAAGCCAAATTGATCCCGATATCTAAGCGATTTGGGATCTTCAAAAACCATTTTGATGATTTTTTCGACTTTTTTAAGCTGTTCTGCAGGCGGATTGATTACAAATGCATACAGGTCAAGGTAGCCTTGTAAATCATCCCTATTAAATCCGCTGTGAGCATTCAGGAACATCTTTAGCAACGCATGAATACGGTTCACTGGATCCAACGGGTTTTCGCTGTCTGCAAGTCCCTTAAGGTCCTTTGACGCATAGGCTTTGCTTGTTAATGACAGCTTTTCTACCAGTTTCTTATGCGTGGTTTGCTTGTCATGTATCAGCAATGAGCCGGGCCTTATATGATCCTTAAAGCACTCATAACTGCTCCGTTGAGAAGGCTTTCCGTACCCTTCTAAGAGGCAGACCGTATGTTTTTTGTCAGTTGCAACACCAATACAAATCTGATTACGTGATAGGCCACGAACAAAGTTGCCGTCCTCTTTCTTTTCCCTGTCTCTCATCAGAACAGCATAATAAGTTTCGTCCAACCATACTGTATCATCAAGGAGAATATCGTTTTGAGAGCCTTGAAGCGTAAGAAACAGCTTTTCAAGCCAGTATTTCGATGTAGAAAGTGCGTTACGATTATTCCATGAATCGGCATTCAGGCTGACGTATTGAAAGATATTAAGACAATATTCCATCCATTCACTGATTGGAATCTTTCGAGAATCAAAGATGGTACCAGTGGTAGGGCGAAATGTTTGCCCACAAGAAGAGCACCGATACCGTCTTATGCCATTCGGGTCGAGACCCTTCCTTATGAAGCTTTCCGAACCACAATAGGGGCATTTAGATGGCTCATAAGAGTTGATCAAAGCTGCCTCGCCGGATTCGCTTATTTTGGGATGTCGTTGATCGTAACGTGCTTTATAATGCATCTTCAAAAACTCCTGCGTTGGGGTGAGATCATCTCCACCATCCCATGGAGTTTGCTTATGTGATTTTCCGTGTCTGGACAAGCTTGCCACCTCCTTGAAGTGGCTTTATGGTAGTAGTTTCAGGCACCGTGTGCAAGTAACGTTTTTTTATTTTATTTCAAGCCCAATTTGCATAGCTGTGCTGCCCGCATACCCTGCTAGCTGGTCTTCTTCGCATAGAAGTCCCTGTATCTGAGCACTTTTCGGCAGCGCATGGCGCGGTCCAGCACCCATGCCACCTTCTCGTCCATGTTATCGCCGATGTTGCGGGAGACCCACCAGAGGTCGAGCCATCCTCTGAATGTCTGCGACCCTGAAGCCGCTGTGGGACCTCAGGAGACTCTTTAGCAGGTTGCATTCCTGGTTGACCATGTCCTAAGGGTTGTCCCTGTCAGGGAGCGTGCAGCACTTCTTCGCGTCGTATGCCTTACTCTCGAGATTCAGGCGCTTTGCGAGGACGGCGTGCGACTTCTCCTTGTCGAGCATGTGCTCGGATCTCCGCTCAATATGGCCTCCGAAGGCATCCCATGTCCTCTTCCGGCTCGTCTTGCCGAGCCCTTCGTCCAGGCAAAGCGATGTCTCGTGGACGTCCACGGCGACGCCGATGCAGACCTTGTTCCTTGAGAGGCCCCACATCGTACTGCCATCAGCATTGCGCAGATGCTCTTCTGGGTCGAGCGGCCACTACGTCTCGTCGAGCCATATCCTCTCGAAGAGAGAGTGGCGCCCTCCTGGCAAAGTGCGATCACGCCGAAGAGCTTCGCCGTCCACTACGCAGGGGTCTCAAAGGAGCGCTGGTCGCCGTGGGCTCATGAACAGGATACTACGCTGTGTGCTTACACTGGCACACACAGTGATCGAATACGTACACATCGAAGGCGATCGAGTCGTGATTAGGGTGAGGCCTGCACTGCCCGATCTGCAACAGGAAATGCGATTGCTACGACAGATCGCCGAGGCCCTCAGCTCGTAGCGGGCGATGGACCTGGCTCGGTCGATGTGCTCATCTGGAATACGCGCTGCACAGGGTAAGGTGGCCAGAGCACGGCGTGCTGGTAGAGTCAATGCCCTGGGCGAGGCGCAAAGTGTGCTTCACGCGCGGCTTTAAGGAGTGGGTGGTGTGCCTGGTGCTGCGCGGATCCGGCCAGCGCCGTCGTGGTGCTCGCGCGCGTGGAGTGGCACACGCTCGGTGAGGTGTGCGCGTCTGCGCCGATCTTGAGGCCGTGCGCGGCAGGGGCCTTCGAGGGTGCAAGGCGCATCGGGATCGATAAGACCTCCTACAAGAAGGGCCACAAGTACCTGATTGTCGTCGTCGACCACGACCGGAGATGGCTGATATGGGTCCACGAGGAGTACGGCAAGGATGTGCTGAATCTGTTTTTCGACGAGCTCACCTGAGAGCAGAGGCGCGCTATCGAGGCCGTCACCGCCGACAGTGCGAGGTGGATAAAGACGCTACTTCGGCGCCGTTGCCCGAATGCGCGCTGGGTCATGGACCCGTTCCATGTCGTGCAAGGGATAACCGATACGCTCGACGAGGTGCGCTGTAAGGAATGGCAGGTCGCGAAGAAGGCGGCGCACGACGCGATGGCGAGGCGCGACCGGCCAGGCCGGCCGCGCAAGGGCGAGAAGGCCACCGACGCGATCAAGGGCAGCCGTTTCGCGCTCGTCAAGAACCCCTGAGGATCTCACCGCTGCCCAGCGCGCCAAGCTCTACTCTCTGGAGAAGAAGGCAGCTTCGCGCCTGTTCAGAGCAAGGACGGCCGATAAGGCCGCGGCGCTGCTCGAGGAGTGGATGTGCGATGCGATGTATTGTAGGATCAAGCCGCTCGTCGCCATCGAGAAGAAGGTGCGAAGACACAAGGTCGACATCGCGGCGGTAGTCGAGCTCGGAATCGGCAACGGCCGCGTCGAGGCGATCAACAACAAGATCAAGGTGACAATCAGGATGGGCTATGGCTTCCGCAACACCGACAACCTCATCGGAGTGCTCATATTGAGGTGCTCCGACAGCAGGCCGACGCTTCCGGGAAGGGCCGAGGAAAGCACGAAGAAGAAGGCTGCTTAGATGAACTTCTCACCCATAACCCACAGAAACTACCGAAGGCTCTAAAATTGGCAAGTATGTGTCGGCGCTCAGTAACAAGACAAATCTAGCGGGGAGCACGGCCGGCTGGCTTGTGTTCGGTGTGAGAAACAGTACTTGGCGCGTAGTCGGGACTGAGTACAGGCGGGACCCTGAGAGGCTGAACGGCCTCAAGAAGCAGGTGTCCGATGGCACAGGGCCGAGCCTAACGCTCCGGAGCATCCGCGTGTTCGACCGCCCGAACGGCCGTGTCATCATCTTCGAGATTCCTCCTGCACCCCAGGGGATACCGATATCCTGGAAGGGGCATTTCTACTCAAGAGCAGGCGAATCGCTCGAGCCACTCTCTATCGAAAAACAGGACGCTATACGACAGGAAAGCTCCATGCTCGACTGGACGGGACAGACACTGGAAGATGCGAGCGTCGACGACCTCTCTCCCAAGGCTCTCGCCGTCGCGCGCGAGGCCTTCACTCAGCGGAACTCGGCGCGCATCCCCCGAAAAGAAATCGAAGGCTGGGATGACGACCAGGTCTTGACACATGTAGGGCTCGAGACAAAGCACGGTCTGACGAGAGCTGCAATCTTGCTGTTGGGAAAGCCCGAGTCCGCATACATCCTGAACCCACTCATGGCCGAATTAACATGAAAGCTGCTCGGACAGGGCGAAGCCTACGAACATCTCACCATCCCGTTCATCCTTGCCACTACAGACTTGTACAAACACATACGCAACGTAAAAATGCGTCTCCTCCCTCCCGGTAAACTCGTCCAGTGCGAGGTTGAAAAGTACGACCAGCGCAGCGTCCTCGAGGCCATGCACAACTGCATTGCACACCAGGACCACACCAAGAGCTCCCGCGTTAGCGTTGTCGAGCGCCCAGACAGGATTGAGTTTACGAATACCAGCACATTCTACGAAGGAAAACCCGATGACTACGCCCTTTCCGGCCACGTCCCTATGAGATATCGCAACCCAACACTCGTGCAGGCAATGACTCAGCTGAACATGATCGACCACTTAGGGTATGGGATAGAGCGGATGAACCGCTCCCAAGCAGAACGCTACCTGCCGCTGCCCGACTACGACCTGAGCGAGCCTGGCCTCGTCAAGCTCACGATATACGGAAGCGTCGTCGACGAGTCATATACCAGGATGCTCATGCGTGACAGCGAGCTGCCTTTCGAGGACGTGCTCGCCCTAGACCGAGTCCAGAAAGGAATTCCAATTCCCGATGCTGCCTTGCGGAGGTTGCGGCGAAAGAAGCTCATAGAGGGTCGGAGACCCCATGTGAGAGTCGCTGCCTCCATCGCGGAAATCACAGGAACGCGAGCGAGCTACGTCGAATCTCGCGGCAAATCGGAGGAGTATTGCCAGGCACTCGTCACTGATTATCTGAAGAAGCATGGTACAACCTCGCGAAATGAGCTAAATGAGACGGCGGATTAGCATTCTGAGTGCAACAGGATGGCCCGCTGAATGCAGGTGTGGCACACTCCGGAAGGCTACGATGTTGGTTGTCTCAATCAACGTCGAAAGCTAAAAGGAATGTGCCACTACAAGCATCTCAAGCCTACAGGAGAGGAACTGCATAGCCGAGCTGTGTGGCACAAGGGAAGCTCCATCGGCTATATCGCGGCAGAGATCGGCAGGGACAGCTCCAGCATCTGCCACAAGCTCAAGAGGAACGCACGGCACGGCCGCTTTAGGGCATGCGCTGCCCAAAAGGAGATCGGATGAGCGCCGCAGGAGATGCAGGGCGAAAAGGCGGCTTTCAGACCGTGCACTCTCTCATCATGGACAGACACTGGTCCCTGGAGGAGATAGACGACATCTCAGGCTCGAGGGTGGTGTCAGCTGCATCGTTGAGCCTGCCGACTATTCTACCGGCAGGTCCATAGCCGCCACGCTCGAGCTGCCGGGATCTGGCCCGCAAGGCAAGATGCGGCACCACCTGCGCAGGAAGGGGCTTAAGACCAAAGGCAAGATCGAGATCTTACACACCGTAAAGGAGAGGCCAAAGCAGGCCGATGCGAGGTTTCGTCTCGGAGAGTGGGCAGACGACACGCTCGTGGCAGCGGGACCCGTGTGCCTGCTCGTACTTGCCGACAGGGCAGTGAGGCTGCTTCTCGCAAAGAGATGCCACCACGACAGCGGAAGCGTCTCTAAGGCCGCCTTCGGGCTTTTGCAGGGATGTCCCCTTAAGACGCTCACTTCCGGATAGGGGCAAGCAGTTCGCAGGGCATGCAGGGTTCACAAAGGCCTTGGGAGGCGTGCAGTTCTACTTCTGCGACCCTCACCATCTATGGCAGAAGCTAACAGTTAAGAACACCAACGGGCTCCTGCGAAAGTTCTTCCCCTAAGGGCAGCGACTTCAGCAAGGTCACAGACGAGGAGATCCGGCATGCGGTGACCCTGATCTGTGACAGGCCAAGGAAGGTCCTGAAGTACAGGACAGTCAGCGAGGTCTTTAGGGAGATGTTGCACTCAGCTTGACAATCTGCCCCTGAAAATCGTCCATGTTCTACCGCTCCTTTTGCAAGCTTGCCCTGCCGGGCGTCCCGGTCGAGGTGCGCCTCGCCTTCGGTGGCTCTTCGTACCGCCACGATTGCCAGCATCGCAACCGTCCCAGCAGGTGCTGGCGTTTCCGTTGTCTGCGACCATCATAGACACGACTGCTTCGAAAGATAGGCATGCACCAATAAGTGAAGTACTACCCGTTTGGAAACATTGCTTACCATCAGGCTTTTTCATGGCATTCCGGATAATAGCGCAAGAAACCTGACAAATGACCTGTCCCTTTGTCAGGTTCTTGTCGGGTTTTACTCCTGCACCTTGAGGGCCAGGGCAAGCGGAATGCGTTTGATGCGGCGCAGGTGGAAGAGCGCCACCACCAGGTAGGTCGCAAAGCCGATGGCCAGATCTTCTACGATAACCTGCGACGTGTACGTGACCACGAAATTGCCGGGATAGGAGAGCATCATCATTTCCATGGTCGTGCTGACGCCCCACATCGCCAGCGGCAACCCCACCACCAGCGAGATGGCGACCGCCAAGGTAATCGTCGAAAGGTAGAGCCGACGGATCTCTCGATTGCGATACCCGAATACCTTCATGAGCGAAATGGACCGGGCGCTATGATCCAGGACGGTCTTTGTCAGCAGATACATGACCACGAAGAACACGACCGCGGCGGCTACCAGGATAAGCTGCACCATATCGGAGAATGTATCGATCATCTGACCTGCCAGATTCTGCATATCCTGCGGCGTGATATCCGACGAAAGGTAGTCGGAATCTATGTTGAGTTCCTTGTTGCTCACATAGGCGTTGAACCAGTCGTCCGCGTAGCCGAAGGCATCTCGGAAGGCGCCGCACGACATGTACACGTTCATGTTGGCACTATCGCCCGTTGCCGCATCGATGACGAACGCGTAGCTCTTGTCGGTAAACCGATCGTAGAGCACCACGGTGTCGCCTACTCGCATGCCACATTTGTCCAGGAGCCCCTGCCCCACTAGTACACGTCCATCCGATACGTCTAGGCCAGTCCAGTAGCGCGAATTCTTCTGGATACCGTAGGCTGAAACGTCCTCTTCACCCTTACCCATCTTGCGCGAGACCTGAAGCGAAGCAACGCAGGCCTTCTCCGCATGGTCGATAGCCTCCGAGGAGAACGTACCTTTCTTTGCTACTGGGTGAATATCGGCAGCGATGCTTTCAGCCATGTCCGAAAGCCCCAGCTCGTCGGCGCCCGGAAGAAACTTGTCGATTCCAGCGAGCACGCCGAGCTGGTCGCGCAGCTTCTGCTGGTGGTCGGTCATCTGCAACTCATAGGGGGCCTTGAGCACGTAGATGTGCTTGGCGGGCATCGAATCGGCCACGTGATCGGCATAGTCATTGAACATGGGCAACAAGACCAGCGAATACAACACCAGAAAACTGCTTGCGAGCACCCCGATGAACAGTGTGACGAACGTCGAGGTGTTCCGCATCAGGAAGCGCAGGCGAAAACGCGTCGCATAACCCAACTGCGCAGGCAAATGCAGGTTGTGGCGCCTGCGGCCATGCGAGACCTCATGCCGTAGGAAGGCGAGCGGGGTTTCGCCGAGCTTGCGCGCCAGCCCCACGAACGTGATTGCCACGAGCAGCGTGTATGGGAGCACTGAGGTAAGCAGGAACGTCTGCGCATCGAACGTCGCATGGTACGGCGGAATGCTGTACGAACCGTAGTAGAGTTCCCGCGCCACTCCGGAGACCACCGTGTACCCCAAGACGTTGCCGACTACGACGGTAACGAGCCCGACGAAGCATGGTAGGAACAGATAGTGGCGGATGATCTCGTCCTTGCGCCACCCGGACGCGCGGAGCGTGCCGATGACCGATGACTCCTGCACCACCGTCGCATTAACCAAAACGACGAAGATGAACGCCATGATGGCCACAAGCACATAGAGGAGAACCAGGTACACGGCACTGTCACCGTTCATGTCCGTAGCAAGATAGCTGATGCCCTGGTTCTGCTCCCGGTCGAGCAGGGACGTAACCGTGGTGCCGTGCTCCTCGAGCTTCTTGGTAACTTTCGTCTCCTGCTCGATACGATCCGATACCGAAAGGGTCTTGTCGTCGAGGATGAGCGAATAGGTGTATGTCGTCGAGACTCCCGAAAGCCGCGTGAACCCCTTTTCGGTCACCAGCGCCACGCTGAAGGTCTGCATATCCATCACGAAATCGGTGTTCGAGCGCATAAGCGTGTTGTAATCTGGCAGCACCATGATGCCGCAGATGGTGAAATGCTTTCCTTCCAAATCGAGGGAATCCCCCACGGAGAGGCCGTGCTTCGAGCAGAACGTATCGTCGAGCGCAATCTCGTCGCTTGCTTCGGGCGCACGCCCGGCGAAGTAGCTCGGCGTATCCACGCTCGTGCGATTACAATAGGTACGGATGGTTGCCTCGACGCCGTCAATCGTGGAGGAGGCATCGCGGCTCCAGTTGTTATAGGCCGTTACACCCAGATCTTCGACCGCCTGGCGCACGTCCTTGCCGATTGCCGCAGAGGTCTCGACGCGCGCGTCTTCAAGAGAGCTCGACGCCTGCTGCTCTGCAATAACGTGCTGGATGGACGAAATGGTAGCAAGAAAGCCCGAGGTCACCGATATCGTGACCACCAGCAGAACGAAGATGCCGATGTAGCGTCCCGCATCGTGGACGAGTTGGCGTGGATAACGTTTGTGCAGGGGGTTACGCATGGCGGCCTCCTACCATTCGAGCTGGGCGGCGGGAACGGGATCGGCATTGATCTCGTTCCCGACAAGCACCCCTTCGCGCAACTTAAGCCGTCGCGTCGCCATCTGGCCGATAGCGTTGTTATGGGTGACGATGATGGTCGTGCACCCATGGTCATGACAGACCTGCTCAATGAAGGCGAGTATTTCCTTCGAGGTTTCGTAGTCCAAAGCGCCCGTCGGCTCGTCGCAGAGCAGCAGACGGGGCTTCTTCACCAGTGCACGCCCGATGGAACAGCGTTGCTGTTGACCACCGGAGACCTGTGTGGGGAACTTGTCGCGATGACCCCACAGGCCCAGCGAATGAAGCAGCTCGTCAACATCGAGTGGGTCACGAGACAGATAAGCGCACACCTCGATGTTCTCGCGGATGGTGAGGTCTTCGACAAGGTTGTAGAATTGGAAGACGAAGCCGAGCGATTCGCGCCGGTAATCGTCAAGCCCTCGACCTGAAAGCTCAGTAAGGTTGACGCCGCCAACTTCGATCGTGCCGCCGTCGGGCTGCTCAAGCCCGCCTACCAGGTTGAGAAATGTTGACTTGCCCGAGCCGGAGGGCCCCAACAGAGCGCACAGCTCGCCGGTACCAACATCGACGTCGATCCCCTCAAGAACCTCGACGCGCGATCCGCTTTCCCCATAGCCTTTTCGGAGATCCCGCACCCTCAGAAAGTCGTCCATGATAGTTCCTATCTTTTAGCTATTGCATTTGAGAGCTGAGTATCGAATGCTTTCAGATACAATGCAGAATCTGGCGGGTAGGGATGCCAACATGTCAGCCCCTCTCCCAACCTCTGTCAGTTAGATAAGATTAACATATCGGGAAGTTAGCGTAAACTGACAATCTGCCGACCTTAAACTCTAGGGCCTGAGGAGAAAGACCCGACGGGAGGCACACCTGGAGCGGATGGGTGCAATCGTTGTGTGGGATAGCTGGATTGTTCTGGTAGATACCAGCTACCACGGACAGGCGCGTGGCAGGTATGTGCGCGCTACAGAGACGAAGCTTAGGATGTATCTGCTTTAGGTTATGTTTGCTCTCTTAAGACGAGTAAACCTAAAGATGCTATCCTGGATTGCCACTCCTGGCAGCGCTTCTGTGCACGTGGACCTCATGCAGGCGCAGGTACCAGATGCAACGACACTTGCGAAGATGCGCCATAGCCTTAAAGCGAGAGGAGTTCGGCAAGGCTTGTGCTTCACGACCTGAACTTAGAGCTCGAAAAGGCAGGGATCATGGCGCGGGGTGGCCCCATAGTGGATGTGACCTTCACCTGGGCCCTAAAGCTTAACGAAGAACAAAGACCACGCGCGACCCTTAAAGCGCACCAGTCCAAGAAAGGGGGGCCTGGCGTATCGGATACAAGGCGCATATCGGCGTGGACGTCGAAGGTGGCCTTGTGCATGGTGTGGAGACGATCGCCTAGAATGTATCTGACATATCCTGTGGCACACGTACTTGTAAGGGAGTATGACAGGTTCTGCTATGCAGATTCCGGCTATACCGGTATAGCGAAGCGCCCTTAAGGACACATAAAGACCCACACCTCTCATCTATGCGCTAAAGCGTTGCTAAGGAAGCCTTCGACCATAAAGGACCTTGCCTGTGCACTCTTGTCCGAGAAAGGCATCGAGTCCAGGAAGGCATCCGGTCGCTCAAAGGTAGAGCATCCCTTCCTTATCGTGAAGTGGCGCTTCTGCCCCTTAAGGAAGCGCTACAGAAGGATAGAGAAGATGCCTGCACACTCAAGTCTTTCTCGCCCTTGCAAACCTTACCCATGTGTATCTTTTGCCGGCAGGCTGCACCTCCCGGCTCTCAGCGTCGCTTGATCCATCTTGGAGCCTTATTGCGGTGCATGCGGCAGGACAAATGTAAGGATGGCGGCTCCTGCACGTGCTGGATGAGCATCCTTCCCTGCCTTTCCCGCATACCGGCCCAGAAAAGTCGTGTAGTCGGTCCCCTTTAACACGTTATGGGGCATTAATCATCGTTTCCCTAGACGGGAGGGATGGGGGCTAGGATAGGGACACCATCGGATATGGGCTTTCGGTAGCAAGCGCCCCTTCATGTCGAATAAGCTTAGCCAATTTAGCCTGTGTGAGCGCGCTTGCTGTGCCGATGCCGCTCCAATCATCATTTCTCCCCACCAGGTAGATTCCTTCAGTGCAGCGAAGCAAGAAAAATCTACAGAACTACTGGATTTTTAAAAAGTTAGCTATAGAATACTCTTCTATCCAAGCAAAACTTATGGAGGATGTGCATGGGGGATAAGAAACAGGGGGATCTGCATACGCTGCTTCGTTTCGCAGGCAAACGTGGAGGTTTGACCTTCGTGGGGCTTGCGCTTTCTGCGGTCGCCATGGTTTTGAGCATGGTGCCTTATATATGTATCTGGCTTGCGGTGCGCGACCTTGTTGCCGTTGCCCCCGATTGGGGAAGGGCAAGCGGCATTGCTGTTTATGGATGGGCGGCCTTATTCTTCGCGGCAGTGGGAATCCTCGTCTATTTCGTTGCGCTCATGTGTACGCACCTGGCGGCGTTTCGCACTGCCTCAAATATCCGCAAACAGGGCATGGCCCGTTTGATGAACGCTCCACTCGGCTACTTCGACACCAATGCGACGGGTCTTATTCGAAATCGTCTGGACGGGGCTGCTGCCGATACCGAAACGCTGCTTGCACACAATCTGGCCGATGTCGTGGGCGCTGCGACGATGTCGATCGCCCTGCTCGTGTTCATGTTTGTGTTCGATTGGCGCATGGGCGCTGCGTGCCTGGTTGCCGTCGTGATATCCATAGCGGCGATGGGCTCGATGATGGGCGGTAAGAACGCCGAGCTCATGGCGGCATATCAAGCTGCGCAGGACCGCATGAGCAAGGCAGGTACGGAATATGTCCGCGGCATTCCCGTGGTGAAGGTGTTCCAGCAAACGGTCTATTCGTTCCGGGCCTTCAAGGAGGCCATCGACGATTACAGCGCAAAGGCGAGCCGTTACGAAGGGGAAGTCTGCCGCGCGCCGCAATCCCTCAACCTGACATTCGCCGAAAGTGCGTTCGCCTTTCTGGTTCCCGTCGCGTTGATTCTTGCGCCGGCAGCGCTTTCTGCCGGAAACTTCGCGGTCTTCATGGCCAACCTCGCCTTCTATGCGGTGTTCTCGGCGGTTATCTCGACGGCGCTAGCGCGGATCATGTTTGCTGCTGGCGGCATGATGCTTGCCGATACGGCGCTGGATCTCATCCGCCCGATCATGGAGGCGCCGACGCTTGCCGTCGATCCCCATCCCGAAACGCCGCAGGGGAACCGGGTTGCGTTCAAGGATGTGAGCTTTACCTACGAGGGCGCCACGACGCCGGCGCTTCGCCATGTTTCGTTTGCAGTCGAGCCTGGACAGACGGTGGCCCTGGTCGGCCCCAGCGGCAGCGGGAAGACCACGGCGGCAAGTTTGATTCCGCGTTTCTGGGACGCGACGGACGGCGTGGTGGAAGTAGGGGGAGTCGACGTGCGCAAGGTAGACCCCCACGTGCTCATGGATCAGATTGCCTTCGTATTTCAGGAAAACCGTCTGTTCAAGACAACGATTTTGGAGAACGTGCGTGCCGCCCGCCCCGATGCCACGCGCGAAGAGGTGGTGGCGGCGCTTTCCGCTGCCCAGTGCGATGACATCATCGCCCGCCTTCCGCAGGGCGTGGATACGGAAATCGGGTCGAAGGGCACCTACCTTTCTGGGGGCGAGCAGCAGCGCATCGCCTTGTCGCGGGCGTTGCTGAAGGATGCGCCCATCGTGGTGCTCGATGAGGCGACGGCGTTTGCCGACCCTGAGAACGAGGTGCTCATACAGAAGGCGTTCTCTACGCTCATGGCCGATCGCACCGTGATCATGATCGCCCATCGGCTGTCGACGGTGGTCGGTGCCGATAAGATCATCGTGCTCGATTCCGGCGTCGTTGCCGAAGAGGGAACGCACGATGAGCTGGTTGCTGCAGACGGCTTGTATGCTCGGATGTGGTGCGACTACAACCGGGCTGCGAAATGGCAGATCTCAACTGATGAAGCGGAGGAATCGAATGCTGTTCGATAGCGCCTTCCAGCGCAAGTTCGCGCTTTCCGACAAAGGCGTGGCCATGGTCAAGAAGGGAACGCTGTGGACCGTGGTGGTGAACCTGGTAGTCATGGGCGGCGTGGGCATCCTCTATCTGGTCATGGGCCAGCTGATGGACACGCTGGCGGCGGGGTTGCCTCCGCTCGGGGTGCTCGTGCTCACCCTCTGCACGATCGTGTTCCTCGTCGTATCGTTTGCGGTGCATTCCCAGCAGTATCGGGCGACATACGGTCTGGTCTACGACGAGGTGAAGAACGTGCGCATCGGCTTGGCCGAGCAGTTGCGCAAGCTGCCGCTGAGCTTCTTCAGCCGGCGGGACTTGGCCGATTTGACCGAGACGATCATGGGCGACGTGAATCGGATGGAGCATGTGTGGTCGCATGTGCTGGGCTATCTGTACGGCGCCATCATCTCGACGGTCATCATTGCGGTCGTGCTGCTTGTCATGGACTGGCGCCTGGCGATCGCCTGCCTGTGGGGAGTGCCGGTTGCCTTTGCGCTCCTGTTTGCGGGGCGCAGGCTGATCGAGCGCAATTCCGCCCGTACGCGGGCCGCGGCTCTGGAAGTGTCCGACGGCATCCAGGAAGCATTGGAGAACGTGCGCGAGATTCGTTCGACCAACCAGGAGCAGTGCGTCCTTGCTGCCTTGGACGACAAGATCGATGCGCATGAACGGGCTATGGTCAAAGGCGAGCTGGCAGCGGGGCTTTTCATGAACGGGGCGAGCGTGGTCATGCGCTTGGGCGTGGCCACCACGCTTCTGACCGGGGCATACCTGATCGTCTCCGGCCAGGTCGGCTTCATGATGCTGTTCCTGTTCCTGCTGGTGGTCACCCGCATCTATGCGCCCTTCGACTAAGCACTCGCACTCATCGGCGAGGTCTTCTACTCCGAGGTTTTTGCCCGCAGGCTCACGGAAATCTACGATACCCCCACGGCGACGGGCACGAGCACGTTCGACCCTCAGGGTCATGACATCGCATTCAAGGACGTGGGCTTTTCCTACGACGACGAGCAGGTGCTGCACGATGTAAGCTTCACGGCTCGGGAGGGCGAGGTGACAGCACTTGTCGGGCCTTCGGGTTCCGGCAAGAGCACCTGCGCCCGCTTGGCCGCGCGCTTGCTGGAAACATCGGAGGGGACCATCACGGTGGGAGGCGTGGATATCTCCACGGCCGATCCCGAGGTGCTGCTGGGCGATTACTCGATGGTGTTCCAGGACGTCACGCTGTTTGATGACACGGTCATAGAGAACATCCGCCTGGGAAGGCATGGTGCCACGGATGCGGAGACGCTTGCGGCTGCAGCTGCAGCCGACTGCGACGAGTTTGTGCAGAACCTGCCCCAGGGATACGGCACGCCTATCGGCGAAAATGGGGCGCGGCTGTCGGGCGGGGAGCGCCAGCGCATCTCCATCGCCCGCGCCCTGCTAAAGAACGCGCCCATCATCGTGCTCGATGAAGCGACTGCGAGCTTGGATGCCGAAAACGAGACCCAGGTGCAGGATGCGCTGTCCCGCCTGCTGGCGGGCAAGACCGTGCTGGTCATCGCGCATCGCATGCGGACCGTCGAAAACGCCGACAAGGTGGTGGTGTTGTCCCGGGGCAGGGTGGTAGAGGAAGGTTCTCCGCGTGACCTGCGTGCACGCAAGGACGGTATATTCGCCCGGATGTGCGCGCTGCAGTCGGCGAGTGCGAGCTGGAGCCTGAAGCACAATTGAATTTGTAGAACGAGCGACAACAGTTCTTCCGAAAGGAAGCGATGGTTGTGGTACAAGTTTTGAGCCAGACCGGGAGGCTGCCCGCCCGTGATGCGGTGATTATCGTGATGCGTTTCGTGTTCATGGTCCTCATATGTCCCAAACCCCTGTCAAGTGGCAATGCAGTCGCGAAACAGGCGCCTACAAGGCTTCCTGAACTGCAGGGATGAAGGATATTCGACGAATTCCGCTGCGGACGCATCCTGTATATGAGACATGCGGGCGTCCCTGCCGCCTTGAGTCTCACGCACACAGCGGCATTCAGGGCTTTCGTGGAGATTGGCAAGGGAAGGCAACGAAGGGAGCGGATGGATGGCGGCGTGGCGCTATGCAGCCTGGGTTGAGGCCCGCTTCTGTACCTGCTGGCCGATGAAGAGCATGAACCTTCCCAGCTCGGCTGCTGTGGCGGCATTAGCCTTGCAGGGTAAGACGTCCCTCTCGAGCAACTGCCTCCTCCGAGAGCAGCCGTGCACGCTCCCTGATGTGTAGATCCACCGACGCAGGACAGCTCTTCGAAAAAGTAGGCCTTGCCCTTGCGCACGCCCAGGCACATCCCATAAGGAGCGCCCTCAGCAGCCTGGGGCCGCTTCGATATGCCTGCCATCCTGTGGGAGGCGGCGCTTGACGACTGCGACGGGGAGAGCCCCAGCCAGGATGTGACCCTCCTCCCCGAACAGAACCTGGAAAAGTCACACATCTTTGCGCAGAAGGTAAAGGCGCACCTGAAGCCTACTCCCTTAAGGTATAGGAGCACCTTAAGGGCAGGGGCGAGCGTGCACGTGGATGCAAGGGGATGCACCCTCTCCATCATCGCGCCGTACTGCTCGTCTGCGGACTTCGCAGCCCGAATGTCGGCAAGAAGCGTCGCTTGCGAGCCTGGATTGACAAGGGCGCAGGCACGCAGCCATGCCCAGAAGTCGACTCCCCAAAGCCTCTTTTTGCCTGTCTGCGGGCGTCCTCTCCACCCAGACGATCCCGTGGCGGCAAGCAGGGCGAGCACGCGCTGATGTGCCTTCTTCTGCTGTTCCTTGAGGTCCTTAAGGGCACACACCGCGTCCCTTTAGCTCTGCTATCTCCTGTGTGGGCACCCACACCCTGTAAAGCTTGTCTGCCCTTGCCATGTCTTGTGAGCCTCATGGAGTCGTTCCTGTCGTTTTCCCTCGTGCGGGAGTAGGCCAGCAGGTGGACATCCTTGAGGGCGCTATGCTCACGACCTTTACATCCTTAGTCGTTGAGTATCCGTGCAGGGACAAGTCTCGTGCAGCCTGCCTCGCAAGACGCCGATGGCAGGCTTTCAGAAGCACTCCTGCGCCGTCCATGCCCCGATGTCAGAATACGGGTCGCTGCGGAAGGAGCGCAGTCTCTCCTATCTTAAGGATGAGGGCGCACAGCGACGTCATCCTCGAATGGCTGTCGATCCTAAATGCCGTCCTCATGCCTGCCTTGCTGATGGTAGTCTTGCCCATAGGGGCCTTCCGGTTCTCGTTGCTGCAGCAGCAATCATTCTGGGCCTTGAGAGGCCCTGCTTCAACTCAGGCGGCAGATCCTCCCCGCTCTGTGGGTTCGGGTCATATCGTCTAGAGGAGGGCCGTTTCTCTGTCTTTGTGCGCACTGCGCTTCGGGCATCGGCCCACAGCTTTTAGGATTGAACCAAAATGTTAGGGAATGATACAGATTAATGCCTGCTACTATCTGATAGATGCAGATACGGTACACTAAACTATGAACTTAAGCACGGAGGAGGTCCTGGCGTGACTGGACGCAACGCTACATCGCAACACATACCAGCGCGTACTCAACACATCTCACGCGTTGGGATGATAGCGGCTACCTATGCCGCACTCACTCTGATTGTTACACTCTTTTTAAGTGGCCTTGCGTGGGGGCCGATCCAATTCAGGCTCTCTGAGGCGCTGTGCGTGCTCGCGCTCTTTACTCCTGACGCTATCCCCGGACTCACACTGGGGTGCGCACTTGCCAACATTGTAAATATCGCGTTGTCAGGAACTGGTACCTTGGGGCTGCTCGATGTGGTCTTCGGGTCGCTTGCCACCTTATTAGGGGCTACCTTTACCTGGCATTTCCACGATAAACCGAAACTGGCACTGGTGGGACCGGTCTTGTTCAATGCGTTGATCGTACCGGCGTATTTACCGCTGATGCTGACTGCTCTGGGATTCACGACGATCCCCTTCACTTCAATCTCACTGAGCGAATCCTATATTCTGGTCTATCTGTTTGGTGCTATGACTGTAGGCATCGGCGAGGCAGTCGTGATGTATGCCTTAGGGATGCCGCTCTACCATGCTCTTGCAAAGACATCGCTTTCTGATCGATTGCGTTCAACCCCTACAGGTGCAGAAAGGGGCCCAAAAGTTTGAAACCCGCAATCATTATTCCAACGTATTGGGCTCAGACACGCGAAAAGCAGGCGAAACGGAAAGTGGGTGCTTACGACCATACAACCCCACTCGACGCCCAAAACCCTGATCTGGAAACCTGTCTCATCTCACTTGAACAGGTGCGTGGGGTTCTGAGGGTCATTATCCTGCTCGTCGTGGATCGGGACTATGAGAAGCAGGCGCGGGCACGGGTTGACGCTATCTGCCGGGAGCATCCCAACCTCAGCCCACTGGTCATAGGGTCAGCGGAGGGACGCTATATTAAAGATGCTGTCAGTGATATTGCCCCTGATGTGAGTGGGGAGCCGGTCTCCCTGCGCGGTTACGGCGCTATCCGCAATATGGGATTGGTGGTCGCCGCAGTGCTGGGGTACGACATCGCGGTCTTTATGGACGACGATGAGACGGCGGTCGATGAGAACTTTCTGATCGATGCAGTCTACGGTCTTGGGAATGTGAATCGGCAGGATCTGCCGATTGATGCTAAGTCGGGCTATTTTCTTGATACGAATGGTTCCTGCTATGCGGATGTGGAGCATCCCCGGTGGGCCGATAAATATTGGGCTAAGCGCTCAGAGTTCAATGAGTGGATGCACATCGCGCAGGAGTCTACGAGGATTTCACACTCCCAGTATGTGTGTGGAGGCTGCTTCGCGCTGCACGCCAACGCCTTTTCCCGTATCGCATTCGATCCCTACATCACCCGCGGTGAGGATATGGACTATCTGATCAACATGCGGATGCACGGGCGTGAGGTGTGGTTCGACAACCAGTGGTATGTGAAGCACAATCCACCTGAGACGACCTCTGCGGCCTCACGGTTCCTTCAGGACGTCTATCGGTGGAGCTATGAATATGAGAAGGTGAGATTCTCCAACACCCAACGTGACCTGCACATTATCACCCGTCAATCGCTGGAGCCCTATCCGGCGCCCTGGCTGTCCCAAGAGGTGTTTGAGCGCATCAAGAAGACTTCCTTCAGACATGCGCTCGTGGACCGTGAGCACTTTACTTATTTCACCATTTGGGCGTCCGGACGCTTTGAGGCACGCCGTTGGGCTCGAAGGCATGCGCAAAGCTACCTGCAGTTCCAGACTTTCTGGCCGAGGATCATGGCATCGCTGTGGAGCAGAACAGACATTGAGCAGATGATCATGCAGAGCCAAAACCTTACTGGGGGCGACGAATAGGTGCATGGAGGATCAGAGAAATAATACTGTTGCGATCTTCAGTCTCCTTGTGCTGCTGTTAGTGAGCGTCACGTTGATGATCGTGTTGGGATGGGGCATCGCTTCCGAAAGTAGCATCATCACCGGTATCATCGGTGCCGCCCTTGCTGTCGTTATCGTCGTAGGCAGCTTCTCCTTGGTCTACCCTGAGACGCTGCAGTCACGGGCGACCGAGCGAACCTTACGGATCGCTTCGAGCACCCTTGACCATATGCGTAACGGCCTGACGCCTGACAGCTGCCTTGCGGTCTGCAAGCTCCTGCTCCCCGAGACTCACGCTGATGCGATCTCCATGACCGATACCAAGAGGGTCTTGGCCTATGTGGGGGAGAATGCGGGGTCAGTGACCTCAGGATCACCGATCGGGGAGTATACGAAGAACGTGCTGCAGACCAATAAATTGCAGACGTTCCAGTATTCCCGTCCTGAGATACTGCAGCTCCAAAACAAAAAGACCGATTCGAATACCAAGCATGAGATTATGACGACGGGCATCATCGCTCCGCTAACGGTCCAAAAGAAGAGCGTCGGCGCTATCATCTTCTACTTCAAGCATGGCTCAGACATCGACCGGACGCAGATCGCGATTGCCCGCGGTCTTGCCAACCTGCTCTCTACACAGCTCACCTCCTATGAGCTGGACCTGCAGGCAGAGCTCACGGCCCGCGCGGAGGTCAAGGCGCTGCAGGCGCAGATTAACCCGCACTTCCTGTTCAATACGCTCAATACGATTGCGGCGCTGATCCGCACTGACCCGATGCAGGCACGCGAACTGCTCCGTGAGTTCGCTTCCTTCTACCGGCAGACCCTGGAGAGCTCACAACAGCTCATCCCGCTTTCCCGGGAGCTTGAGCAGACCCGGCGCTATCTCACCTTTGAATATGCGCGCTTCGGAAAAGACCGGATCGTGGAGACTGAGCATATCCAGCCCGGCCTTGAGAACCTAATGGTTCCCGGCTTCATCATCCAGCCGATCGTCGAGAACGCGGTGCGCCACGGAATGCGCGACGAGGGACCGATCCGCATCGATATCCATGCGGTGGTTGACGGGGACGACGTACTGATCGCCGTGACGGATGATGGTGTCGGTATGGATGAGGAGACGAGGAAGTGCCTCGTCGAGTACCACCCTATGGAGCACAGATCAGGTGAGCACGGAAGTGGGATGGCCCTGCACAATGTGGGGGAGCGTGTGAAGCGGTTCTTCGGTCCTGGTTCCGGATTAGAGGTCGTGAGCCAGGTCGACAGGGGCACACAGGTAGCGCTGCGCCTTGCAGGGGTTGCCAAGACGCTTGATTTATCAAAGCAGTAGCGGTTATGATGCTGTGTGATGAAGGCTTTCACCTACAGGCCGTTAAACCTTTAAAAATATAGGTAAACTTGATAGGGCGTTCAAAGTATCAAGGAGGTCTTTTCACCAATGTTGCGCGCTATGATTGTGGACGACGAGGTACCTGCACGCTCGGAGCTTAGATATCTTCTTCGACAGACCGGTCGCGTTGACCAAATCACTGAAGCTGGCAGTGCCCGGGAGGCTGTTGAGAAGCTGATGGAGGGACGTCCGGACGTCATGTTTATGGACATCTCAATGCCGAAAACCTCTGGCATGCAATTGGCAGAAGCCCTGCATAAACTGAGAAATCCCCCTGCGGTTGTCTTTGTCACAGCTTACAGCGAGTATGCACTTGAAGCCTTTGATGTGAACGCGGTGGACTATCTGATGAAGCCGGTCGAGACCGACCGCCTCAATCAGGCGCTCGACAAGGTGCAGGCGCACATCAAGCCGGAGCAGCAGAAGCGAGCCTCCATTGAGCGCATCCCGGTCGAAAAAGGTGGGCGTAAAGTCCTCGTGCCAATTGACCGCATCCGCTACATTGAGGCCAAGGACGATTACTCCTGTATATACACGGACACCGATCGCTATCTCTCTACAATCTCCCTTGCCCGCTTAGAGAAGGAGCTTATCCCGCACGGATTCTTCCGTGTCCATAGAGGTTATATCGTGAACCTCCAGTACGTGGAGGACGTTGAGGTGCTGCCGAGCGGTATTCTGCAGCTCGGAGTCAATGGCATCACCGACAAGAAGATCTCTGTTTCACGCAGACGTGTTGTGCAGTTGAAACACGCACTCGGACTCTAAGGGATCATTGTGGCAAAACAGGTCGCAGTCGTATCCGATACACACGGCTTTCTCAGTAAAGATTTGCTTAAGCATCTCCAGCATGCCGACCTGATCGTGCATGCTGGAGACATCTGTTCCTCTGAGGATATCAAAACACTGGAAAACATTGCCCTATTGAAGCTCTGTCTCGGTAACAATGATTACGGCTTTTCCTTTGCCCCTCAGGTGAAGAAGAATCTTCACTTCATCTATGGGGGATTGCTGTGGCAGGTCTGCCACTATCGGGAGCGTTTGATGCCCCAGCTCGGCGGTATCGAGATCTGCGGTCATACGCACAAACCCTTTATCGACCAATCCAAGAAGCGCCTTTTGGTGATGAATCCTGGTTCTCCAACCTTCCCGCGCGCTGAAGATGGCCCGACTATGGGATGGATTGTCGTGGATAGCGGAGAAGTGCAGGATGCAAAGATTATCCACTTGGATCCTGCCTCTATCGGCTTCTCATGGTGAGGCCACTCTTTCTTGATTCATCGCGCTTTGGTTGGAGCAGCCTGTTTACGCTTTCATATGCTTCGGTTGTGCCTCCTTGTTGAAAGCATGGGTTACGTGCGTACCCATGTAGTATGGAGCGATCGTGTGAGTATAGAACACGAGCCAGAGCAGTGAGATGCAAAAGCCCGATACCACATCAGAGGCATAGTGAACACCAAGATAGATACGACTGATGCCGACCATTGCGATTACAAAACACAGCAGGGCACATGAGATATACTTGAGTGCCCTATTTTTCTGATAGACCCAAATTATCCAGACAATCAATCCAAAGAATGCCATCGCTACCATTGAATGGCCTGAGGGGAAACTAAAGCCGACCTCGCTGATCAGGCGGAAACCTTCCGGGCGGGGACGCCGGATGATATCTTTGAGAATGAAATTCAACGCTACGGCGCAGACCAGATTGATCAGAATGCAGCGTCCCAGTCTCTCCCCGGAAGTGAGGGAAATGACAATCAAACAGAACACTCCCAGGATGACAGGGGAGGCAAGATCGGAAAACTGTTCCATATAAGGAGTGAGCCATCTGCGGCGCAGTTTCACGACAAAGAGGTTGTAGGCTATTCCATCCATATGGAGGATGTTCCCGGTAAAGAGGTCTTCGAGGATTGCGAAGAGGATCATGAGTGCTATCAGTGCGAAGATATACGCCTTATTTCGCCTGAGTATCTCGATAAAAGTGTCGGATGATGGGGAGGCTTTCACGGGTGTGGTGCTCCTTCCTCACGATGCGTTGTGTGCACACGACCCCTCGAGGTGCTTTGTATGGGGTCTGATAGGTCTCTGAGCTATATACAGGTTTGCAGCGCTGCTTGCTCAAAAACGCTTCTATCATCTCACATATAAGGTGGTCAGAGTATCTTTTTACGTGCTCTACCGTGGATTTAAACTGCTTCTGCACTATACGATAAGGCAGCTGGTAACTGGGGTGTCCCTATGATGCCCTTCTAATTGTCAAGCCACAGCAGGTGACTTTTCTGCATCGTCCGCCGGCGGCTCCACATACGGCACTCCATCGCGCATCATTGCATAGATGACCCGGGACCTCTTGCGGACCACTGCCTTGAGCGCCTTGTTGTGCCTCATGCCCCTTGCGGGGCCAAGCATCGTGGTGCTTCCCGAAGCGCTTCTTCGTCCCCACGAGCGAGTTGCAGCTGAATATGAGAAGGTTCTTGAGGATCTTGTTGCCTTTATGGGCGCTCTTCTGCGACCTTATGGACGACCCGGAATCATGGTCTGCGGGAGTAAGGCCGCAGTATGCGGCGAGCTTGCTGTCTCTTAGGAAGAGCGAGGCGGCGAGGACCGAGGCGCTCTTGGGCCCTATGCCCAAGATGGTGAGCAGGCAGCGGTAGGTCTTATCGTCCTGGAGCAGGCGCCCCAGCTCCGCGGAGAGCTCCGCCCCTCTCGGAGCTGGCCGCAAGGATCTCCCTGGCAAGGCTGCTTGCCAGCATGTCCTTTGCATCGGGATGGAAGGATGGGGAGGAGAAGAGCGTGGGACAGCTTCCAGAAGGTGTCCCTTGCCTGGGCGCAGGCGCCATGCCTCGCGCACAGCGTGCAGTAGTACCTCCTGCCTGTAGCGGCAAGGCCCTTTGCCCCTCGTATTCGGCCATGGCCCCGAGCTGTCATGCGCTCGAGAGATCCCCTGCGGGCTCGGCGGCGGGGTCGGACT
The DNA here is from genome assembly GCF_018128285.1 of Atopobium sp. oral taxon 416. NCBI lineage: Bacteria > Bacillati > Actinomycetota > Coriobacteriia > Coriobacteriales > Atopobiaceae > Atopobium > Atopobium sp. oral taxon 416. Next base: position 2,989,910 of record NZ_CP072380.1, read on the forward strand.
TAAGAAGCACCGCATGGAGCCTGTTGCGGGCCGGCGCGCCTCGTGGCATATGAGAGCTGTAAGGACAGCAGCGAGACGCAGGTGCTGAGGTCGTCGGTCTCGGCTATCGGCCTGATGGCCGTCCTGATCCCGATCCCCGCCTGCGCGATGGCTTCGGTATCTGTTCGGTCATTCTTGGCCGTTCCGGGAAACATCTCCCGGGCGTACTTCATCGCCTTCCCCGGGAAGGTATCTAACATTAATCCTTTTCGCGCACCACCTGTACACGATAAGCGAGCCGATGTTGTTCTTCTGGTCCACAATTGACCAGGGCGCCCTCTCCCGCCTCGTCGAGCAGAGCCTCGATGTTCTCCTGGCACCTGTCCTGCCTGTAGCTGATCTCGATGGTGCCACCCAGTTTCAGGTTCACTGCCCAGTGAAATGGCCTCCTGACATCTATCCCGAGATAGAAGCGCTGTGGCCCGAACCAGTCTTTCTGCTTGCACTCCATGGTGGTCATCTCCTCTTAGGTCGGCTAGCCAGCGTGTCTGAGGGACGACATCCACACTACCCTGCTTATCGTGTGGCACATCCCTATCAGCCGTTCTCAGACAGACCACCATCCCTTAGCAGCAACACCTCCCGGGCCTTCGCGAGAGGCAGGGACATACGGCTGTCCGGGAAAGGCTAGCCAGCAGCCCCTTTCAGGGCCATCTACAAGGTTAGGGAATCCGCAGGCACCTCATTGTCGAAAACCCCAAAGCTCGAAGAAGTCCCCAGGGGCTGGCTCTCACTGTAATGGGCGGAATCAAAGAGTTAGAGAACCTAGGGAAACGATGATTAATGTCCCATAACGTGTCAGAGAGGACCGACCACACGACTTTTCTAGGCCGGAATGTGGGAAAGGCAGGGAAGGATACCTATCCAGCACGTGCAGGAGCCGCCGTCCTGCCCCATGCACCGCAATAAGGCTCCAAGACGGATCAAGCGACGCTGAGAGCCGGGAGGTGCAGCCTGCCGGCAGAGATGCACATGGGTAAGGTTTGCAAGGGCGAAGCAGACATCGAGTGTGCAGGCATCTTCTCTATCCTCCTGTAGCGCTTCCTTAAGGGGCAGAAGCGCCGCTTCACGATAAGGAAGGGATGCTCTACCTTTGAGTGGCCAGATGCCTTCCTGGACTCGATGCCCTTCTCGGAGAAGAGTGCACAGGCAAGGCCCTCTCTAGTCGAAGGCTTCCTTAGCAACGCTTTAGCGCATAGATGAGAGGTGTGGGTCTTTATGCGTCCTTAAGGGCGCTTCGCTATACCTATATAGCCTAAAGTCTGCGCAGCAAAACCTATCATCTTCCCTTATGAGTGTATGTGCCACAGGATATGTCAGATACATTCTAGGCGATCGTCTCCACACCATGCACAAGGCCGCCTGCGGCATCCACACCGATATGTGCCTTGTATCCGATACGCCAGGCTCCCCCTTTCTTGGACTGGTGCGCCTTAAGGGTTACGTGTGTGGTCCTTGTTCTTCGTGAAGCTTTAGGGCCCAGGTGAAGGTCGCGTCCACCATGGAGCCACCCCGCGCCGTGATCCCTGCCTTTTCAAGCTTCTAAGTTCAGATCGTGAAGCATAGCCTTGCCGAACTCCTCTCGCTTTAAGGTTATGACACATCTTCGCGCTCGTTGTTGTGTCTGGCACCTGCGCTTGCATGAGGTCTGCGTGCACAGAAGCGCTGCCAGGAGTGGCAATCCAGGATAGCATCCTTAGGTTTCCTCGTCTTAAGAGAGCGAACATGACCTAAAGCAGGCTACATCCTGTTATGAAGTGACCGTTGTCAAGAGGCAATTTCAGGAAATTTCCCCCCCTGGCTAGCCACATTTGTGTTTCTCTGACAGCATCTGGAAAGAGCTCTGATTTAACAGTTCCCGGCATGTGGCCACTCTGTTATACGTGGATTGGCTACCAACAGGCTAATGGTTTTGCCATGAGCTCTGCGATCTAAAAGCGTGGATTTCTGTTTCCAGTGCCAACATAGGATGGACGCGGATGGCTTAAACCTTACAGTGATCACAGCTCCCTCCAGATGCTGTCAGGTATTTACTTTGTCTATTACTGCATAAATCCGCAGATTCCTGTGGATTTATGCCTTGGCTGCCCATAGACATCATGGACAGATAGCTGTCACAGGACTTGCCGCGTAAGCGGTGCGTAGCACCCTTGACAGACAAATGGACCAGATGTTACTCATGCTGCCTTCTTTTAGGCTTCTCTGAAAGCGATAGTGCCTGTCATCATTCCCCATACAAAGCAGGCAAGTTCCCTGGCAACTGCAGCAACCGCTACATTTCTTTTTTTCCCATGGCGGATCATGCGGTAATACTTGCTTCGAAGTCTTGTGTTTGCTCTGTCAGCATATGCAATGACATCAGCTGTATTTCCGTCCTGCCTGCAGCGCAGTTCCTTGGATTTATGTCTGATCTGTCCCTTGCAGATTCCTTTTGCCCCTTCAATGAGAAGCGTACGAAGATGACTGTTGCCAGCTTTTGAAATTCCGCTACGTTGGATCTTTGTTCCACTGGAAGATTCTCCCGGCGCAAGCTCGAGGAATGCAGCATAGGTATTGCCTTTGGCAAAACGACTGAAATCGCCGGTTTCTACAATCAGTGAAGGTGCCGTATGAGTCTTTATACCGAGAAGACAGCCAAGCTTTTTGACACTTTCCTTGTAATCATCATCGCCAGCAAGTTCCTCGATCCGTTTGTCGAAGCGTTCGATCTTTGATGAGTGTTCCTTATAGGATGCCAGATACTCGTCGAGGGTCTCGCGCAGCAGATCATCCAGTTCCAAGTGTCTTCAGCTAGTTCCAGTGCTTGATTGTCCATTTGTTGCCATCATAGAAGAAGCCATGACGCAGGCAGAAAGCATTGATCTGCTGTTTGATCTTCTTGAGTGCCAGTTTGTGGTCATCCCTCATACGAAGATATTCTTTTACAGAGTCATCCTTATCGGTGGGAACATGAACCGCAAGATATCCGCCATAGCAAAGACACTGAGCGATCATGTTGGCATCACGTGCATCCGTCTTCACCCGCTTGCCCTGAGGGGCTAGCATTGTGCTCGGCGCAAGAATGACGCATTTTACACCGGCGTTCGTTAGCTGATGGTATAAGGAGTATCCAAGACATCCGGCTTCGTAGCCGCATTCAACAGAATAAGTATCGGTAAGGCCAAGTTTCTTTTTAAGGTTCTCAATAAATTGGAGAACGTTTTTATAATCAGGGGGTACCTGGATGTTGGCGAAGACCCTGTCCTCTGCCCCAACCACAGGCTCCATTGCACACAAAGTGTAATTCGAACTATGGACATCCATTGCGATTTTGAGTACTCTATTCATTAGTGATCTGCTTTTGTATGTGGTAAACCAGCTTACTTTATGTTAAACACCTATCGTATAGCGGCAAATCCACGTTGCTACTAATGTGAGGTCACTTCATATTATCTAAAGCTTTGTCTTTGCAGCGCGCACATGCCTGACAAGAGCCTGTCAGTGGTAGCTGGTATCTACCAGAACAATCCAGCTATCTCACACAACGATTGTATCCATCCGCTCCAGGGATGCCTCTCACCCAGTCTTTCTCCTTAGACCTTAGGATTTAAGGTCCTAAAAGCTCATCTATCTGTCCATATCTGTCTTTTTGGATATGCTGGAATGTGTGGATGTAGCTATACCATATCCAGAAGACAGATAGGCATCTATGTGAGTATGGGCACTGTGTGGTTCGAGACATTTTGAACCGATGTCATACAGCGTGCAGCCCCAGTGACCTCATCGAGGCGAATTAATCATCGTTTCCCTAGCGAGCCATTGGCTCATCTCTAATCCTTGGGCATTACTGCCTTCATACAAAGCGCCATCGAGATGGCACCCGCATCGGGTGTGCCAAAGCTACGTTCTGCAGCAGGCCGTGCTCGCCCAACCTTCGGAAGAAGATCCTTGGTCGCCTCTGCTGCCTTTTGCGCAACTGCCGACGCGGCACCCCAAGCATCCTTCAGAGAAGTTCCCTTCTCTGCCTGTCTATCAAGCTCTTCCACAAACGGAGCAAGCGCATCGAGCATGGTCTTGTCTCCCGGATGCGCGCCGCCTAGACTCTCCATCTTATCCAACGCGGCATGTGCTGCCTTAGCAGCATCTACCGTTCCATATGAATTAGCGTTGTCGCCAAGCGAGTCGCCCGCCGCCTCCAGAGCGGAGCCCCACAAGACTCCAGAAGTGCCCCCCGCCTTTGCCGCCCATGCATGGCCTGCTTCGCGAAGAGTTGATCCAAGAGCAGCTCCACGATCATGCGCTTTAGCCGCCGCCTCAGCCGCGAAAGTCGTTCCCTTCACCATTCCACGGCCGTGGTCACCGTCACCAGCAACACCATCAATTTTTGCCAAATCCTGTTCGGCGTCTACGATTGCAGTGCGCATACGATCAAGTGCGTCAATTACATAATCAGCAGCCTTCTCAGATGCCTCGGACCCCTTGCTGAACACCACTGTATCTTCTATTCCCGTGGTATATGTGACGCGCGTGCCAGATAACATCGTCCCCCCGCCAAGACGATACGACGGAGTGTCGCATGGTGCGAGCCACGCCTTCTCCAACTCATCGTCGAGATATTCCACTGCAAGCGCAATACCCTCCATATCGAGAGACGTGACGTACTCGCCGACAAGCGGGTGAACGAGCGTATAGCCTCTCCTCTCAAGTAGCTCTCTGACTGTTCCCCACACAATGAAAAGCTCTTCATACTTCGTTGAGCCAAGACCATCAAGAATGACTGCTATCCTCTTGTTGTTATTTATTGGTGCCTCAGCAAGAACGCGATCAACAAGTAGCTGCGCAACACCACCAGCACTCTCAAGATCCGCCTCACCAACACCAGGCTCTCCATGGATGCCTTGGCCAACTTCCATACGACCGTGTGGCACGTGAAACAGAGGTGCATCCTCTCCAGGAAGCGTGCAGCCACGGAAGCCTACTGACATAGTTCTCGTCCGGTCGTTGGCCTTCTTTGTAACTCTCTCTACCTCATCTAGTGATAGACCCGCCGCTGCAGCAGCACCTGCCGCCTTGAACACCATAAATGTACCTACGTTTCCACGCCTCTTCGAAGCTTCTTCTGGTGATGCGGAACTCACGTCATCAGTGATGTAGAAGGAGCGGCAGTTGACTCCTTGCTCTCTCAAGCGGTCTCGTGCCATGTTGAAATTCATCTTGTCGCCTGCATAGTTACCACCAATGATAAAGAGGCCGGTACCATGTTCAACAGCGTGCGCAACACCCAGGACATCTTCTGTAGATGGGGACGTAAAGACATTTCCAACCACGGTGCCATCCATAAAGCCATCGCCAACAATTCCGCAGAAGGCTGGGTAGTGACCTGATCCGCCCCCATTGATAATCGCAACCTTTTCAGTTGGTATCTTCGTAGCGCGAGCCACACCGCCAGGCACTTGAGTCACATATTCAGGATACGCAGCAACGTAACCCTTCAGCATGTCTTCCCTGAAACTCTTTGGGTCGTTATACAGCATGAAAACTACACGTCCTTTCTATGAGGTGCAGCGGAGAGAGCCTCTCCCCGCCGATTGGATCAAATAAAGCTCTTAGACACTCCTCTAGTTTCAATTACTGCTCTTCCACAAAATAGGTCTGCAGCCCCTGCAGCACACGTTGACCAGCAAGTGTCCCTTAGTCGGTACCTCCCTTGGCTTTCGCTACGTACACTGCCGCCTTCCAAAACTTCGGGAGCATCTCTTTCATAGCTTCATAGCCTTTTTGCTCCATCGACCGCAGTATCCATTACTTTAAGGAAGCTCGCATCAATCAGACTCCGTGCGCCCTCTGCTGCCACATCTACCGAATCGAGAATCGTTCTGTCCCCAAGCTCGCACTTGCCGCGCTTCTTGATACCCTCGGCAAACGCTTCCACGTACGTCACCATAACCGAAGGTGCAACCTCAGGTTTTCCCTTGAGAGCCTTGCCTGCCTGCATCACCCAGATGACACGAGGGTTTCCATCGTAGAGGGCACAGTATTCTGTATCTTCATAGCGCCCTTGAAGAGCATTTTTTTATGCTACCCTCTCCAACTAATTCGCGCAAGAAACCTGTTAAGGCACCATAGCCCTTGCTCCTGGTAAGACCGAGATCGCCTTCACCCATAACAGCGCCCATTTGGCAGAGCTCATCCTTCTTGTCAGCAAATAATTTGCCAACATAATCAAACATCTTGGGAACATCGTCAATTGTGAGTTTGTCCATTATCTACTGCCTCCTAACTCTGTAAAAAGCACTACTTCTGGCAGATAAACGGAGTGGCCATAGGGTGCTCGAGATAGCCCTTGAGCTCGTCATCGACCTTGTAGATGGAAATCGAAGCTCCACCCATCTCCATTGAGGCCGTATACTCACCCGTCCATGGACGCCAGACATTTATCCCCTTATCGTTAAGCTGCTTTCTCACGGAATTATTGAGGATATAGAGCTCCTCGACAGACGAGGCGCCAAAGCCGTTAATCAGAAAGGCTACCTCTTCACCTGAATTAACGGGTATATCCTCCAGAATTTCTCCAACAGACTCTTCCGCCAGTTCATCGGCAGTCTTAATCGGACCATTCTAAACACCAGGTTTGCCATGGATACCCATACTGAAGCCATCTCATCATCCTTGAGCCCGAAATTCGGATGACCTACTCCGGGGACTATGCACGGGGTAAGTGCAAGGCCGGCAGTTCAAACACTCTCTCCGGCTTTCTTCGTGGCCTCATATACCTCCTCCAGGATCCCACCTTCGTCAGTCTTCGCTCCGGCAGCCTTGTACATAAAGTAGATACCTGCAACTCTGAGACGCACCTCAGGATTCTTATTAGAGAGAACATCATCAGCACCCACAAGAGACTTGCACTCGATGTCATCCATCTCAAGCATCTCGGATACCATATCAAAGTTCATGATGTCGCTAGTATAATTTCCGTAAAGGTAGGGTATGACAGTTCCAAACTCGACCTCCTTTGTAATGTTGTATATCTGTTCTGCCAACGGTGACTGGAACACACCACCTATGCCGCAATCATCAATTAGCCCATCACCCACATATCCCAGGAAGAGGGACAGGTACCCAGTACCTCCACCAGTAATGATGGTTGCTTTTCCAGGCTTCTTATGTGCAGTGTAATAACAACGCAAATCATCTGCAGCGCATTTAACCTTGTCTGGGAGTGACGCATAAATGCCCTGAAGCATTTTATCTACATATTCTTCGGGCGTATTGATGATCTTCTTCATTGCCCGCCTCTATCTTCCAAAGAAATAGACGATGTAATTAGTGAACGTGGTAAGGATGAGAAACACTGTCTCCATATACTCGTATGGTAGTGGTTCCTCACCTTTATACTTGGCAGTCCAGATGTATCCCAGATAGAAGGATGTTGCGATATCAATGCCTACCATATTGAAGTTTGGAGATGGCACTATCCAGCGCAAAAAAATCGATGCCGCAAAGAACGAGAGGCTTATGTAGAGTGACCACTTTTGATCGCCCTTAACCATTTGGCTGTAATAGAAAATCCTTTTTCTGTCTCGCTTACCATACCTTCGTCTTGCCTCCAGTGCAGCTCGGACCACATACATGGAGAACACACCAATGAAATATACGATTCCGATTGCAAATGTCCCGACCATCTCTTTGATAGGGAAGAACCTGAAGGCAGCAATTAGCCAGATAACACAAACAACAGCAAGTTCTACGAAAGTAACGACCCGCTCTCCAACGGTAATTGGAGCAGGATTCCTAGTCTCGCTAACCTCCGGAAGGCTAAAGCCGTCCTTCTTCTGCGCCTTACCAGAACCGGAATGTTGAGAAGACGGAACGTTCTTCTTTCTCCTCTTCTTACTCACTCGTTAACTCCAAGTAGTACGGATACCGCGACTCCTCCTATATAACCGTCTCCCCCCCCGCACAAGGGACGTAGACGGACGGCTCATGAAGGGTAGGGACTTTACTTACGGTTGGGGAACTTAATCTCCTTTGGATACTCCCAGCTCTGGAGCTCCTCAGGCGGGAACGACTTAGGCTCCTTGCCACCATTGACCATCAGAGCATGGTAGTAAAGCTCGGCAAGCTCCTCGATATAACATACCTTGAGGTATGCCTCGTCGATATTGTCCTCGTCAACGGCAACCGACCCATGCCCCTGAAGCAGGAAGACATCCGCTTCCCTCACAGGCTCAACTACAGAGTTTGCAAGTGCGGGAGTGCCAGGGCGACCATATGGAGCGACAGGAATGCGTGCCTTAGAGCAATTGAGATTCACGAGCTCGTAGACGACAGCAGGAATGGACTTCTTGAGGATGGCAAACGTAGTTGCATATTGGGAATGAGTGTGCGCAATTGCCTTCACGTCAGGGCGCGTCTGATAAATCTTAAGATGCATCAGAGACTCAGAAGTCGGGCGAAGGCCAGTCTGATTTTCAACCACATTTGCGTCGAGATCCATGACGATCATATCGGGCACAACCAAGTCCTCGCGGTCCACACTCGTGGGAGTAATAACTACAAGGCCAGTCTCCTCATCACGAGCGGAAAAGTTACCAGACTTATGCTTACACATTCCTTCGCGCTGAGCCTGCTTTGCAACGTTCATGACTTTAAACTTGAGTTCTTCGAGCATAATGCTCTCCTTTTCTACGATTGCAGCCGGTGAACTTCATTTATGCCCACCGGCTGCTTCACAAACCTGCTTGAAAGTGCCGGTCTGATGCAATTCTCTTACTACTCTGCCGAGACCTCAGTTGACTCAGCTGTCTCGGTATCCTGCTCCTTTACCCCCATTGCAGCTTTTTTGATATCGTGATACATGAAGAAGTAACCAGCCAGCCAGACAATCAGCATTCCAAGCGGGAGGTAGTTACCATTCTTGAAGTCAAGGAACTGAGAGGATGCGTAAGTGAACCAAGGACCATCAATACTGGAGTTGGAGATAAGGCCAGAGGCACCCAGCGCACTCTTTGCCACGGCGCCAGTTGTGAGAGCAAGCTTGGAAACGAACGGGGCGAATGCAGTACCGACAAGCAGGAAGATAGGAATACCGATAGCGCTCAGAATAATCATACGAGGCAGGTTCCCCTTAGTAACAAGATAAGCAGGAACAACAAGTGCAATGTTGACGATACCTGCGAAAGGCAGAATCTTGTTATCAGGAAAGATGAACGCGAAGAGGACCGTAAGAGGGATGCTGATGATGATCGTAATCCAAATTTCGTTGGAACCACCGAGGAACGGCCAGTCAAGGCCAACAACAAGAGTACGTCCCTCGAACTTGCCATGCATATAGTCAGAGACTGCCTCAGAGATGGGCGATAGGGCTCCCATGAAGTACTTGGAAATCACCGGGAAAAGAGTCAGGCACATCGCACACTGGACTCCAAGCGTGAGCAACTTGCCGACATCATACCTGCCAAGAAAACCAAAGAGGCAGCCAAGGATGAATCCAAGTACGTGATTCTCTGCGAAGATGCCAATCTTGTCATGCAGTGCCTCGGCATCAGCCTTGCGATTAAGGATAGGAATTTTACGCAGAACCTTGTCAATCGGATAGAAGATTGCAGCAAGGAAAACCATCTTATGAGTGCAGGTAACACCAGGAATGTCAGTGAGCTCATTAATCTCGTCCTTGAAGAGGTCTGCAGTCTTAAGCTCAAACACAATCTGAATCGCCGCAATAACGAAGGCAAGGAGCACGTTTCCGGTAAGACCGACCACGCCAACCGCAGTGAAGATCTTGCCCCACACGTTCCAGAGATCGGCGTTGAAAGTATCCGTCTTATTAGCGATAAGCATAACGATGTTAATAAGAATCATCAGAGGGAACATAAGGATGGCGTAAGGCCATGACCAAGCAATGGCAGCCATGGTCGTCCAGCCTCCGTCAAGGATGGGAAGATTAATTCCTAAATGCTTAAGCATTGCCTCGCCCACGGGTTGGATGATACTGCTCATGTAGCTAATAAGCATAGACATTCCGGTAAATGCCACACCGAGGAGAATACCAGCAGAGATGGCATCCTTGGGTTTCATCCTAACGATAAGGCCCATAATGATCATGATTAATGGAACAAAAACAGCAGCTCCAACTGAGCTGAGGAAGCCGTTAATCCACGAGCTTGCGGCTGCAAGGTCCATACTTTCTCACCTCTCTAGTGTTATTAGCCCATTCCCTATCAGATCTCTTCATCCCTAGATGTAAGAAATCTCACGTGCTAACTAGCCCTTGTATTCTTTGATCGCCTTCAGAAGCTTCTCATATTGTTGCTTCTGTCCAACACCAGTCAGAAATGCAATTCCGTCGATAATAGGAAGGTCGTACTTCTTCTCATCACGAACGATTGTGATATACGCAGCTGCATCCTTGAGATAGCGGCCGACGCTCTTCAGGTCGACGGCCTCAACATGGGCATCAATCTTGTCCTTATCGAGCATACGATTGACCTTGGATGCCACAGTCTGCGACGTAGCAACACCACTACCACACGCAACGATAACTTTTACTGACATGACTTCCCCCTTGTCCTATGCAGTCAACTCTTGGCTGACCTCTCCGGCTCTCGCATGCACAACTCAGTCGTGCGTCCACTCCATCTTTATGAATGCGTTATAGAACTCGTCGACAGTCTTGGCCTCGAAGAGAGGATTCACCCACTCTGGCTTCTGGAAATTGTGCATAAGAATCTGGAGCAGCTCTATATGCTCACCAGGATCTTTAAAGCCCAACATGACAACAAGCTTCACATCAAACCTGTTCTCAGGATCGGACATATCTCCCCAGGGAACGGTGTGCAAAAGACGAACGGGAGCAATAAACGGCTTAATAATTGCCTTGGCCATGGTATGCGGAATGGCAATTGGATACGGGTCAACTGGAAGCGCGGTCGGATACTCCGCCTCGCGTTCCTTAATTGTGGGAAGGTATTTTTCATTCACATAGCCCCTCTCGAGGAACCTTGCTCCCATGATGTCGAAGACCTGCTCGTAGTTGTCAACATCGAGGTCGATTTCGGCAAGCTCTCGCATGATGATTTCTTTACCTAACATCTAACCTCCCCTCACATGAGAAACGCAGGTGCCTTTGCATCCAGCTCTTTCCTGTCAGTAAAGATTCTATGTGGCACAAATCACACACACTAGTGAAAAGTGCTTCACAATAAATTGCAGCGGAGTAGTCGGTAAACGATACTTCATTGACCGTAAAATGGATTAGTCTAAAGTGTTTGCGCAGTTAAAGGTATTTATGTAGACAATATAGGTCCACTTACCGTTTACCGAAATGTAGCATCCGCTGCAAGGCATCCAATGGGAGATGCCACGACAGCGGAAGGGGCTAATGTCCTATGGCCAAGCACAAGGCATTGATGCTAGCAGTGGCGAGAGGAGGGATGAGCCCGATGGAGTTCAGGCAGAGCCTCGGCCTTGCGCTGGGAGCTTAGGTTTGTAGGTGAAATGGTGCGGAAAACCGTTACCACCCTCAATCGGTAAGTCTGGGGTTGACTTTAACAACACCCTGCTCGATGCCAGGATGGTCAAGGCATGCAGGCGCTTCGGGCAGTGGGAGGCGGTCAACTGCAAGAAGAAGCGGCTCAAGCTCTTCTCGAAGATGAAGACGGGCCTGGAGGTCGTCCCCAGGCCCGAGCAGCATACCTAGCAATCCGGATTGTTGTGTCTAGCTAGAAAAATCAGTTGACAAAACTATCGGAACACCCCTATGACAGCTCTCCGATGTATCGGCGAAGGCATTGCCTATACAGAAACGTTCGTCAAGGAATAGATACTGCCGTCTTCGTGATGCTTAGGGTTCTCGTGCCGGCGCCACAAAAATGCCGGACGGAGAGAGCTACAGCTTCCGATGTGTACACGTCACTGCTATAGAAACACTGTAACCTCAAATTTTACGTAATAAGTCGACGCCGAGCTTATCCAGCACGCTCCCGGTCTTCTTCTGGATTGCGGATACCTTGAACCCCTGCTTGTTTCCGTTATCCACACGGTAAATGTTCTTTGTGAGTTTCAGGACATCTTCCGCAGAAAACTTATCCGTAAGCCCTGCGTTTCTGAGAGCGTTCAGCAGACCATAGTAGTACAGCAGGCTGATGTGGTTCAGGAATGCCCAGCCACGAAAGTAATCATCCGTGTGTGCATGGGAAGCACTTAAAATAGTGCTGTTCTTGAGATAGTCGAAGCACTGCTCGATGTCCCATCGCTTCTTGTAGTCGAGATAGATCTCCTTCGCTGGAAGATCAAGGTTGCTGCAGAACGAGAAATATCCCATCCGGGTCTGCCGGATGACATCTTTGGGTGTGTGCTTCTCTTCGCCATAGTCCTTCTCGACACGCTCGACACAGTGGCCTACAAGTGCTGCCTCATATATTCTTTCTGCCACTTCTCGCGCAGTGGCCGCGCTCTTTTCCTGTAGACGCGGATATGGGATAAAGGGTGTGCATGGGACGCAGGGCACTTGGCATGTTCTGCTGGAGTTTGGCTCTTGCAGACGGCTGGCGCCTTTGGCCCGCAGCTGGACGCGAATTAGGCAAGATGTCGTTAGGCGATGGATGTCCCCATGAGGTTGCGCCTGCAAAGACCAGAGGAAAACCTTAGCCCCTCAGTCAAGTAAGAGGTAGGAGGTAGCTGCATGGTATACATCGGCATAGACATCGCTAAGCGCTTCTATGTGCTGTCAGCCGTGGGTGAGGATGGAGGGACCCTCATCGAGTCACTCAGATTTGCCAACACCGCCGGCAGGCTTCAAAAAGCTGCTCGATCGGCTGAAGAAGGCCGGTATCGGTCCAGAGGGCAGCCTGGCTAGTATTGAGGCCACGGGGCACTACTGGGTTGCCCTGTTTAACTTCATGGCCGCTTATGGCTATGACGCTGCGCACGCTCAAGACCGATGCGATCGGTGCAGCCCATGATCGCAGACCTTATGCGCTACAATCGCTATGAGCCCTGCGCACTGAGCGACGAGGCGAGCGGGGAGCTGCTCGCGCTTGGCGCGCTACTACATGTCGCTTGCCGAAGAGCTCGACCATGCTCAAAAACCGCGCCACAGCCATCCTCGATGGCCTGTTCAGCGGCTCGTTTAGGCCCACCTAGCGGCTCGCTGCTCGAACATTGTGCCACGCCGCAGCAGACACACTTAAGCGACAGGTGCACGCTCGAGTGCACACTGAAGGAAGCTTTCTGCTCCAACTGCGGCCAAAAGAAGGCCGAGGAGCTGAAGGCCGCCACGAAAGCATCGGTTGCAGTCAGCTTCGGTTCAAAGACGCTCACCTTCGAGCTCAGACTCTTCCATGAGGAGCTTAAGCTCGTCTGCAGCCAGATCGACGAGGTGGAATTTGAACTTACCTGCTTGCTCGACAAGGCAAGCGGTAGGTGGCTGCTCAGCGTCCCTGGCATCTGAATCGCGCTGGCCTTGATTATCGCAGGCGAGATCGGCGCGCTGAGCGCTTCGATGGTGCCTACCGGCTCATGGCCTATGCCGGTATGGACCCTACCAAAAGTAAGTCCGGTAAGAGTGTGGCATCGGGTAAAAGCCATGTCCAAGCGCGCTGCGGCAGATCTCAGGTGGGCCCTCATGCAGGCTACAGACTGTGTGCGCAGATACGACCCATAACTTCGGCGACTACTACGCCAACAGGGAAGGCGAAGACAAAAAGCACCACTGCGTAGCCCTCTCGGGTGTTGCTCGCAAGCTCATGGGCGTGTGTCTAACCCTCATGAAGGAGCAACGCCCCTGGGAGCCCACGCCTTCTAGGCACCATCAACCCGAACATCTTCAGGAGGGCGGCAAGGTAGCCTTTTCTACATCTGAATCGCACTTGCACTCCCAGCGGGGCGCGCGTCAGCATGTCTACTCTTTATCCCATATTCACTTCTCAAGGTTCCTATCGAAAATCTTGGGTTTACCCCTTGACTTTAAATAGCAGGTCTTCCTTGGACTAGTGCGCCTTAAGGGTCGAGTGCGTGGTCCTTGTTCTTCGTGGAGCTTAAGACTTAGGTGAAAGTCACGTCCACAATGGAGCCACCCCGCGCCGTG